>JAQTZQ010000003.1:64195-79154 GCA_028687645.1 Rhodocyclaceae bacterium
GCAACGGGTAATACTTCCACAAAATACTCGAATGACTTGGCGACCAATCTGATTGAGATCGATCATGCGATGGAAAATATACTTAGGGTAAGGGCGTCAGTCGGTAGTCGTTTGAATGAAATCGAGTCACTCACTAATAGCGGTGAAGACCTTCAAATACAGTACAAAACATCATTGTCCGAGTTGCAGGATCTTGATTATGCCAAAGCGATTTCAGATCTTGCTAAAACTCAAATGCAGCTTGAAGCTGCTCAAATATCGTTCAAGCAGATCAGTCAATTAAGTCTCTTCAACATCCTATGAAACTCCCTGTCGCCATACTTATAGCTACCGGAGTTGGCCTCTCAAGCTATAGCAATACGTCGCAGAGCTTGTCATCGGCCGCAACGGGCGCACTCACTGCGATCGTAACGGTCGTTTTTTATGACCCATTGGCGCCGAATTGGGAAATTGAAGAGGCTCGTCTGAATGAGGATACCTATCGTTTTTCCATGAAAATGAAGCGTTATCACACTGGTGGCGCGGGTGAGTCGATTCAGATTTTAAAGCGCCGGGCCAGCCAACTTCAGTATGAACAGGGTTTTGAAAACTATCACATCCTTGAGTACACAGAAGGAATCGATTCCCAAACCATTGGCGCGCGCCGAGTGGCGCAAGGGACAATCAAACTGGTACAGCGCGAGCAGGCGGATTCTTTCAGGTTGAACGACCGCTAGACCGCTACTGAGTCGGCATTACCGCAAAACCCAGCAAGGAAGCGAGTGCCAGTTCGTAGAGAGACTGGAGCGGGACGGCCAGATAGTCCATGCTGATGGCCAGTGCAAAAAAGCCACCCATTAGGGTCAGTGGAAAGCCAAGGGCGAAAATATTGAGTTGCGGTGCAGCTCGGGTCAGGACGGCCAGCGCAATGTTGGTAATCATCAGGGCAACGACGACCGGGAGTGCGATGAGCAAGCCTGATGAGAATATTTTGCTGCCCAGTTCGGCAAGATTGAGCCAACTCCCGGCACCCAAGGGATTGGGGCCGACGGGAATGGCATTGAAACTTTGCGCCAGCGTGGCGACGTAAATTAAATGCCCGTTTAGCGAAAGAAATAACAGTAGTCCGATCAGACCAATAAATTCGGAAATAACCGGAGTTTGGGATGAATTGAGTGGATCGTAGGAGGTCGCAAATCCCAACCCCATCTGCATGCCGATAAACTCACCAGCCAAATCAACGGCAGCAAAAATAATACGGGCTGCGAATCCCATGCCAATTCCAATCAACATTTGTTGAGCCAGAATCCATAAGCCAGCGAGTGATGCCGGTGCAACAGGGGGCATGGCCGGCAAGACAGGCGCAATCGCAATGGTGATCGCGAAACCGAGTATCAAACGGGTACGCCTTGGGATGCCAGCAGTGCTCCAGAGCGGCGCCGCTGCAACGAAGGCGAGGATGCGCGCGAGTGGGTAGGCGTAGGCGACGATCCAGGCATCGATCTGCGTGGTCGTAATCGTGAACATATCAGCCGATGAGTTGCGGAATGCTGCCGAAGAGGCGCTGGATGTAATCCATCACATATTCCAGCATCCAGGGGCCGAAGAAAATCATTACCACAAACATGGCTACCAATTTGGGGACAAACTGGAGAGTGGCCTCATTGATTTGGGTTGCGGCTTGGAAAATACTGATAATCAAGCCAACGGCGAGGGCAGTCAGCAGCATGGGGGCTGCCAAAATCAGAGTAACTTCAACGGCCTGACGGCCAATTTCCATGACAACACCTGGGGTCATGGACTGAAGCTCTGTACCAGTGAGCCTATGACCAAGTGCCAGCCATCAACCAGAACGAATAACATCAATTTGAAGGGCAGGGCGACCATCACCGGCGACATCATCATCATCCCCATTGACATCAGCATGCTGGCGACCACCATGTCGATGATCAGGAAGGGGATGAAAAGTATGAAACCGATCTGAAAGGCTGTTTTCAGTTCACTAATCACAAAGGCGGGAACCAGAATACGTAAGGGGATATCTTCCGGTGTGTCGATTTTGGTGATTTTAGCGACGCCGGCAAACATGGCGATATCCGCCTCCCTGGTTTGCTTGAGCATGAAGCTGCGCATGGGGCCAGCGGCGCGCTCACCGGCTTGCATGATGTTGATTTTGTTTTCCGAGAGTGGCACGTAGGCGTCAGCATAAACCTTGTCGAGGGTGGGTGACATGATGAAAAACGTCAGAAATAACGCGAGACCAACCAAAATCTGATTGGGGGGAGAGGTCTGTGTCCCCATGGCATGGCGCAACAGCGAAAGCACAATGATGATGCGGGTGAAACTGGTCATCATCAGTACGACGGCTGGAATGAAGGTGAGCGCCGTCAGCAGTAGCAGTGTCTCAACGCTCAGGCTGTAGGTCGTACCTCCGCCTGCTGCAGGGGTGCTGTTAAATGCCGGCAAACCACCTGTTGCCTGAGCAAAAGCAAGGCCGGCAGGGAGTAACAGAAAGCTGCCCGTGAGTAGGCGCTTAATCATTGCGATTTCGTTCCGCTACCGCTTTCAGCCACTGCTTGAACGGGATATCGGTGTTGGCAGATGAAGCTTGAGCGAGATCAAAATCGCTACCTTTAGGTAATTGGTGCAGGGTGCGGATTTGTCCCGGCACCAAGCCGATTACCAGCCAAGTATCACCGACTTCGACTAGAACCAATTTTTCCCGGGGGCCGAGCGCAACGCCACCGATCACCTTCATGCCACCGTGGCCGAAGCCTTTGCCGCCGGAAACTTTGCGCGCCAGCCAGGCGGTTGCCATGAGCAGACCAATGATAAGAATCAAGGCAAGCGCTGCCTGGAGATAGCTACCGGATGAGATACCAGGGGCTGGCGCGTCCGCCGCAATGCTTTGGAGCGGAAGGAGGAGGAGGAGTCCGAGGCGTAACAAATTAAAAGCGACCTGAGTGAGTAATTTCAGGTCGCTATCTTAAACCCAAACAGCAAAATCGAGCTTGTTACGGTCAACCGCCAAAAATGCCCTATTTTTATGAGCCAATGATCAGCGGTTGATTTTCCGCATCCGTTCTGATGGCGTGATGATGTCGGTGAGGCGGATGCCGAACTTGTCATTGACCACAACCACTTCACCTTGGGCGATCAATGTGCCATTGACCAGAACATCCATCGGCTCTCCGGCCATCGCTTCCAGTTCAACGACCGAGCCATGCGCCAGTTGCAGGAGATTTTTGATCGTGATTTTAGTGCGTCCAAGCTCTACCGTTATCTGAACGGGAATGTCCAGAATCATGTCGAGCTCATTCATCATGCCGCCGGGGGCGCCAGTGCTGCCAAAAGAGGGAAAAATATCGGCAGGCATTGCGGTGGAGGCGTCGCCGCCTGTTTCAGCAACTGCCTGCTCGGACATCGCCGCAGCCCAATCATCCTCGCTGATCTGACCGTCGTCTTCAGTGGCGGTACTTTCCATGTCGTCCATTTCATCAACCATTTTTAACTCCCATTGCTGGCCATACTAGCCGGCACGTCGGGCGATGCAGCAAGGAATCGCTCAACTTTTAGTGCATATTGGCCATTGAGTTGGCCGTAGGTACATTCCATCAAAGGTACATGATCTACCTGTGCTTCAATTTTTGAGGGGATATTTAGCGGAATAACATCTCCTGCCTTTAGCTTAAGAATGTCGCGCAGAGATATCTTTCCAGAACCCAATTGCGCAACAATTTCCACCTCGGCACTCTGTAATTGTTTGCGCAAAGTGCCAATCCAGCGCTTGTCCGTCGATAGCTGGTCACTTTGCATCGTGCTGTAAAGCAGGTCACGAATTGGTTCAAGCATGGAGTAGGGAAAGCAGATGTGCATATCCGCTGTTGCGCCCCCAAACTCAAGGGTGAAGGTCGTCGACACGACGATTTCTGAGGGCGTAGCGATATTGGCAAACTGGGAATTCATTTCCGAGCGAATGTACTCGAATGTGATGCTATGAACTGGCTTCCAGGATTTGCTGTACTCGGTGAAAACAACACCAAGCAAGCCCTGAATAATACGTTGCTCGGTCGCTGTAAAATCTCGCCCCTCGACCCGTGTATGGAAGCGTCCGTCGCCACCAAACATATTGTCGACGACGAGAAATACCAGATTCGGATCAAACACAAACAAGGCTGTGCCACGCAAAGGTTTGGCTGCAACCAGGTTCAGATTGGTCGGAACAACCAGATTGCGAATGAACTCACTGTACTTCTGTACCCGAATTGGCCCCACCGATATTTCGGCATTGCGGTGCATGTAATTAAACATGCCGATCCGCAGGTAACGCGCAAAGCGCTCGTTAACCAATTCCAGAGTGGGCATGCGCCCACGAACAATGCGTTCTTGGGTGCCAAGGTTGTAGGAGCGTATCCCACCGCCGTCACTCTCACCCAACTCGGGCTCATCTGTCTCCCCGGTGACGCCCTTGAGTAGGGCATCAACCTCGTCTTGAGAGAGAAAGTCGCCAGCCATTTCGCCTTACTGAATAATAAAAGAGGTAAATAAAACAGATTGCACAGGTCCGTCAGGCGCAATCAGTTCGCCTTTTTTGTTTTTAACCGGTGGTTCCATGACCGAATTGATTTCATCCTTCAAATTTTCTGCCAGTTTTTCCTTACCTTCTTTGGGCATAAGTTCAGAGGCTTTTTTGCTCGATAGTAAAAGCGTGATGTTGTTGCGAATCTTGGGCATTCTGATTTTCAGGTCAGCCTCCGCGTGCGCATCCTCCATTTCCAGCGCCAGCGCTACCTGAAGATACTGATCGCCAGTTTCTGGAATTAAATTGACGGTAAAGGGTTCCATGCTGATAAAAACCGGTGGCTCCTCTTTTTTGTCTTTTTTGGCAGCTTTCTTTTTGCTTGGTTTCTCAGTTTCTTCTGCAGTCTCTTCATCCTCGGCTGGGTCGCTCTTTAGTAGAAAAAATGCAGCGCCACCGCCCGCTAGTACAATGACCAGAACGGCAGCAAGAATGATGATCAAAAGTTTTTTGCTTTTTTTGGGGGGGGCTTCTGCCCCATCTTCTGCTGGCTTGGCGTCTTTGGCCATCGCGTTCCCTCTCTATTTGTTACTTTATGGTTATGCAAACAAATCTACCAAGCCTCGTCCTCGCTGAATGGGCAGGCTTGAGGAACTTGTGCTGGCGAGATTATCCGCCGGAAGTATAGCGTTTTCCCCCGCCACGCGGGCTCCATTGGCAAACTGAGCGGGTAACTCGCGCTGCTCTTGTTGCAACTGTGAGCCGACACTCGATTGTCCGAGGCTGATGCCTGAACTGGCAAGCATGTCGCGGAGATTGGGCATGGCATCTTCAATGGCTTTTCTCACCTCTGCGTGCGGCGAGGCAAAATTGATGCTGGCTTGGTCGCCATTGATGTTAACGGTGATTTGTACCGGCCCTAATTGTGGCGGATTGATATTGATTTGTGCAAGCTGCTGATCATTCTTGGCAATCCAGACAACACGCTCAGAGAACTCATGCGGCCAGCGACTGTCCTGAATTGCGGTCGATACGGCTGGGGCGTTTGTCGCTGCAGTAGCTTGGTTTGCGTTGTGTGCCTGGTTGGACAAAATTGACGCGAAGGCCGGGGATGAGGAATTGCCGGTGCCGGCTACGGGAGCGGCAAGATTTGCCGAGTCGGCGCTGGTCTTTGGTGTGTCAAGCGACGGTGCCAAAGCGGTATTCAGGTTGGTGTTGTTGAGGAGTTTGGACTCTGGGTTTGATTGAGAGGCAAAAAGAGGCTTTTCAGTGAGGATGGCGTCGGCTGAGGCGATAAATGCGGGCTGCTTGTTACGGTCAACGTCGATTGTGCGTCGATTTTCAAGCGGTGGATTTTGATAGGGAGGCAGTACTTGAATTACCGATGCTGGGTCGATACTGCTCAGAGTTTTCTCGTCAGCTTTCTTTGTGTTTGCTTGCTTGCTGGTTGTTTGTGAGGCGATCAGGGATAGCACGCCTTCAGCCGGGTGCCCGTCTACTGGTGCTGCAGGATGGTCCTGAGTCGAGGCGAGGGGGGGGGCGTTGAAATTTGCACGCTCAAGAACTACTTCTTGGTGCTTTTCGAGATCGCTGGCGTCTGTTGCCTTCAGTTCAACTAATTTCACCAAGCTGGCTGGCGGATTTGCGGGAGTTGTGGGAGTTGCCAATGGTGTTTCTTCAAGGCTTGCTGTTAGGTCACTCGGTCTGATTGCCTGCTCGGTGGGCGTGCCGGGAAGCGAGAGATCAGCCAATGTAGCCAGGCGTTCTGGTTGCGTTGCCGAGGTTGCCAAGGAGGTTTCGTTGTTTTGAACTTGGCCGCTTCGCCCTATCGTCAGCTCGGCGCGAGTGCCTGACAATGGTGACCTGGAAAGCATGCTCTGGGTGCGAGCTTCGCCAACGACTGTCGTTAAGGTGTTGGCGTCGGACGGCGTTAATGGCGTCAATTGCCCACCCAGCAGCGTGGCAAAATTAATCGGCAAGCCGTCTGCGGTCAACGGCAAATCAGCGCCAAATAACCCGGCACTGGCTGCGGTGCCAGTGGGGGCAGGGATGGCGATGGAAAGGGCTGAGATGCTCATTTTGATTCCTTAAGGACGACGAACTGGATTCAAATAAGCAATAGATGTGCCCGTCGTCTAGTCCTCTTCACCGGGGTTGCGTACGGCGTACTTGCGTGAAGAGTATTCGTCCTGGATCTTTTGTTCGAGCTTGCCTTCGCGCCAGCGTTCCTTGGCGTCGTGGCGAAGAGAGAGCGTGTCAATGGCCTTGAGGCGCTTGTTTTGCTCTTGCCAGTGATTCTGGCCGGCTGCCGTGCTTTGTTGCGATTGTTGAACCGCCTGCGTTTGTTGCGAAATTGCCTGGTCAATACGGGCGAGAAAATCCTGATAGTTGTGCAGTGCCATCCGGGTAATCCCTTGCGCTGACGCATCACGCATCTTTTGGGCGTATTCCTCACGATATTGCTCAAGCATTTGCAGCCGACTTTTGGCATTTTGTTCGGCGGCGATGAGCTTGCCCAGTTGTCGTGTTGCGTCGTCGGTGCGGGTTTGCATCAGTTCAAGCAGCGGTTGAAGCGAAAAAACTTGGGCCATGATCTAGATCTATCAGAAAAGCTTGGTGAGCGTGTTGACGCTGTGAGAGAAGTCGGATTGCTCAGTCAGTTTTTGCTGCAAAAATGATTCCATACGTGGATACAAATTGATGGCTTGATCAAGTACCGGGTCGGAGCCGGGAGCGTAAGCACCGACCGAAATTAAGTCACGCGAGCGCTGATAGCGGGCGAACAGGACTTTGAAGCGACGAATTTGATCAAGATGATCCGGCGTAATCAAATTGACCATGGCACGGCTAATCGATTGCTCAATGTCGATCGCCGGGTAGTGCCCGGAATCGGCGAGCGTACGCGAGAGAACGATGTGACCATCCAAAATTGCCCGCGCTGAGTCGGCGATGGGGTCTTGTTGATCGTCACCCTCAGCCAATACGGTATAAAAAGCCGTAATTGAGCCGCCGCCATCCGGGCCATTGCCGGCGCGTTCCACCAACTGCGGCAAGCGCGCGAAAACCGAGGGTGGATAGCCTCGGGTGGCTGGTGGCTCACCAATCGCCAGGGCGATTTCACGCTGTGCCATGGCGTAACGGGTTAAGGAATCCATGATCAGCAAAACATGTTTGCCCTGGTCGCGGAAGTGTTCAGCAATTGAGGTTGCGTAGGCTGCGCCTTGCAAGCGCATCAAAGGCCCGGTATCGGCCGGAGCGGCGACGACCACAGCGCGTCGCATGCCTTCTTCACCGAGAATTTGCTCAATGAATTCTTTGACCTCGCGACCCCGTTCGCCAATCAGTCCGACCACGATGACCTCGGCTTCGGTGTAGCGCGCCATCATGCCCAGCAATACCGATTTGCCAACCCCTGATCCGGCAAACAAGCCCATCCGCTGGCCGCGTCCGACGGTCAACAAACCATTGATGGCACGAATACCGACATCCAGCGGGTGTTCAATCGCTGCGCGGCTCATCGGGTTGATCGGGCGACATTGCAGCGAGCGGGTGTGGGTTGACAGCAACGGCCCTTTGGCGTCCAGGGGGCGCCCGGCGCCATCGAGGACTCGCCCCAGCAACTCATCACCGACAGGTAGCTGTTTGGCGCGGTCGATAGCGCGACGTTTGTGCTGTAGCGGGAACTCCACCAAGGGTTTGTTGTTTGGCGACTCAAAGGCCACCACTTTGGCGCCAGGGGCGAGACCGTAAACGTCATCGGATGGCATCAGGTAAAGCTTTTCGCCGGCAAAGCCAACAACCTCTGCTTCTATCGGTAATCCGCTTTGCGGGTAAATTCGGCACGAACTCCCCAAGGGTAATTTCAGCCCTGAAGCTTCCATCACCAAACCATTAATTCTGGTCAGCCGGCCAACTGCCCAAAGTGGCTGCGCCGAACTCGCAGCAAATCGGCAGCCCTCCAGAAAACGCTGCCAGCGCCCACTATGATCAGGCAGCGTCACTACGGCGGGCTGTTCTGCCATTCACGTAATTCCGAACCAATGGCTTCCAGGACGCGCTTCCATCGTGTTTCGACAGTGGCATCGATTTCGCTGGTGCCGGCTTTGAGGAGGCAGCCACCCTGGCTGATTGCTGCGTCATCAATGATTTGGGTCCCGGTCAGCGTTAGCTGCTCACCAATGTGCTCACGTACTACGCTCGCATCCGCAGGATTGAGATGGAGCAGGACATGGGCGTGGTGCAGCGGCAGCGCCGCAATCGCTTCGCGAATAACCGGCAGCAGCGCTTCCGGTCGGGCGCTTACCGTAGCACGTATCACTTGCGACGCCACCTCAAGCGCCAGGTCAAGCACTTGCTCGGCAATCGATTGATCCATGTGAGCAAGCGCTACTTGAAGATTGCCAACGAGAGCTGAAAATCGGGAGATCTCCTCGGCGATCGCTGACGCTCGGCTTGCTTCTGCGGCCTCCCTGCCTTCGTCAAAACCCGCCTGATAGCCTTCCGAGCGCGCCGCTTCATTGATGCGCTCGATATCGTCGGCGGTAGGCAAACCCAGCGTGGTGATGATTTCTGGTTCGCTTGAATCTGGCGTCGGGCTGGTGCTGGGCTCGCTTGGGGGGCTTGGCGGCGGCTTTTGATCAAAAGAACTGGCGTGCCAACGCTGGTAAGCCGCCAAGTCTTCTTTGAGGATAACGCCAGCCATCTGTTGCGTTAGACCATTTGCTCGCCACCGGCGCCGCCGAGGACGATTTGACCTTCGTCGGCCAGGCGGCGGACGACCTTGAGAATTTCTTTTTGCTCGGCTTCGACCTCTGAAAGGCGAACCGGGCCTTTTGATTCCAGATCCTCGCGCAGCATTTCTGCCGCACGCTGCGACATGTTTCTGAAGATTTTTTCGCGGAGATCGGGAGAGGCGCCCTTGAGGGCCAAAATCAGCGAATCGGACTGAACTTCGCGCAAAATGAGCTGGATTGAGCGATCGTCAATATCCATCAAATTTTCGAAAACAAACATTTCGTCGAGAATTTTTTGTGCCAGATCGGGGTCGTATTCGCGAATTGCGTCGACCACCGAGGTTTCGTTGGCGGTGCCGATGAAGTTGAGGATTTCTGCCACGGTACGCACTCCGCCCATGGCGGTACGCTTGACGCTGGCCGAGCCGGACAAAATACGTAGCATGGCCTCGTTGAGTTCTCGCAGCGCTGCCGGTTGAATGCCCTCCAGCGTGGCGATCCGTAGTACAACGTCGTTACGCAGGCGCTCACTGAAGTGATTCAAAATCTCGCTGGCGTGATCGTGTTCTAGGTGGACCAAAATGGTCGAAATAATCTGCGGGTGCTCATTCTTGATCAAATCCGCCACCGTTGGCGCATCCATCCACTTCAATCCCTCGATACCGGAGGTTTCACCGCCTTGAAGAATGCGCGAAATCAGGTTGGATGCCTTGTCGTCACCCAGCGCTTTGGTTAGCACTGAGCGAACATAGCTATCAGTATCAACGTGAACAGCCGAGTGCTCATCGGCTTCTTTCAGAAAGTTGTCCAACACACCTTCTACAGTGGCACGGGGAACGCTTTTGAGCCCAGCCATGGCGTGGCCGATTTTTTGCACTTCGCGCGGCCCCAAGTGCTTTAACACCTCCGCCGCCAGGTCTTCACCCAGGGCGATTAACAGGTTGGCGCTTTTTTCTACGCCATCTTCAGGGCTAGGCGGCATTGGCATTCATCCAGTCTTTGATTATGTTGGCAACGGCCTGCGAGTCAGCCTGCGCGATGTCGCGGGCTTTTTGAACCTTGACTGCGTAATGGTCGATGCGCACAACGTCTTCTTCTTCACCCTCTTCGCCAGCGACTCTGACATGCCCAAGCGAGTCGGCAATTTCTTCTGCCGTCTCTGGCTCGTCCTTGACCGGCGGAGGGAACATGGTTTTGAGCGAGGGTTGAATAATTTTCAGGTAAATAAATGCGACGATGCCGGCGATCAAAAGGTATTTAAACAAATCCTTGCCATATGCAACGATCTCCGGATCTTTCCATAGAGGTGTCTCGACCTCCAGCTTCTCTGTGACGGTGAACGGCGAATTGGCGACCGAAAGTGAGTCCCCGCGTTCTTTGCTGAAACCCATGGCCTCACGCACCAGGTCGTTGATCTGTTTGATTTCAGTATCCGGAAGTGCCTTGCTGACGGGCTTTCCGTTTTTGTCGATTTCCTTGCGATGATTGACGACCACAGCAGCGGAGAGGCGGCGAATACTGCCTATCGCCTGCTTTGTGTAGCGAATGGTTTTGTCGATCTCGAAATTGGTAGTGGCAGTTTTGGTAGTGCTGATCGGTTGACCTAGTGGGTTGAGCGGGGCGTCAATCCCTGCCGCATTAACTCGGCCCTGCGGGTTTCCTGGGCGGGCGGGTTGACCGGCGGCGCCGGTCGGCGGCGTGGTCAACGGCGCTGTTGCGGGAACCGGCGGTTGATTGGTCAATGCGCCGGGCACCCCGCCGCTTGTCTGATTGACGCTAGCCGTTTCGTTGTTTTGCAGGCTGCGCACGCTGGAGGTTTCAGGCGTATTGTTCGGGCGAAAAGTTTCTGCTGTCTGCTCGCTCTGCGAAAAATCAACATCAGCAGCAATTTGTACCTTGAAATTATCCTCACCCAGCATAGGTTGCAGAATATCGCTAATGCGTCTGACGACGGATTCTTCCAGATCGCGAACATACTTCATTTGTGCCGGATCCAGCCCCGCATCGTTGAGTTTGCTTTTAAGCTTGGAGAGCATGCTCCCGGTTTGGTCAATGATGGTTACGCTACTGGACGCCAGTTGTGGAACGCTGGCTGAAACCAGATGTGTAATACCGGCGATTTGCCCCGCATCGAGCGTGCGTCCGCCGTAGAGGTTGAGCATCACTGACGCGGTTGGTTTCTGTTCTTCGCGAATAAAAACCGAGGGCTTGGGGATGGCCAGATGAACGCGCGCTGAGGCAATCGCACCAATCGACATAATGGTGCGCGCTAGTTCACCTTCCAGACCGCGCTGATAGTTAACCTGCTCGGCAAACTGGCTGATGCCGAATTTCTGGTTCTCCATCAATTCAAAACCCACCATGCCGCCGCGTGGCAAACCCTGTGAGGCAAGCTTCAGGCGCACCTCATGCACGCGATTGGCGGGAACCATGATCGAACCATTGTCCGACATGCGGTGCGGGATATTTTGTTGTTCCAGTTGGGTAATGATGGCGCCGCCATCTTTCTCGCCCAAATTCGAGAACAGCACTTTCCAGTCTGGCTGCTGACTCCACAAGAGCGTACCGACCAGTACCGCAATGATCGCTGCAACGCCTACCATGAAGGCTATTTTTTGCTGAGCGCCCAACCGATTAAACGCATCGCGCAGACGCTCAAGGGGATTCTCCGAGGCGGAATTTTCTGCGATGGTGTCAGTAGTTGCTGCCATTAATGCCCGGTTAAATAACGCTAAAACAGAAGAAGAATCAAACAGGAAGCCAAATTATCCTAGAAATATTCTACTATTACCCGAGATAAATCCATCTTAACTTTTGTGATGCCCAGCCCCGAGCCTGTCACCGTCAATCCGGAAGCCACCGTTAAAGCCGCCGAGTTACAACGTGCCTTTGCGGTTTTTAACCAGGTTTCTGCTGAGTTAACGCAAGCCTATGAGTCGCTTCAAGGCAGAGCGGCGTCGCTCACTGCCGAATTGGCGGTGGCCAATGGTGAGTTGCGGCAGCAATATCGGGAGAAAGAGGCGCTATCCGAGCGCTTGTCTTCGTTGCTGGAAGCGCTGCCCGCTGGGGTGGTGTTACTTGATCAATCGGCTACGGTCGTGGCGCTTAATCCCGCCGCAATCAAGTTTTTTGGTACCGAGGCCATGGGGCAGCACTGGGGTGATGTGGTGCGTCAATGGCTGGCGCCCACCATGACGGTGGGAGAATGGCTGCTGGGTGAGGCGCGAGTCTCGATTGCCGAAAGCGCTTTGGCGTCGGGAGACGGCAAAATCATGCTGATTCACGATGTCACCGCCACCCATCAAATCAAGGCCGAACTGGAGCGTAACCAGCGGCTGGCGGCGATGGGCGAAATGGCCGCATCGCTGGCGCATCAACTGCGCACGCCCCTGGCTGCGGCCTTGCTGCATACCGCCAATCTCGGGCAGGCCGGGGTTTCTGATGAGGCGCGGGCAAAATTTTCAGACAAGGCTACCGGGCAATTGAAACGTCTGGAGCGCTTGATTCAGGATGTTCTACTATTCGCGCGGGGAGAAAGTATCGGACGCGATGTATTTGCTGGCAGCGATCTACTTTATGAGGCCGCCCAAACGGTGGAGCCTCTGATGCGTGAGCGTCAAATTGAATTTGTTACGGTCGACCGCTGTTTTGAGGCAAAAATTGTGGGTGGGCGCAAGGCGCTATTTGGTGCGTTGGTGAATCTGCTGGAAAATGCGCTGCAGGCGACGCCGGCAGGCGGCAAAATTTGCCTGACCGGCAAAAAAGTCGGAGACCTGCTGAGCATTGCCGTTCAGGATAGCGGCCCCGGCGTGGCGCTGGATAAGCAAACCAAGATATTTGATCCCTTCTTTACAACCAAAGGGCAGGGCACTGGCCTTGGCCTGGCGATTGCGTTGGGTGTTGCCCGGGCCCATGGTGGCGTGATTGAGTTGGTTTCGATCCCCGGTAACGGGGCCGAGTTTGTTATGACGCTGCCCATTGGCGCGGTCGATTGAAAGTTAAAACGATGAGTCAACACAGTTTGCCTATTTTGGTTGTTGAAGATGACCCCAGTCTGCGCGAGGCAATCGGCGATACGCTGGAGTTGGCCGGTCGCCCGTATGTTGCCGTCGATGGCGGTGAGGCGGCCTTAAAGGCCTTGGGTGAGCAGGCGTTTTCCATCGTTGTGAGCGATGTCCGCATGATGCCGATGGATGGCATCGCGCTGCTCAAAGAAATCCGCGCCCGTTTGCCGCATTTGCCGGTCGTCTTGATGACCGCCTATGCCGAAGTTGAAAAAGCTGTCGACGCCATGCGTTCAGGGGCTTGCGATTTTTTGCTCAAGCCTTTCGAACCCAAGGCGCTACTGGCGCATATCAACAAATATGAGCTGGTTGCTACCGAGGATTCTGCCGGGGTGATTGCCATCGACCCGGCCAGTCGCGATCTCTTCAATATCGCCCAACGCGTTGCGCAAACTGATGCAACGGTATTGCTCACCGGTGAGTCAGGCGTGGGCAAGGAAGTCGTGGCGCGCTTCATTCATCGCCATTCTGCGCGCCATGCCGGCCCCTTCGTTGCCATTAACTGTGCAGCAATTCCTGACAGTTTGCTCGAAGCCACCTTGTTTGGTTACGAAAAAGGGGCGTTTACCGGTGCGCAGCAGGCGCAGGCTGGCAAATTCGAGCAGGCACAAGAGGGCACCTTGTTGCTGGATGAAGTCACCGAAATGCCCATGGGCTTGCAGGCCAAGCTACTACGTGTGCTCCAGGAGCGCGAGGTCGAGCGGGTTGGCGGCAAAAAGCCGGTGCAGCTCAATATTCGCATCGTTGCCACCTCCAACCGCGATATGGCCGAAGCGGTGGCCAAAGGGGTATTTCGTGAAGACTTGTTTTATCGGCTCAATGTCTTCCCGGTGGCGATCCCGGCGCTTCGTCAGCGCCCTTTGGATGTCGTGCCGATTGCTCGGCATTTTGTCGTTGAACATGGTGGCCGCTTTGCTCGCACCGGCGTCCAGCTCTCAGCGGCGGCTGAACTGGCATTGATTGGCCACTCATGGCCAGGTAACGTGCGCGAGTTGGAAAATGTGATTCAGCGTGCGCTGATTTTGTCCACCGGGCCGGTCATTGAACCTGAGCATTTGAATCTTGCGCCTCGTCTTGTTGAGCCGGCAGTTACCAGGGGTGAGCCGGTGATGGGTACAGAAAATGCCGGCAAAACTGAAAACATGAAAAATCTGGAGCGCGATCATATCCTCAAGGCTTTGGCCGAAGCAGGTGGTTCGCGTAAGTTGACGATTGAGCGTCTGGGAATATCCGAGCGAACCTTGCGCTATAAATTACAGCAGTATCGCGAAGAAGGCTTCTTTAACGGTTGATCTGGCCTGAGAATTGCTTTTAATACGCCAAACAAGAGGAGTTGGCTATGGACACCAGTGGTATCGAGCAAATGTTAAGCGTCTTGCGCAGTACGGCAACGCAAGCGACAAACAAACCCAATGAAACCGCCAGCTCAGCGGCAGGTGGCGCTGACTTTGCCCAACTTTTGCAAAATTCGATCGATAAAGTCAGTCAAACCCAGGTTAACGCCAACCAGATGGCAGAAAAACTTGCCGCTGGCGACACAACGCAAAATTTGCATGAAGTCATGATTGCCTTGCAAACCGCCAGCGTTTCGTTTCAGGAAATGGTGCAGGTGCGTAACAAGCTGGTTACGGCCTATCAGGATGTGATGAATATTCAGGTCTAGC
>JAQTZQ010000261.1 GCA_028687645.1 Rhodocyclaceae bacterium
TGGCGCGCATTGATTACGACGATGCAGAGGGCGAGTTACTGCTCACCGCCATCTCCGGCAAAGCGCGGGAGTGGACTGGCAAAAACCTGCTGACCACCTTCCTGCGCATGCCTTTCCTCACCGCCGGCGTGATGGTTCGCATCCACTGGCAGGCCCTCAAGCTGTGGCTTAAGGGCGTCCCCTTCTTTGGCAAGTCTGTTCCCCATCCTCTACAGGAGTCGACAAAATGAATAACACCATGATTCTGCGGCAGGCCGATCGCTCGCTGGCAACGCCCACGCGCGATGCGCGGCTAGTTTTCCAGTTGCTGGAAAAGATCCAGTTTGGCCGCCTTGAAATTCGTTTGCCGAATGGCGATAGCCAGGTTTTTGGCTCGGGCGAACATGGCGTGACGATGAACGTGCACGACGAAATCATGTTCAGTCAGATTCTGGCGCGTGGGGATATCGGCCTGGCCGAGGCCTATATTGATGGCGTCTGGGACAGTAGCGACCTGACTGGCGTGATGACCCTGCTGGCCAAAAATCGTGATGCCCTGCGTGCTGCGGTTTTTGGTCGCTGGCAATCGCTGCTCATGGCGCGCATCCGCCATCTGCTGAATAGCAACAGCAAAACCGGCAGCCGCAAGAACATCATGGCGCACTACGATCTGGGCAATGATTTTTACAAGCTGTGGCTGGACCCGAGCATGAGCTACTCCAGCGCGCTGTATCGTGCAGTCGATGATGGCGATCTGGAAACCGCGCAACGCGCCAAATATCGCCGCATCCTGCGCCGCCTTGGCGCGCAGCCCAATGAGCATGTGTTGGAAATTGGCTGCGGCTGGGGTGGCTTTGCGGAAATGGCGGTTGAGGATGGCTTGCGGACGACCGGCGTCACGCTCTCGCCCGCACAACTGGCCTGGGCGCAAAAGCGCGTGCCGGAGGCGGATTTGCGCTTGCAGGATTACCGCGATATCAACCAGCAGTTTGATCACATTGTCTCGATTGAAATGTTTGAAGCGGTCGGCGAACGCTGGTGGCCAAGTTATTTCAAGACAGTTAAAAAGGCGCTTAAACCGGGTGGCCGGGCGGTGATTCAAAGCATCACCATCCGCGACGATATGTTTGGCGATTACCGCAAAAGCACCGACTTCATTCAGCAGCACGTTTTCCCCGGTGGCATGTTGCCCTCGCGCTCCGCATTCCGTGCAGCTGCGGCCAAGCAGGGGCTGACGGTGCGCAATGAATATGCTTTTGGTGTCGATTACGCCCGCACCCTGGCCGAATGGCGCAGCAGCTTTGAGGCCCAGTGGCCGCAGATTGCCGCCCAGGGCTTTGATGAAAAATTCCGTCGCCTGTGGCGCATGTACCTGTGCTACTGCGAGGCTGGTTTCCTTGCCGGCACCGTTGATGTTGTCCATTTCGAGCTGGATCATGCGACGCCGTGATTTTGTGCTCGGCGCTGCCGGCCTGGCTTTATTGCCGGCAGCGATGGCCAATCCTCGCCTCGACTCGCTGACAAGCGGCCTGCCGCGCCTGGGGAGCGGTGAATTCCGGCGCTGGGGCTTTCTTGTCTATGAAGCCACGCTGTGGGCCAAAATCAACGACCTGCAAAACCCGCCGCTGGCGCTCGCTCTGACTTACAAACGCAATCTGGATGGCGCCAAGATCGCTGATGCCAGCGTGACGGAAATCCGTAATTTGAACATCGCCACCGAGGCCCAACTGAAAGCCTGGGGCGAACGCATGACGCAAATCTTCCCGGACGTAAAGGCCGAGGATTGTATCGTCGGCCTACATTTGCCAAGCGGTGCAAAGTTTTTCTTCAACGATCGCTTCATCGGCAGTATTGATGACCCGGCTTTCGCCCGCGCCTTTTTTGCCATCTGGCTGGATACCCGGACCAGTGCCCCGGAATTGCGCGCCTTGTTGCTCAAACGTCCCGCCTGAATCCATGACCAACGGGCGCATTCTCGCTTACGGACTGCTCGGCTTGCCACTTGCCTTTGCCGCCCTGCCGATCTATGTGCACGTCCCGCGCTTTTATGCTGAGGCGGCCGGCATGGAGCTGGCGCTGCTCGGAGCCATCCTGCTCGGCGCTCGCTTGCTCGACGCCGGCATTGACCCATGGCTGGGCTGGCTCGCTGATCGAGTCAGACGGCCAAGAATGGTGGCGATTGCGCTGATCCCGTTTGCTCTTGGTTTTGTTACGCTGCTCAACCCGCCGGCGCAAAATGCTGGCTGGTGGCTGTTAGGTTCTCTGGCGCTGACTTACATTGGCTTCTCGGCGGCCTCGGTGGCCTATCAGGCTTGGGGGGCTGATATCGGTGCAAATTCCGGCCTGAGAACCCGGTTGACCGCAGCTCGTGAAGGTTTTGGTCTGCTTGGCGTGGTGCTGGCGGCTGCGCTGCCGGCCGTGATTGCGAGCAGCATGGTTGAGGGTGTGGCACGGTTGGCGTGGATTCTGCCGCCTCTATTGTTGCTCGCGGCATTGATCACCTTCGGTGCCCTCCTCCCCCTTCAAGGGGGAGGTCGGGAGGGGGATGGGTTCCTGTGCCCTGAAACCCATCCCCCTCCCAGCCCTCCCCTTGAAGGGGAGGGAGTTGAGCGCGCACTACTCCCCAGCCTCTGCCGAGTCCTGGCTGATCAATCCTTCCGCCACCTGCTGCTAGTCTTCGTCGCCAACGGCATCGCCTCGGCTTTACCCGCTACCCTATTCCTCTTTTTCGTCGCCGATGTCTTGCAGCTCGAATCCGCCAGCGGCCCATTACTTGCCCTTTACTTCGTCTCCGGCGCGGCCAGCCTGCCGTTATGGGTCAAGCTCGCCTGCCAGCGTGGCCGCGTTTTTGCTTGGGGTTGCGCGATGGCCTTGTCGATCATCGCCTTCGCAGGGGCCAGTCTGCTGGGCAGCGGCGATCTACTGCCTTTCGCGCTGATCTGCCTCGCCTCCGGATTGGCGCTTGGCGCTGATCTCACCTTGCCGGCAGCGATTGCAGCGGATATCGGTGAGCGCCAGGGCCAGGCCGGAGCCTGCTTCGGCGTCTGGAATTTTGTCGCCAAACTCAATTTGGCGCTCGCCGCCGGCCTTTCACTGCCGCTACTCGGGCTCCTCGGCTATGTGCCCGGTGGCAGCAGCGGCCTGACTTCTCTCACTTTTGCTTACGCCTTGCTGCCGCTCGCCTTCAAGGCGTTGGCCGGCTTGTTACTCTGGCGCTGGCGCCATTCTCTGGAGATACGAACATGAAATTACTATTCGCCGCCGCATTCGCTTTAGGCCTCGCTGGTTGTGCCGCCAAAGGCGTCGAACAATACAAGGCCGAACAACCGACGCTGGATTTGAAGACCTATCTCAACGGCACGCTCGACGCCTGGGGCATGTTTCAGGGTCGCTCCGGCGAGGTTCAAAAGCGTTTCCATGTGGTGATTGATGCCAAATGGACGGGCGATACCGGCGTTCTCGACGAACATTTCAAGTGGTCGGACGGCACCACCTCGCGCCGCATCTGGACGCTGACCAAGCAGCCCGACGGTCGCTTTATCGGCAAGGCCGATGATGTGGTCGGCGAAGCGATTGGCGAAGTGGCCGGCAATGCCCTGCGCTGGCGATATGTGCTGGCCCTGCCGGTGGATGGCAAAACCTATCACGTTGATTTCGACGACTGGATGTTCCAGATGGACGACAAGGTGATGCTGAACCGTTCCTACATGAGCAAGTGGGGCTTCAATCTCGGTGAAATCACGCTGACTTTCGTCAAACGATGAACCCGAAAATTACCGACTGGCAGGGCAAGCGCGTTTGGCTGGTGGGTGCCTCCGCCGGCATTGGCGCCGCCCTGGCGCAAGAACTGGCTAAGCGCGGTGCTCGGCTGGCCTTGTCGGCGCGTAATGAAGAAAAGTTGCGCGCCCTTAATATTCCCGATGCGCTGATTTTGCCCTGCGATGCCACCGAGGTCGCCAGTCTGGAACGCGCTTTGCACCATCTGCTGGTGCAATTTTGGGGCGTCGATCTGGTCATCTATCTGGCCGGCGATTACGTGCCAATGTGTGCAGACAACTTCTATCTGGCGCAGGCAGAAAAGGTCATTGAAGTGAATTTCCTCGCCGCCATGCGCCTGACCGCCACCGTGCTGCCGCATCTGCGCACCGGCAGTGGCATCGCCTTTGTCGCCAGCGTTGCCGGCTATCG
>JAQTZQ010000079.1 GCA_028687645.1 Rhodocyclaceae bacterium
GATCAAAGGCAACAGCAACAACCGAAGCAAAGGCAAAACCGGGGCAGCGCCGTCCAGCTGCGAGTGAAGTCGAATGTGCTGCTTAAACTGACGGCATTACTGTCTTGACTCAGGGGGCCACTTCAGGCTGCGCGTTTCAAGTCGTTCCAATTCCAGGTGATGATCATTGCGTTGGCTTTGACAGCCATCTCAAGTGAAAATGGTCATCGGTGCCTTTGCGCAGATTAATGTAATACATTCCCCATGACCACTGAACTATCCCCCCGCGTCGAACGTTTTTTCCTGCTGACTCTGGCCGGAATTCAATTCAGCCATGTGCTGGATTTCATGATCATGATGCCGCTCGGGCCGGTGTTGATGGCGGCGTTTGGCATCGGGACGCCGGAATTTGGTTTGCTGGTGGCGTCGTACAGTTTCAGCGCGGCAGCTTCCGGGGTGCTGGCGGCCACGTTTATCGATCTCTTCGAGCGTAAGCGGATGTTGCTCGTGGTGTTTGGATTATTTGCGCTGGCGACGCTGGCCTGTGGACTGGCGCCGGGTTATTCGACGCTAATTCTGGCACGTGGACTAGCTGGCGTTTTTGGCGGAATTATGGGGGCGTTGGTGCAGACGATGATTGCCGATGCCATTCCATTTTCACGTCGGGCGCGGGCCAGTGGGGTGGTGTCGAGCGCTTTTTCAATTTCGACGATTGCCGGCGTGCCCTTGTCGCTGTGGCTGGCCAATCAGTTCGGTTGGCGGGCAGCGTTTGTTTTGATTGCGGCTTTGAGCGTGGTTTTTCTCGTTATCGGCCTGCGTTTTTTGCCCGAGTTGCGGCAGCATTTGAGCGAGAAAAAGCGGGCTCACCTGTTGTCGGCAACGTTCAGCGTGCTGGCAGACGCCAACCATTTGCGTGCCTTGCTGTTTTCGGCGCTGATCATTTTTTCCGGCTTCACGGTGATTCCGTACATCACCGTTTATGCGGTGAATAACGTCGGGATTGCGCTGACCGATATTCCCATCATTTATTTGGTGGGTGGTTCGGCCACTTTCATCAGCGCCCGGTTGATCGGGCGTTGGGCCGACAAGTACGGCAAGGTGGAGGTCTATCGCTGGGTGGCGCTGCTGGCGATGGTTCCAGTACTGGTGCTGACCCATGCCGGCAAGATGCCGCTGTGGAACTGGCTGATTATCTCGGCCAGCTTTTTCGTGCTGACTTCGGGGCGGATGATTCCGTCGATGGCGATCATCGCGTCATCGGCTCAGCCCATGCTGCGCGGTACTTTTATGTCGCTAAACAGCACCGTGCAGTCGCTGGCCATGGGTTTGGCAACGACGCTGGCTGGCTTTTTGATCACGCTGGATGAAAGTGGTCGCATTGTCGGCTTCCCGCTGGTGGGCTATGTGGCAGTCGCGGCAAATCTGCTGGCGATGTGGTTTGTTTCCCGCATTGTGATGCACGGGAAAAAGCCATAGCCAGCCAATAAATCGCCTACATCCCCAACGAGTTCAAAAAATCATCCTGTTCGCTTGAAGACGATTGAGCCGGGGCTGGTGCGGCAGATTGCTTGCCGGCCTGGGCGATCAATTCATCCGGGTCTGGGGCTTCTGCGGCTTCGAAGTCGTTGAGCTTGATGAACTCGGTGTGGTCGATGGCGAGTTCGAGGTAGAAAATGTTGTTATTGCCGGTAAAGAAGGAGACGCGGCGGGCTTCTGGTCGGTCGAGGTTGGTATCGACACTGAGCATCACCTGCTTGTTGAGGACCAGCATTTTGGGCTGGTTTTGCGTGATGTGGGTTTGCAGCTCGCGTGATACCTTGCCGGTGAAATCGCCGACGATCTGGTTCATCAACTCGCCCATGACGTTACTGACTTCATCAGCGGTGTGCGAGGTGGCCAGTTCGGCTTTGTCCATGCCCATGTGCAGCATGTAGCGTTCGTACAGCTCCATGGCTGATTGGGAGGAGAAGTTGATAACGACCAGGCCGGAGAAGCCGCCGTCGAAGAGCACAAAGCAGCCGATGTCGGGCTTCAGGCAGGTTTTGGTGATGCGCTGAACCATGCCGGAGTAGTGAATTTCACTTTGCGTGGCAACGGAGAGCACGCGGGTGACGGAGTTGCACAGGCTACGCAGGATGTCTTCGGTGCCGTAAATGACGGGGCTTTCTTGTTGGCTCATGATTTTGCAGTGGTTTTGAATGGATGTAAGAGGATTATGTGCTGCATATTAACGATTTGTTACGGTCAACGCCCTAAATGCAGCGAAATCCAGGCAACAACTCGCAAAACAGGATCTTCGCCGGGGCCGAGAAGGTGCATTTCGCGAATGCAGCCAAGGTGGCTAGCTGCTCGTTGGTAGGCGGTTTGACCGATCGTGTCATCTGCATCAAACAGCATGCACAACGGGGCAACGAGCAATTTCAGCCCTTGCAGGCCGGCGCGGTCGATGATGCCGCCGTGGCCGACTAGCACTTTGACTTGCGTATCGCGCTGGGCGGCGGCGCGGATAGCGGCGGGGGTGGCGTCGCCAGTGGCAAATATTGCCAGTGGTAAGGCTTGCATGTCGCCGTCGTGGCGGATCAGATCAAGGATATCGAGCAGGCGCTGGCTGAGGCGTGGCACGTTTTGCGTGGCGTCGGCAAACTGCATCTCCTGCAAGGTGAGCAGTTCCATGCTGAGAATGGCGTAGCCGCGCGCGGCGAGGTTGGCGGTGATGATGGCATCGACCGGCGCGTGGTGGGCGCGGGCGAGGAGGATCAAGCCCTTGGGGTTTTCTGGCAGTTCAAGATGGCCGTGTAGCGAGCCGTGCGGGGTGTGGATGGCGAGGGTGCGGTTCATGGCGATAGGCGAACGGGAATGCGGCGGGGTCCAAAAGCTTTGCCGTTGCGACCCAAAGCCTGGCCGAAATGGCCGGCAATTTTAGTCTGGCAATGCGGGCAATGGCCTTCCGGGCTGAGATCGTAACGCTTGATATCGTACCAGTCGCGGATGATCAGCGCGGCGTGGCAACTCGGGCAGAAGGTGGTGCCGCCTTCGCTGTCGTGAACATTGCCGGTAAATACGTGATGCAAACCGGCATCAAGCGCGATGCGGCGAGCTTGAATCAAAGTGGACGGTGGCGTGGCGGGGATGTCGCCCATTTTCCAGTCGGGGTGGAAGGCGGTGAAATGCAGCGGCACATCGGGGCCGAGTTCTGTGGCGACCCAGGTGGCAAGTTCATTGATTTCTGTAAGGCTGTCGTTTTGGCCGGGGATGAGCAGGGTGGTGATTTCCAGCCAGCAATCGGTTTCGTGGTGGATGTAGGCGAGAATGTCGAGCACGGGTTGCAGGTGGGCAACGCAGAGCTTGTGATAGAAGCTGTCAGTGAAGGCTTTGAGATCAACGTTGGCGGCATCCATGACGGCAAAGAATTCGCGCGCCGGTGCAGAGTGAATGTAGCCGGCAGTGACCGCCACATTGCGGATGCCCAATTCGCGGCAGGCGAGCGCGGTGTCGATGGCGTATTCGGCAAAAATCACCGGATCGTTGTAGGTGTAGGCGACGGCATCTGCGCCATAACGCTTGGCGGCTTGGGCGATGGCTTGCGGGCTGGCGCTGTCCATCAGGCGGTCCATGTCTTTGGACTTGGAAATATCCCAGTTCTGGCAGAACTTGCAGGCGAGGTTGCAGCCGGCGGTGCCGAAGGAGAGGATGCTGCTGCCTGGGTAGAAGTGGTTGAGCGGCTTCTTTTCGATGGGGTCGATGCAGAAGCCGGAGGAGCGGCCATAGGTGGTGAGGTACATTGCCCCATCGACCATCTGGCGGACGAAGCAGGCACCGCGCTGGCCTTCGTGCAACTGGCAGTCACGCGGGCAGAGGTCGCACTGGATGCGACCATCGGGCAGGGCGTGCCACCAGCGAGCGGGGCGGTTCACTGGCTGGCCTCTTTCCATTTTTTGACGGTGTAGCGTTCGAGTTTTACGTCGTCGCCCCAATAACTGGCAGGTAAGCCTGCTTTTTGTTTGAGGTGGGCCATGAAGTCGGCTGGGTTGGGTAGTTGCTCCCAGACCTGCGGCAGAAAGGTGGAGCGGCGGTTGCCGGCACTGAAAATGATGCCGTCGATACTGGGGCGCAATTGGCCGAGAGCATCGGCTTCGCTGCTGAATTGCATGGCTTCGGCGGGCGTCAGGAGCGAGACTTCGACGCGGGTGATGGGCAATTCTTCGGCGCTTAGCGGTTTGAAGCGCGGATCGCGGAAGGCGGCATTGCAGGCGTTTTCGCGAATGTCGTCCTGAAGCGGGCGATAGGCTTGCAGGCTGCCGATACAGCCGCGTAGCTGGCCGTTTTGGGTCAGGGTGACGAAGGTGGCGGCATTTTTGTGCAATTCCGGGGCGTCGACCGCGATCGCTGTTTTGCCCTGGCCTAGTCGAACAGCGATGGCGTTACGGGCGAGAGCCAGCAGGTTTGTACCGAGATCAGTCATGGTCAGGCTCATAAAAGGCAAACGAGGCGTAGCCGACGACGCGATTTTTGTCGCCCGCCGTGTCGCCGGAGTTGCACAGGTGGATCAGTTGCGGCGTTAATCCGCGCTGCCGGGCGGCCAGCAGCAAGCCATTGACCGGATAGGCGCCGCAGGCTTGTTGCGGTTGAATGTGGGCATCGAGTTGCAGAATGTGTTGGCAAGTATTGCGGTCAACCTGCTGGGCGGTCGAATAATTGAGGAAGTGCGAGAGGTCGGAGCTGATGATGATCAGCGTTTCCGGCCCGCCCCAGAGGCGGTCGAGCACTTCGGAGACGGCTTGCGGCGAAGCCTCGCCAACGGCTAGCGGCACCAGCTTGAAATTTTCCAGCACGCGCTGGAGAAAAGGGAGATGGACTTCGAGCGAATGTTCCTGGGCGTGCACGTGGTCGCTGAAGACGATTTGCGGCAGATCGCGCAGTTGGTCGATGGCGTCGAGGTCGAGCGGGACGTTGCCAAGCGGTGTGGCGAAGGCCGTCGATTTCGGCACAGAAATGCCGTTGACCGCAACGCGATGCGTCGGGCCCAGCAAAATCACGCGTTTGATTTGTTGGCGCAGTGGAGCGAGGCTGGCGTAGGCCATGGCGGCGGCTGAGCCGGAGTAGATGTAGCCGGCGTGCGGGATGATCAGGGCTTTGGGGGCGGGTTGATCGGAGGGCTTGACGGCTGCCAGCAAGGCATCAACCGTCGCTATCAATTCAGCCGGATTGCCGGGGTAAAACATGCCGGCGACGGCGGGTGGGCGGGTGTGGGTCACGATCAACTCCTTAAACCAGCAATAAACCCGTCTTCAGGCCCGCACCAATGGTGAGCAGACCGGGTAGGGCGTGTTTTGTTCCATAGCGCGATTAGAGGCATGAAGTGTTGCTGACATGAGCGTTTGGGGTTGATGCATTCATCCGGATTATTGCTGTGTTGAACAAGCTCAACAAATCCTTGGAAACGACAACGAAGCGAATTTCTTTGAGACTTCTCAGTGACGCAAGTATTGAGAAAGTAGTCTTAACAAGAATGGGGACTGCCTCATCGGGCGGGTAGGCATAAACCCCATTGAGATGGCCGGTAGTGGTGTTTTGAGGTGTCTGAACATCCGGGAGCGTAAGCTTGGCAAGTATTCGCTGTTTTTCCTGATGCAACTCGTTGAGAACTGAAGTGCTGACTCCAATTGCTTGCTGCAAACGCACAAGAGTGTCCAGGTCGCGATAGGTGCTTTCGTCATCCCAGCCCCCTGAGGGCGTGTGCGCCCAGCGATTACGAATGCTCTGAGTTTCCTTCAGCCAATTGCGAGCCTCTTTGGGAATGTTGGCGTGGTTTGAAAGTTCAAACCAGTTTTGATCTAAAACGCGTAGTAGGGCAGCAAGATCAAGTTCGCTTAACTTCGAAATGCCACGCTGTTCAGCTTGTTGACGTTGCATATGACTGAGTGATGTCAGTACATAGCGGCCCCACCAATCATCTACAACTAGTGCTGGCAGCCATGCTGATAGCAGACGCTGAAGCTCTTTTGTCAGGCTAATCAGTGATTTTTCCATGTTCTATTTTTATCCCAAGGGAGGAACCGAATTATGTTGCTGTACGAGAGGGTTACATTGCCTGCAATCTGTCTGCCAAACCCTTTGTTACCTGTAATAGGTCGACGAGCAATTGTTCATCAATTTCCAACTCGCCCTCGTATTCAGCAAGATTCCGGCGGTCATGGCAAAGCGCCAGAACGCGCCATTCGGCGGCAGGCAATTCCAGCGTATGGGCCAGGCTCTGAAAGACCAGATAGCGGTTTTCAGAGCGAAAACCGCTCAAGCGCAAGGCGGCAAGCGCCAGTGCATGTGATGCGTTGTAGGCAAGATCAAAACGGCTTTCGAGCGAGAGCGCTGGATGTTGCGCGTCGATTAGTCGGATCAGCCCGGAACGTAGAAGCCCCTCGAACTCCTTACGGTCAGGAGGTTCTGCTTTCAGATTGCCGGTTTTAACCAGATTGAGCAGGTTTTGGTAGGTCACTTTCGTTACCAATAATAAATATCTTGGGTTGCGTCAGGATACGGTTAGCGAAGGCATTGCCTTCGTCTAGTTTTCGCTCAAATTCGCCAGGTTTATAGATCGTTGGGTTTACGGTTCGGGTAAGTTGTTGTTCTGTTGCCGTCAACGCCGGGAAAATATCAGGGTAGGCAAGTGTTTCGCTGATGACAAAAAGATCAATGTCACTGTTGGCAGTCTCCTCACCGCGAGCGACGGAGCCATAAACAAAGGCCAGTGCGATCTGCTGGGAAAAGGGCATTAACGCCTCGCCCAGCACGCCTGAGATGCCGAACGTTTTTCGGATAATTGCGCGCAGTTCCTCAAAAATCGGGCAGGCCGGGTTAGCCTGAAAATGGCGCTGATTGCCGATACGGTTTTCGTTGAGAACTCCAGCTTCTGTCAGGGCTTCAAGTTCGCGATGAATGGCCCCGGCGCCTCCGCCGGCGTGACGGATAATTTCGTTGGCAAAAAAACTGCGTTCGGGATGGCCAAACAGCAGGTTGAGTACCCGTTGCTGTCCTTTTGTGAACAGAGTGTCTGCCAGTGTGTGTGAGGGTAGTTTCATATTTGGGAATGATAATTCCCTTTTTGGGATTGTCCAATGGCTGTTTGGTCGAAGATTACTACCGTCGTTTGATGTTTGATGAATAACGAGTCGAGTCAGGATTCATTGCTCCTGACTTTTGGGCTCAAATTTAAAAAAATCAGCCGGATTGCTGGGGTAAAACATGCCGGCGACGGCGGGTGGGCGGGGGTTGGTCATGGCGAATTCCTTAAACCAGCAATAAACCCGTCGCCAGGCCGGCGCCGATGGCGAGCAGGCCGGGTAGGGCGTGGCGGGCGAGTTTGCCGCCGCCGATGGTGATGACCAGGCCAATCTTGAAAATCAGATTGGCCATCAAGGCCAGCGTCACGGCAATGACCGCTTCGCCACTGGAAATCTTTTCGAGATTGAACATGCGCAAGGTGGACAACACGCTCGCATCAGCATCAGTCAGGCCGGAGGCGAGGGCGACGATGTACAGGCCCTTGTTGCCGGCGATGTCCTGCAACCAGGCCGAGGCGAGCAGCACGATGGCGTAAAGCAGGCCGAAGGAGATGGCGGTTTTTAGCTCGGTCGGGTTTTTGACTTCCGGCATCGGCAAATCGCCGGCGGCGTTGAGGATTTTCCAGCCGTATAGCGACATCACCACGCCGGGCACAATACCGCAGGCGAAGACGATGGCGATTTGCGTGATCAGCGCCGGGGCGACGACGCTGGATACCAGCCCAAGACGAATCATCACCATCACATTGGCAATCAAAATGACGATGGCGGCCATGCGCACCATGTCACCGAGGTCGCGGGCGTGGCGCGAGAACATCATGGTGGTTGCGGTCGACGATGCCAAACCGCCAAAAATTCCCAGCAATGCCGCGCCGTGGCGGGCGCCGACGATACGCAGGGCAAGGTAGCCGGCGAGGGCAAGGCCGGAAATAAGAACCACCATCAACCAAATCTGGCGGACGTTGATGGCGTTATAGGGGCCGTAATCCTGGTTCGGCAAAATCGGCAGAATGACCAGTGAGAGCACCGCAAATTGCAGGATGGAGTTAATGTCCTTGGGCGTCATCTTCTCGCTGATGCTGCGTAACTCGGCCTTGAAATAGAGCAGGATGGTGGTCGCAATTGCCAGCATCACGGCCAGTGTGGTGTAGCCAAACCAAACAGCGGCGCCAAGGCCGTAGGTAACGATGATGGCGGCCTCCGAGGTAAAGCCGCGATATTTTTCTTCCTGTTGCGTTGAAAAATTGGCGGCGACCATGGCGACTGAAATCACCAGCAAGCCGGTAACCAGCATCCACGGACCACCGGTTTTTTCACTGAGAAGCGCAAAAAGGCAGCCGAGCATGGCGACCAAAGCGAAGGTGCGCAGGCCGGCAGCGGAGTCGGGGCGGCGTTCGCGCTCAAGACCGACCAGCAGGCCGATACCGAGGGCGGTCGCAAAAGCCTCCAGCGGAACTGCCAATTCAGGAATGACGAAGCTCATGTGAATCCTCGTTTCTAATCGTTATTCAGTAAAATTAAGCCATGCCACGATATTTCGCAATTGTTCCCGCTGCCGGCAGCGGATCGCGCTTCGGTGCCGAGAAGCCAAAGCAGTATTTGAGCTTACTCGGTCGGCCGCTGATTTTTCATACTTTGGCGGCTTTGATTGCCTGCCGCGAGATTGAGCGCGTCTGGGTGGTGCTCTCGCCGGACGACGCAGACTGGTCAAAGTACGACTGGAGCGAATTGGGCCCGAAGTTGGAAACCTTGCGTTGCGGTGGTGAAACGCGTGCCGCCAGTGTGACCAACGGTCTGCGTGCTGCGTCCATGGTCGCAGCGGACGAAGACTGGATTCTGGTGCACGATGCGGCGCGGCCCTGTCTATCACAAGCCATGCTGGCGACGCTGATCAATGAATTGGCCGAAGACCCGGTCGGCGGCATCCTTGCCGTACCGGTGGCCGATACATTAAAGCGGGCGGGTGATGGTCAGCGCATCGCCGCTACCGAACCGCGCGACGGTTTGTGGCAGGCGCAAACGCCGCAGATGTTTCGTTACGGTCAACTGACAAAAGCGCTCGAAAATTGCCGTGCCGTCACCGATGAAGCCAACGCCATCGAAGCGCTTGGCCTCGCGCCAAAACTGGTGCGCAGTGAAACCACCAATCTCAAAGTCACTTACCCGGCCGATCTGGCCATGGCGGGGCTGATTTTGCGGGGGCAGAAATGAATATTCGCGTCGGGCAGGGCTACGATGTGCATCGCCTGGTTGAGGGGCGCAAGCTGATCCTCGGCGGCGTTGAAATCCCTTGTGAGCGCGGCTTGCTTGGCCACTCCGATGCTGATGCTTTGCTGCACGCCATCACCGACGCCTTGCTCGGCGCCGCTGCTTTGGGCGATATTGGCCGCCACTTTCCTGACACCGATCCGCGTTACAAGGGCGCAGATAGCCGGGTTTTACTGCGTGCGGCGGTTGCCTTGCTCAAGGAAAAAGGCTGGCGACCGGTTAATGTCGACGCCACCCTCATCGCCCAGCAACCCAAAATTTCACCACACGCAGCGGCCATGGTGGCCAATGTTGCGGTCGACCTCGAAATTGGCCCGGATTTTGTGAATATCAAGGGTAAAACCAATGAACGCCTTGGCTATCTGGGCGAAGGCGAAGCCATCGAGGCGCAGGCGATTGTTTTGATCGAGCGTATCGCTGCATAGACAGCCGCCCCCATCGTGTCTGGTTCTGGTAGTCTCTCCTGTAGCCGCTTCAGGAGCGGCATTAGAGACAAAAACTGAGTTCCATGATCAAGAAAATTTCCGTTAGCCAACTTGAGCCCGGCATGTATGTCAGCGACTTCAACGCTGGCTGGCTAAGCCATCCGTTTGCTTTCAACAGCATGATGATCGATAGCGAAGCCCATGTTGCGCACGTCATCGCGGCGGGGATACGCGAGTTGTACATCGACACCGAGCGAGGTCACGATGTGGGTGATGGCGTGCCGACGGCAACCGAGGCCGCACGCGAAACCGAAGCGCTGGTCATGCACATGGCTGAAGGTGCCCGCCCGGCTGCCCCTGAGCCGCGCGTTTCATTGGCTGAAGAGATGATGCGGGCGCGCAACACCTTTGGTGAAGCGACGCGCATCATTCGCGGCTTGATGGACGATATTCGCCTGGGGCGGCAGATCGAAATCGCCACGACCAAGCCGACGGTGGAGAAAATCGCCGCCTCGGTGATGCGCAACAGCAATGCCATGATGACCATGCGCCGCCTGAAAAATCTCGACGATTACACCTTTTTGCACTCGGTTAGCGTCTGCGCCATGCTGGTTAGTTTTGCCAAGGTGGCACAACTGGAGATGAGCTCGATCCACGATCTGGCGCTTGGTGCCTTGCTGCATGATGTTGGCAAAATGCGCGTCGCCAGCGCTGTGCTTAACAAGCCGTCGCGCTTGAGCAGTGAAGAATATCTGCACATGAAGTCTCATGTGGTGCTTGGCTCCGACCTGATTCGGCAATTGCCCGGCATCCCGGCGCTGGCGCTGGAGCCGATTGACCTGCACCATGAGCGTTTTGATGGTAGCGGCTATCCGAAAGGGCTGAAGGGCGATGAAATATCCACCGCCGGGCGAATGGCAGGGATTGTTGATGTTTATGATGCAATTACCTCTGATCGCGTCTATCGTAAAGGTATGTCGCCGGCAGCAGCGGTTCAAAAGCTGTTTGAATGGAGCAAGTTTCATTTTGATCCGGCGATGATGCAGCTTTTTCTCAAGAGTGTCGGAATTTATCCGATAGGGAGTTTGGTGAGGCTGGAAAGTGGGCGTTTGGGTGTCGTTATCGAGCAATCCGACACGCATTTGCTGACCCCGGTGGTACGCGTGATGTATGACGGCAAGCGCCAACATTACCTGGCGCCGGAGATCGTCGATTTATCGCGACCGGTGGGGAGTGGCGGGGGCGATCAAATCGTGGGTTATGAATTGCCGGAAAAATTTGGTATCGATATCACGCGCTTCCTGATGTAGGTGCCGCGCAAATTTGGGGGCTGTTTGAGCGAGACTGCTTTGCCCGATGATCTGTTGATACTCCGTGTGCTGCTGATTGAAGCAGACATCCGGGCGGCTGAACGGCTGCTCGAAGCCCTGCGCGATGGTGGTCACGTCGTTTATTCGCGCCAAGTGGCGAGCCGGCTTGAAATTGCCGAAGTGTTGCGCGAAGAAGTCTGGGATGTGATTTTGCTCAGTTGCGCACTGCTTGATCTGCCAGCCGTTGATGCCCTCGATCTGATCAGTGAGCAGGCGGCGGGAACGCCGGTGATCCTGACCGTCGAACGCGGCAGCAAGACCCTGCCGATAGCGTTACTGGAAAGTGGCGCGCGTGACTTCATCTTCAAAAGCAACCCGTCAAGATTGCTGGCGGTCGTCGAGCGCGAATGCGCACAGATCATGTTGCACCGCTCGGAGGCGCTGCCGGATAAGCCGGGTGGTCATTTGCCGGAGGGCGAAGCGCGGTTTTTGCAACTGGCCAGCAACATCCCTGAATGTTATTGGCTGGTCGATGCGCAAAGCCAGCGCATTACCTATGTCAGCAAGGGTTACGAGCAAATCTGGGGGCTCTACGTTGAGGCCTTGTATGCCGACAATCATGACTGGTTGAAGCATGTCCATCCTGACGATCAAGCACGCATGGCACGCCGCTTGGCACAATTTCAGATGGGGGGGCTGGATGAGCGCTTTCGCATCTTGCGCCCGGACGGCAAGATGCGTTGGTTGCATGCACGCAATTTCGCGGTACGCAATGAAAGTGGCCAAGTGGTCAGTGTGGGCGGCGTCGCCAGCGACATCACGGCACAGGCCACCGACCAGCGTCAATCGCCATTTTTTGCCCATTTTGACGCGTTGACCGCGCTCCCCAACCAGCTGATGTTCTATGACCAGGCACGGCGCCTGCTCGCGCTGACCAAGCGCCATCACCAACCGCTGGGGGTGATGGTCGTTGATATCGATCGCTTCCATGAGATCAACCAGACCCTCGGCCATGTCTGCGGCGATGAATTATTGCGTCAGGTTGCCGGGCGGCTCTCCGGTTCGCTGCGCGAGTCCGATGTACTCGGACGCCTGGGGGGTGACGTGTTCGGTATTTTGCTGCCGGAAATGGCTGATCGCGATCAGGCCGCGATTGTCGCGCGGCGTATTGTTGACACCTTGACGCCGCCGGTACGGGTCGAAGGCCAGGATGTGTTTGCCACCGCCAGTATCGGCGCAGCGTTTTATCCGCAGGATGGCCAGGAGGTGCATGAGCTGGTCAGCGATGCCGAAATCGCCATGCGCCACGCCAAGGCACAAGGGCGCAATTGCTATCAGTTTTACTCGCTGTCGATGCAGGAGGGCATGCGGGAGCGCTTGTTCCTTGAAACCGATTTGCGCAACGCGGTGATGCGTGATGAATTCATCCTTTATTACCAACCGAAAGTCAGTTGTGCCAGTGGCCGCATGGTCGGTGCCGAGGCGCTGCTACGCTGGAATCATCCGCGCCGTGGTGTGGTGCCGCCGGATCAGTTCATTCCGTTGCTGGAAGAAACCGGGCTGATTGTTTCGGTCGGGCGCTGGGTGCTCGAAGCGGCGGCCAGGCAGACTTTGCTTTGGCAACAGGCGGGGCTTGATTTGCCCAGTATTTCGGTCAACCTGTCGGCGCGTCAGTTGCAATCCGATACCTTGCTGGCCGATGTTGAGCAGTCGCTGGCGCTTAGCGGTTTGCCACCCGCTTGTCTCGATCTGGAAATCACCGAAAGCATGTTGATGCAGAATGCCGAGCAGGCAATTCATACGCTGGGCGGCCTCAAGGCCATGGGCGTCACCATCTCACTCGACGATTTTGGTACCGGTTACTCCAGCCTGGCTTATCTCAAACGCTTTCCCCTTGATGCGGTCAAAGTAGATCGTTCCTTTGTGCGCGATATTGTTGCTGACTCGGACGACGCATCGATTACCCGTGCCGTCATCACCATGGCGCATCATCTCAAACTCAAGGTGGTTGCCGAAGGCGTTGAGACGGCAGAACAACTGGCCATGCTGATTTCCCATCAGTGCGACGTCATTCAGGGTTATTTCTTTGCCCGCCCGATGCCTGTCGAGGCGATGGAAATCCTGCTGCAAAACGGCGAGCATTTGCCCAGCCATTTGCTGCGTTCCGGCACCCGCAAGCCGATGGCATTGTTTGTTGCGGTCGACGGCTGTAATGAGGTGATTTCTTTGCTCGAACGCGATGGTCATCGCGTTTGCGTGGCCGCCGATGCGGATGCCGCGCTGCAATGGTTCTCGGGCAATCTTGCTGATGTGCTGGTCTGCGGAGCGCCGCGCAAGGGATTTGATGCGCTCACTGTGATCGAACGCGTCGCCGCACTGCAACCTCAATGTGAGCGAATTTTGCTGGTCGATGACAAGCAATGGCATCGCAAAAAGGTGGCGGAGATGGCCGGCAGCGGTCTGGTGCAACGCATTTTGCATGCGCCGGTGGATCCGCTCGCTTTTCGCCACACGGTGGAAGAAGCTTTGTTGCGACGCCATATCTCGGATGAGTACAGCCGTTTGTCGCATGAGGTCGAAGTCGCTGAGCGCGCCCTGGTGAGAACGGAACAGGAGCGGCGACGGCTTGAAACAGAAAATATTGAACTTCAGGCCCTTGAAAACCGTGGCTTTGCCATTCTTCAGGAAGTGATTTCAGCGCTGCCGCTACCGATTTTTGGCTTGGACGAATACGCCATGATTGCCATGGTCAATGAGGCGGCGGCTGAGGAATTTGCCAATCGCCAACTGGTTATCGGTTCGTCACTGAATGAGGTGTTGCCCGAAGTGCCAGCCATTGGTGAAGTGAAAAGAGTGGAAATCAACGGTGTGGCTTATCTCTGCGTTTGGCGTCAGGCGAGTTTGGGCGGTAGCGCCCGTGGGCAATTGCTGATTCTGCAAAGGAATACAGGATGAAGATGGCTGAGGTGCTGACGCTGGAAGCGGTGCAACCGGGTATGAAAGTAGCTGAAGCCGTGCTTGATGATGGCGGCCATCTACTGGTGCCAGCGGGGGCTGAAGTAAGCGAATCAATGCTGGCCGGCCTTGCCCGCCGCGCAGTGAGCGCCATTAAAGTTGAATGTGAGGTCGAAGAAGATCCCGTTGCTCGCGAGGCCAGGCGCAAGGCCGTGAGCAGTCATCTGGATCATCTTTTTCGCCAGGCGGGAGAGGCCGCAGAGACCCGCACGCTTTACGAGGCGGTGCTGGCACATCGGCTGGAGAATCCAAAATGACCTTGCTCAATCGTGATCAGGTGCTCGCCCGATTCCGACAACTTCCTTCGCTGCCTGTTGCGGTGAGTGATTTGCTGGCTTCATTTGGTAATGAAGACGTTGACGTCGAGCAAATTGCCCGCCAAATTGCCCGCGATCAGGCGCTGACGGCGCGCGTTTTGCGGGTCGCCAATTCATCATTTTATGGTTTGCAGAGCCGGGTAGGGACGATCAACGAAGCGGTGGTGGTGCTTGGTTTTCGGGCGGTTCGCAGCATGGTCATGGCAGTCGCCATGAACGGTATTTTTCGTGTTGATCAATGCCGCAATTTTGATGCGCAAGCTTATCTGCGCCATGGTGTCGGCGCGGCTCTGGCAGCGCGAGCGCTGGCCCCGCTGGCCGGGCATAATCCGGAACTGGCTTTTACCGGTGGTTTGTTGCACGACATTGGTCAACTGGTGCTGGCCGCCAATTTTTCAGCGCAATACAGTGCTGTCCTTGACTATCGGAGCAAGCACGACTGTCAGCTGGTAATCGCCGAACGCGATATTCTCGGCATCGATCACGCCGAGGTAGGCGGTATGCTGGCTACCTCCTGGCGTTTTCCCGAGAGCCTGCGCCAAGCGGTCGCCGAGCACCACGCACCTGCCAGTTCGTTGGCGAATTCGCTGGCCAATGTGGTGCACATCGCTGATGCCTTTGCCCATGCCTTGGGCCTCTCGGGGACGCCCAGCGAATTGGCAGTGCCGGTCGATAAGACCGCCTGGGAGAGGCTGGGGCTGGATGGTGATAAATGCGGCAAAACCCTCGGTGAAATCGAGCGTGCTTTTGACGATACTTATTTGGTATTGAAACCCTGATTTTGCACAAGTGGATTGGCGAAAATTTTTAGTGCGATTGGCTGATTGGCAGCACGATTCTGGCGATCAGGCCGCCTGCCGGATTGGGTAAAAGTTCAAGCTGCCCACCATGGGCCCGGGCAATGCGATCGACAATGGCCAGCCCAAGGCCGGTACCGCTGGCGTTGGTTCTGGCCTGTTCAAACCGGGTGAACGGGCGCTTGAGGCGCTCGGCTTCGCGCTCCGGTATGCCCGGGCCGTTGTCGCAAACTTCAATAAAAAGGGATCCGCTGGCCTCTTGGATCTTGAGTTTGATCTCGCTGCCACCGTATTTCCAGGCATTGTCGAGCAAATTGTTGAGGGCGCGGGTCAGGGCTTTCGGGCGCAAGGCAAGTTCCGGGAGGGCGTCAGGTAGTTGAAGCGTCAGCGGGTGACCGAGAAGGCGCTGGCGGTCGACCAAGGTTTGTGTCAGGCCGAGCAAATCAGTAGGTGCTGCCGCTTCGCCCTGATCACCGCGCGCATAGTCCATAAACTGCGAAATAATGCTTTCCATTTGTTCAATGTCGCTGACAACGGCTTGCCGTGCCCCGTCAGCGACGCTGAGTTCGGCCTCAAGACGCAGGCGGGTGAGCGGCGTGCGCAAGTCGTGCGAGATGCCAGCCAGCACTTCGGAACGATCGCGTTCATGGGCTTGCAAGTCGGCGGCCATGTGGTTGAAGGCGCTGGCCAAACGGCGTATTTCTTCCGGGCCGGATTCGGGTAAGGGTTGAGGAACCTGGCCCCGACCAACCGTTGCCGCTGCCTGGGCCAGCGCCTTGAGTGGCTGGCTGAGGCGCGTGGCAATCAGCCAGGCCACTGCCAAGGCCAGACTCAAGGCCAATAACCCCCACGTCAACCAATGATTGGCAACGCTACGCTGGGCGCGTTCGCGTGGCAGAATCAGCCAGTATTCGTCATGGTCTTGCTCGTTAAAACGAAAGCTGACCAAAAAGCCGTGGGCATCATCAACGCTCGCAGCGATTCGCGTATGCGGCCCCAGGCTGGTGGCTAATTCCTGACGAATCAGGTTCATGAAGCGGGTATCCGGCATGGCTTTGATACGCTCTTCAGGCTCACTGGGGAGTAAACGGATGCCTTCGCGTGTTGAAAGCTCGTTGAGCAAACCCACCCGCTTTTCCGGTACGGCGGCAAAAATAGCCGCGCGAATCAGGTTGACCGCAGAAGTCGCGAGCTGGGCGGTTTCACGCGCCCTGGGTTCGGCGTCAATGTAGCGAAAGAGGCTAAGCCAGGCGGTAGTGGTGATTAAGACGAGGGCAGTGAGGAGGAGAAATGTCCGTCCCAGCAACGAGCGCGGCATTATTTGTAAATCATTCGCGGTGAGTGCCGTCCGGAACAAAAACATAGCCAAAGCCCCACACGGTTTGCAGGTAGCGCGGTTGTGCGGCGTCGACCTCGATCAGCTTGCGTAGACGTGAAACCTGAACGTCGATGGCGCGATCAAACGGGCCTTGCTCGCGACCGCGCGCCAGCGACATCAACTTGTCACGCGATAGCGGTTGGCGCGGGTGCTGGAGCAGGACTTTGAGCACGGCAAACTCGCCGGTGGTCAGCGACAATTGCTCGTCGCCACGTTTGAGGCTGCGGGCGGCGAGGTCAACTTCGACACTGCCGAAGCGAATCAACTCAGAGTCCGCCTCCGGAGTGCCTGGCGGGTTGGCCCCCTGGCGGCGCAAAACAGCATGGATCCGGGCCAACAACTCGCGCGGGTTGAAGGGCTTGGGCAAGTAGTCGTCTGCCCCCATTTCGAGCCCGACGATACGATCGACTTCGTCCCCTTTGGCGGTCAACATGATGATCGGCGTTTTGTCGCCGGTGCCGCGTAGACGCCGGCAGATCGACAGGCCGTCTTCACCGGGCATCATCAGGTCAAGCACCAGCAGGTCAAAGTGTTCTCGTACGCGCAGGCGATCCATCTGGTTAGCATCGCCGACGGCTTTGACCTCAAAGCCGTTTTCGCCCAGGTAACGGGTCAGCAGGTCGCGCAGACGGGCGTCGTCGTCGACCACAAGGAGGTGTTGAGTGCGTTCTGTCATGGCGGTAAGGTTACTGATTGCTTGGCCAAGCGGGTGACACAATGGTAACAATTAATGTCCGCAGTGATGTTGGAAACATGTTGTTACAAATCCGCGTCGCCGAGCTGGTGCCTGATCCCGCAAACGCGGGAAAATCAGGCATCACCATTGAATCAGATGTTCCATGGCCTTCGCTGCCCCAATCGTCCGTGTTTTATTTCTGCTGGTAGCCTGTTTGGCTCTGGCAGGAGGCGCCAGCGCGCAAATCGGCGATGAAGAGCGGCAGCGGATTCGCGAGGAAATGCGGGAGCACTGGC
>JAQTZQ010000262.1 GCA_028687645.1 Rhodocyclaceae bacterium
GTACGCGGCCTGCAAGACGAATCCTGCGTGCGCACCCTGGCCAATGCGATTCAAGACCTGCCCAATATCGGCCACCTGGAAATCTCTCTGGCCAAGGGCGAAGTCAGCGTCGAACACGGCCGTTTTGTCAGCCCGGACGATATCTGTGCGGCGATTGTTGATGCCGGGTTTGAGGCCGAGTACTGATCACTCCTCTGATCGAGGCATTGAGTAGCAAATGCCAGCCGTGTTGCCTGTCGAGTCGTGTCGATTATTGCTTTTAATAGCGCAGTGATTTGGCAGGCGCAGCCGGAAGGCGGTCTGCAAGCTGGGCAGCGCCGCCCAGCGCTGGATCGATTGGATTTCTGACAACAGAGAATTCACCATTTAGTCACGGCTCGTGGGTAAGATGTGCAAACTGCCGGGAGGCTGCTCCTGCCGAGCAAGATATGCCTGATTGCCTATTTTCGAGGATTGCCATGAAAGATCATTCGATACAGCCAACCAATCAAGAAAAGGTCATGCGCGAGAACGATTTCATCGTCTCAAAAACAGACCTTAAAGGGCGCATCACTTACGGTAACGAAATTTTTATCGAATATTCCGGCTATTCGGAAGGCGAATTGATCGGCGCCCAACACAACATCATCCGCCACCCTGAGATGCCGCGCGGTGTCTTCAAGTTTCTCTGGGACACGATTGCTACGGGCAACGAAGTCTTTGCCTACGTCAAGAACATGTCCAAAGACGGCAGTTTTTACTGGGTGTTTGCCAACGTAACGCCCGATTTCGATTCCAATGGCCAGATTGCCGGCTACCTTTCTGTGCGTCGTGCGCCCAAGCGATCAGCCATCCAGGTAATCGATGGTCTTTATGCCCAAATGCTTGCGGCCGAGCAAAAGGCTGGCCCAAGAGATGCCTGTAACGCCTCTCTGGGGTTGCTGGTTGGGGTGTTGAAGGAAAAAGGGTTGAGCTACGAGGAGTTGATCCATGCCATCTAAAACTACAGTCTATGTGTTGCTTGGGACGTTTACTGTCGCCGGCCTGTGGGTTTTTATGCGCTTTGGGTTTGACTGGGGGCTTTTCGCGCTCTGGCTAATTGCCCTCGGGGCGGCTTTTTTGGGGCAAAAGGGCGAGGCGGAAAATTACCCCAGCGGCGGGGATTCTCGCCGGCAGCAATTGAGCGAAATTGCCAAACAGGTTGCCGGGGGCCGGGTTGCCGGACGTATCGTCAATATCGGTCGCAAGGATGAAATCGGGGAGCTGTGCTGGGCGATCAATAATATGCTCGACCAACTGGAAACCTGCTTTCGCGAGCAACAAACGGTGCTGCACATGGCTGGCCAGGGGAAATTTTTCCGCCATGCCCAGCCCGTCGGTTTGCATGGCGTATTTCGTGATGCGTTGGAGCGAACCAACCAATCTATCGGCGTACTCGCCCGTAATGCCGAGGCAGAAGCAGAAACCCGACGTCAGACGGAGCGCTATCAGGAGGCCATCGGTCGTCTGATCAGTGCTGCAGCCGCCGGGGATTTCAGCCTGCGCATTGAAGAGAAAGACCTGGAAGGCTTTTTCAAGCAGTTGGCGGCTGACCTCAATACGCTCTCGGCCACTACCGAGCGAGGCCTGTCGGAGGTGGCGACTGTCTTGCGCGCCATCGCCGACGGTGATCTGAGCCAGCACATCGATACCGATTACCAAGGCATTTTTGGACAATTGAAGGAAGACACCAACGCCACCGTGATGCAACTGGCGCGTGTGGTGTCGCAAATCAAAGCGTCCGCCGATGCCATCAATACTGCTGCACGCGAGATTGCCATGGGCAATGCTGATCTTTCTGCCCGCACCGAAGAGCAGGCGTCGAGTCTGGAGCAAACATCGTCGAGCATGGAAGAACTGAGCGCGACCGTCAAAAACAATGCCGATCATGCTCGTCAGGCCAATGAACTTGCAGCGACCTCCAACGATATTGCGGTGCGCGCCGGCACGATTGTGCAGAACGTGGTGCAAACCATGCAGGAAATTGAAGTCAGCTCCCGCAAAATTGCCGACATTATTGGGGTTATCGATTCAATCGCCTTCCAGACCAACATTCTGGCGCTCAATGCTGCGGTCGAGGCAGCGCGAGCCGGTGACCAAGGACGTGGTTTTGCCGTGGTAGCGAGCGAGGTGCGCAATTTGGCTCAGCGCAGCGCGACGGCAGCCAAGGAAATCAAGACCCTGATCGCTGGCTCGGTAAACACCGTCAAGACTGGCAGCCAGTTGGTTGAGCAGGCAGGGAGCACGATGTCAGAGGTCGTTACCAGCTTTAGCCGTGTTGGTCAGATCATTCGGGAAATCAGCCATGCCAGCCGTGAGCAAAGTGCGGGCATCGAGCAGATCACGCTGGCGGTGGGCCAGATGGACGAGGTGACTCAGCAAAACGCCGCCTTGGTCGAGGAGGCCACCGCAGCCGCTGAAAGTCTGGAGGAACAGGCTCGCGAACTGGTGATGGCGGTGGGCAGCTTCCATACCCAAGTGCAGCCTGAAGAACCCGCCCTGCCGCAGCGAAAGCAGCCAGCACGACTGACGGCATAGGGTGAATGAGGCGAAAGGGGCGAAGATCAACCCCGCTTGGGCATCACTTTGGTGCCTGGATGCCATCACCCAAAAATTCTGCGCTCAAGTCGACCGAGGACTTTTTCCCCACCGCACCGTAATTCTTGGCGAGCCATGCCGCGCAGGTTTGACGACCACGATCACGAAGATCACAGAGAAAATCCCAATCCGTCAGCAGTTTACTTGCAACCCCCAGATCTCTCAGTGCGTCATCGGCACGAATGGAATGCATGAACATGTACTTCAATCGGTCTTTAAATTCGTCTTTGATCCAGCCGTTTTCAATGATTCGGGTCACAAAAGCAATGGCACGAAACTCCGAAAGCATTGAGCCATTAAAGGTAATTTCATTCAGCCTGTCGTTTATTTCGGCAGATGTCTTTGGCAGTTCGTTGTGCTCAATCGGGTTAATGTGAACAATAATCACGTCGCAGCTCTTGGTGCCATAAATCAAGGGGAAGATCGAAGGGTTACCCCGATAGCCGCCGTCCCAGTAGTAGTCCCCCTCGATACAAACGGCCTGGAAAAACTGCGGCAGGCAAGCGGATGCCATGACGCTGTCACAGCTGAGTTCGGCGTTTCCAAACACTCTGATGCGACCTGTGCGCACGTTGGTCGCATTAATGAAAAGCTTGGTATCACTGCTTTGGGCCAGTCGCTCAAAGTCGACAGACGAATTCAGGATGTCGCGCAGGGGGCTAAAGTTAAAGGGGTTGATATCGTAGGGAGAAAACACCCGGGTGAACCAGTCAAATAACATGTAACCCGGCGTGTGACTTGGATCCCAGTGGCCGGGGCCTAGCTTGTCCCATGGCATGGATTTGACGGGGTCGCACCAAACCCCCGCGGCACTGACACTGCCCCAGAATTTTTCCAAAGCCTCTCGTCCGCCTTCGCGCCCGCCTACCTGTAGGCCATGGGCAACCACGACGGCATTCATTGATCCAGCAGAGGTGGCCGAAATCCCTTCGATATCCAGACTGCCTTCCTCCAGGAGATAGTCAAGCACCCCCCAAGTGAAAGCACCATGTGAACCGCCACCTTGCAAACCAAGATTGACCGATTTTCTGTTGTGTTTTTTATTCACATAACCCCCAAAGCGTTGGATCGGAGGTTCAACTTATCGACTCGTTTGACCTATGTCAAACTATTCGTAATTTAACTTTCGTTACGTCTTAATGCTTAACGTTTGGCTAACGGTCAAGCAGTCACGCAATCTGGCAAAAATATGCTGATCACGGGTGCGTTAAAATTCGCCCTCCCCAACCCCGCCCCCCGACGATCCGGGGCGCTGCATTTTCAGCCTCCCCGAAACCCCATGTCCGGCCTCAACCCCCAGCAACGCGAAGCGATCCATTATCTCGACGGCCCTTTATTGGTGCTGGCGGGTGCCGGCTCGGGCAAGACGCGGGTGATCACGCAGAAAATCGCCTATCTGGTGCAGGATTGCGGTTTTCAGCCACGCAATGTGGCGGCCATTACCTTCACTAACAAGGCGGCGAAGGAGATGCAGGAGCGCATCGGCAA
>JAQTZQ010000263.1 GCA_028687645.1 Rhodocyclaceae bacterium
CATGCACCTTGTCGCGTGCAATGAAGGCGCCCAGCTGGCTGCCCAGCTTGTTGTCCGGATTGGCGGAAACATGGTGGAACTCGTCGACGGCGATCAGGCGGTGGTCGAAGGCCTCGACCCCCAGTGCTTCGACGGCAAAGCGGAAGGTGGCGTGGGTGCACACCAAAACCCGGTCATCACTGGCCAGAAACTTCTGCACTGCTTCGACCTTGGATTTGGCCACCTTCGGCTCGTCGGCACCCGGCGCATCGCAAAGATTCCACTGCGGCGCCACCTGCCAATCCCAGTAGAAGCCGGCCTGGCTGAGCGGCTGGTCGGCAAAGCTGCCGCCGATGGAACGCTCCGGCACGACGATGATGGCCTGCCGCAGCCCCTGGTTGTGGAGCTTGTCGAGCGCGATGAACATTAACGCCCGCGACTTGCCGGAAGCCGGCGGCGACTTGATCAGCAGATACTGTTCGCCGCGCCTGGCGTAGGCCCGTTCCTGCATGGCCCGCATGCCCAACTCGTTGGCCTTGCTCGATGCACCCGAACGGGCGGTGGTGATGGAGACGGAAGGTACTGTATAGGCGTTGGTGGGGTTGTTTTTCAAGTGGCTCACTTCCATCCGTTTACATCCGCAAATGATCCGCAAATGATCCGCAAATGATCCGCAATGATCCGCAAATCGTCTTATCAAGGTGTTTCTTTTGGCTCGGTATAAGCCGTTGCCGTACTTTGTCCGTGCCTGGCAATCTGGCCTGCAGCGAGCATTCTCTGTAACAAACGCTTTACCTGCCCTTCCGTCAGTCGGCACAAATCCATGATTTCCGCCCGCTTGATCTGACCATGCTGGCGAATGTAGCTCAGCACCATCTGTTCGTGCTGAATCGGGCCAAAGCCTTTTTGGCGGGTATAGGCCGCCTTGTCGCTCACCACCGAATACACCGAAGCCGATAGCGTATAGCTGCGCCCTCGGGTGTTGCCATGCGCCTCGACCAAACCGGCTTCGGTGAGCGCCTCCAATGTGCGTTTGGCACTTCCGGTGTCGCGCTGGATATGTCTGGCCAGGTCCTCTGCCGAGAGGCGTTTGAACTCGCGCAAGGCAGCCAGCGCAATCAGGGAATCAATCGGTAGCTCTGCCCCACGCTGGCTTTCGATATCCACCACCATCCGGCGGAAAGTCAGATCGGCTGGCACGGTCGGCAGTTCCAGCAAGACCCTGTCGCCGCCGTACTGCTCCACCGTCTGGCGCAGCCGTTCGCGCTCCAGTGGGTCAAGGTCGGCCAGCGAGGCTCCCGCGACCGCCTGCGCCGAGGCATCTACCAGACCGAAGCGGCTGGCGCGGCTGCTGCGTTCGTGCGGCAGCAAGGCCACGCATTCCGGACTGCCATCCGGCTTGAGACGACGGCGCAGGTATTTGCCGGCTGTTGTCGCCACTTCGGAAGTGGATTGGTCAACCACAATGCGGGCAACCCGCACGCCAGCCAGCGCCACGGCCTCAACCGTCACATTCAGCGACGGCGAGGTTCTGGCCGCCACCAGCCCCGGCAAGCCGGCCAGATTCTGGTGGGTTTCGTGCAAGCCCGTTGGCGTGCCATCGTCCTCAACCCCCAGCCAGAGTTCGCCGCCTTCGGTATTGGCGAGACAGACCAGCGCCTCTACCCGGTAATCGGAACTCAGGGCGAAAAGCTCGCGCACCTTCTGGTAAAAGCGTTTTTCCGAGGCGCGAATCTCGCGGATTTTCGCCAGCAGCTCATCAAAAAAATCCCAGCCGCCGGGGTTTTTCAGACGCTCCTCATCCATCACGAAGCCCTTCTGCAGGAACTCCTTGAGGTGCGCCGTCGCCCACTGGCGGAACTGCACGCCCCGAGGCGAACGCACCCGGTAGCCAATGGCCAGGATCAAATCGAGGTTATAAAGCTGGGTGCGGTACTTTTTGCCATCGGTGGCAGTTGTCAAGGATTCCTTGACAGCTGAACCCCGGCTCAACTCGCCATCCGCGAAGATGTTTTTTGCGTGCAGGGAGACGTTCTGCTTGCTGGTCTGGAACAGTTCGGCAATTTCCAACTGACTCAACCATGCCGTTTCGCCGTCCACCCGCAAGTGAAGCCGGGTCTGGCCGTCGTCGCTGCTGTAGAGGATGAGTTCGCTCATGGCTTCCTCTTGCGGGTTTTGGCGGGCGCTTTACCGGCAGATTCGGCTGTCATCTTCGTATAGAGATCGAAGAGCTTTTCCAGGCGCTCGGTGTCGTTCCTGAAACGGCGGCCGATGTAGATGCGTTCCAGCACCTCGTCGTTGCGCTCATGAGCGTGGCGCAGGTTGTCCGGCATGGTTTCCGGATCATAGAGGTCGGCGATGGTCGCCGGGAAGTGGGCCTCGCGGGCAAGCAGGATGTCCTCGGCGCAGCGGGTCAGGTCGGCCTTGTTCTGCTCGGTGAGGAATGGCACGGGGAAGGTGTTCCAGCCGAGGGTGTTGGAGTAGCGGAAATCGGTTTTCATCTTGCCGCAGACGGTGGCGATCCAGACCAGATGCAGGCGCGAGGCGATCAGCGCCATGTTCCAGAGGGGGGCGTCGTACAGGGCGAAGGCGAGGTTGGTGACGACAGACGTATTGTCGATAAGCCCAACGGGAAGATATTCGCGGTTTTCTGATGAAACGCCCGGCAATATTAACGTGTGCAATTTTGCGTGATACATCTCGCGGAACTGGTGAGCACGCGAAGCCATTTCTTTTGTTCCGGAGTCTTTGCTGCTCAGCCGCATTTTTCGGACCGAATCGATTCGGTTGGAAATGGACTCAATTTTCAACGCTTCAGAGAGCGTCTCGTCTTCGATCCAAAGACACTTTCTGACGATGCCACGAATAAATTCGGCCGAACCATAAATTCGCCGAACGAAAATATTCTCTTGTTCTTTATTGAGGCCCAGTTGTAGCAACTCGTCGGCTGTAAATAGAAGGTTTCCGCCGTCGACCGGCATGTTGCCAAAAGACATTGAGGGCAGACCGAAGATGCTTTCCCGCTCACTGCTCACGACGACATTCTCGCCGGTGGTTAGATAGGGCGTGATATTTGCGGCTTCACGCACCGAAACTTTGCCATCTCGATTCAAGTCAAATAGGTGGCACTTCTTGCCGGCATCAGTTGATAGTCCAACTATGGCGACAGTCACTCCCGCGTTATGAGCTGCGAGATTCGCCCATTTGAAAGAAGTGTGAGCGAAGTTGATGACTGAACCCATCTCGAAAATCTTGGGCCATAAGATCGGTACTATTCGACCTTGGCAGATCGAGTTGGTGCTAACGAAAGCCGAATCTGCTTTTGTTGTTTGGGCGTAGGCGGCGGCCTTCATGAACCATCCTCCCACGTAATCAATCTGCTTCGGCGAAATCTCGTATGGTTCAAATACTGCAGCCAAGTCCGCCTTTTGCTCCTTGGTTTGCGTCTGGCTACCCTTGTACGGCGGATTCCCGCAGATATACGTTTCCCCGCCTTCGTTCGCGAAATCAATCTCCGTCTGCTCCAGTGGCGTGCCGAACAAATCATCGGCCAGCACTTTCACCCCCGTCCCGGTCGGCGGGCAGATGCTCAACCAATCCAGCCGCAGCGCATTGCCACAGATGATCCAGTTTTCCTTGGAGAGCGGCAGGAAGTCGGCGAGCGCGTCTTTTTGCCCGCGATAGCGCACGTCGCACTGGTATTCGGCGATGATCAGCGCCAGCCGGGCGATTTCGGCGGGGAAGTCGCGCAGTTCGATGCCACGAAAGTTGGTCAGCGGGATGTCGCTGCCGCGATGGGTTTCGCCCCGGCGGCGGTTGATTTCGTATTCGATCTCGCGCATCTGCTTGTAGGCGATGACGAGGAAGTTGCCACTGCCGCAGGCCGGATCAAACACGCGGATGCGGGCCAGGCGTTTGCGCAGGTTGAGCAGCATGCGTTCGTTTTCGCCGGCTTTTTCCAGTTGACCGCGCAAGTCGTCGAGAAACAGCGGGTTGAGCACCTTGAGGATGTTGGGCACGCTGGTGTAGTGCATGCCGAGCGCGCCGCGTTCTTCGTCGTCGGCCACGGCCTGGATCATGCTGCCGAAGATGTCGGGGTTGATTT
>JAQTZQ010000080.1 GCA_028687645.1 Rhodocyclaceae bacterium
CCAGTTTTGGCATGGCCTTGATTGGCCGTTTGCTGGAGGCCCAGGGTTTTCGCGTCGGCATCATTTGCCAGCCGGACTGGAACAGTGCGGTCGACTTCAAAAAACTCGGCAAACCCAACCTGTTTTATGGCGTCACTGCCGGCAACATGGACTCGATGGTCAACCGCTACACCTCAGACCGCAAAATCCGTTCTGACGATGCCTACACCCCCAATGCCGAACCCAACAAACGGCCAGACCGGGCGGTGACGGTGTACGCCCAGCGTTGCCGCGAAGCCGCTCCCGGTGTGCCGGTGATCATTGGTTCGATCGAAGCCAGCCTGCGCCGCATTGCCCATTACGATTACTGGTCAGACAAGGTGCGGCGTTCCGTCCTGCCCGATTCCAAGGCGGACATTCTGGTCTTTGGCAATGCCGAACGGGCAATTGTCGAAATTGCCCACCGCCTGGCCAAGGGTGAGAAAGTCAGCGAGATTCGTGATTTGCGCGGCACTGCCTTCATGGTGCCTTCCGGCTGGGTGCCTTCTGAAGCATGGGATGCCGTTGATTCGAGCGAGATCGATACCCCCGGCCCGGTGGCTCAGCATCCTGATCCTTACGCCATGGAGCCGCAGGGCAGCACGGCAACGCCTTGTGCCGATGGCGCGCAGCCGATACGCCTGGTTTCGCGTGCGGAAAAGTTGGCAGCCATTCAAGACAAGCGCGCCCACACCGTCATTCGTCTGCCATCTTACGAGCGGGTCAAGGAAGATCCGGTGCTTTATGCCCACGCCTCGCGTACCTTCCATCTTGAATCCAACCCCGGCAACGCCCGCGCTTTGGTGCAGGCGCATGGCGAACGCGATGTCTGGCTTAACCCGCCGCCGTTTCCGCTGAATACAGAAGAATTCGACGCAGTGTACGAATTGCCTTACGCCCGGCGCGCGCATCCGGCCTACGGCGAAGCAAAAATTCCCGCCTGGGAAATGATCCGCTTCTCGGTCAACATCATGCGCGGCTGCTTTGGCGGTTGTACTTTCTGCTCGATTACCGAGCACGAAGGCCGCGTTATCCAGAGCCGTTCGGAAGATTCGATCATTCGCGAAATCGAGGACATGCGCGACAAGACGCCGGGCTTTACCGGCATCGTCTCCGACCTCGGCGGGCCGACGGCCAATATGTATCGCCTCAAGTGTGAAGATGCCAAAATCGAGGCTTCCTGCCGTCGCCTGTCCTGCGTTTATCCCGATATTTGCCCGCACATGGGTACCGATCACAATCCGCTGATCTCTCTTTACCGCCGGGCCCGGTCGATCAAGGGCGTTAAAAAAGTGCTCGTCAGTTCCGGCCTGCGCTACGACCTCGCAGTGCGTTCGCCCGATTACATCAAGGAGCTGGTAACGCACCATGTCGGCGGTTATCTGAAAATCGCCCCGGAACATACCGAAGAAGGCCCGTTGTCGAAGATGATGAAGCCGGGCATGGGTGCTTATGATCGCTTCAAGCAACTCTTCGACCGTTTCTCGCGTGAGGCGGGCAAGGAGCAGTATCTGATTCCCTATTTCATCGCTGCCCATCCGGGCACGACCGATGAAGACATGATGAATCTGGCGCTCTGGCTCAAGAAAAACAATTTCCGTCTCGATCAGGTGCAAACCTTCCTGCCGACACCGATGGCGCTGGCGACGACCATGTATCACACCGAACGTAACCCGCTGCGCAAGCTGTCACGGAGTAGCGAACATGTCGGCACCGTGCGCAATGGCACGCAACGCAAGCTGCACAAGGCCTTTTTGCGCTATCACGATGCCAATAACTGGCCGCTGCTACGCGAAGCCTTGAAGGCGATGGGGCGTGCCGATTTGATCGGTAATGGCAAGAAGCAGTTGATTCCCGCTTGGCAACCGGCAAGTTCTTGCGGTCAACGCGAAAAAACCGACAAAAATCCCAAGGTTTTTACCAATCAACGCCCCGGACAACGGCCTCTGCGTGCGCCGACCAAACCCGTTGCGCCGCGTAGTCGTCCGCCACAACGCAAACCTTAGAAAACCCAGATGGAAACTCAAACAACCTACGAAAAAATCGGCGGTGAGGCCACCGTCGCCAAGCTTTGCGCGCGCTTCTATGAACTCATGAATACCGTGCCGCAGTTTCAGGGCATCCGTGCCATGCACAAGGATGATCTGAGCGAGTCGCGCGACAAACTCTTTATGTTTCTCTCCGGCTGGATGGGTGGCCCCGATCTGTTCGTCGAAAAATTTGGCCATCCCCGCCTGCGCGGTCGTCACGCCCCTTTCGCCATCGGCGAATCCGAGCGCGATCAGTGGGTCGCCTGCATGGTGCTGGCGATGGAAGATGTCGGCATCGATGAAGAGTCGCGTGAAAAACTGGTGAAAAATTTCTTTCAGACGGCAGATTTCATGCGCAACAAGCAGGGCTGAGCGATTTTTCTAGTTTGGATTTTTGAGGGAGACCGTTAAATCACTTCCAATGATTGGACGCTATGACCGAGATTATTTTCGAGATGTTCAATGATTAACTGAATGAATTCACGGATGTTACGTCTGGCTTCAATTTGAGATTTGCCTAATATTTTGGGCAGCGATGCCATGTAGAGCCGCTCTCGGTACAAGTCTTTATCCCAGCTGGATTGAACAACCTCATCAGATACAAAAACTTGCGGCGAGCCATCAAAACTTCCGTAAGCGTCAGGCAGCTTTGCCTGCAAAAAGCCACCCGGATGTTTTATCCAGACGCTGGCATACATTAGTCGCCCGCTGAGACGTTCATCTTCGCTTGAGAAATGAGGGCTGGCATAGATATAAATGAGGTGGATGCCAGTCAGTGGCTTGCGATACTCCGTTCCAATACTTTTTGAGGAATGGCGTATTGAACAACCTTGTTTCCTTGTGTCATTGGCGACTTCTTTAAGTACTTCGCGCAGAGCATTTTCAGCTTTCGAGTCGATAAATGGGTCACCCAAACCGGCCCAAGGCATGGTCAGCAGGCCTTCCATCTCCATGTACTGAAGAAACTCTTTTACCAACCCATAGCGTTCTCGTTTTAGCTCAGCACCGAGGACTTGCCACGTAAAGTGCTGCGCTTCTCCGCGAGGTTGAATATAAAGTGGGTCGGAGAGAATCATGTCTTCAAGTTTGTGATTGCGAGCTGAAACAAATGCGAGATATGTTTTTTTCGCGCGAACCGAAGCTAGTTTTAAATAACGTTCCAGTTGCTGTTCGCCAAGCTCTGAAAATATTTTGTGTTCGAACAGAATGTTGTAATCCTCGCCCTCAATTTCAAAGTCGGGCCGATTTTTTTGGTCACCAATTGGGTGATCGATTGCTGAAATGAAGCGAGTTTTTGGTAGTTCTGCACTGAGTGCGATCTGATCCAGGATGGATTGTCCAGTAGTGGGATATGAGGACAAAATGTAATGCCAGTAAGCGGTGAATCTGTCTTCACCAGACAATTTTGGGTTGATTCGAAAAATATTGGGTTTTGACGGCATTGGCTCAACTTTGGCAAACGAAAAACTCACAAGATTACTGAATGCTCGGTTCTCATCTATCTATTGGTCGAATCTGTTCCGGTCGCAAATTGGGTGTGAAGTAAACATCGGCATCGTCGAGATCGACATCCACCCCCTGGCTGTCGACCAGCGGCTGCTCAAAATCTTTCCAGCCACGGACGCCGGTTTTGAGCGAAAAGGCATTTTTGTAGCCGAGTAATTGCATTGAATACACGGCCAGAATGCTGCGGTAGCCGGAGCGGCAGACCACAGCAATTTCGCGATCGCGCGCCTCAACGAGTTCGGGCAAGGTTTCTTCGTAGCCCCAGTCGCAAGCGGATTCGAGTACACCGCGCGGCACGTTGAGTGAGCCCGGGATGTGCATGGCGGCGAATTCCGCCGGTTCGCGAACGTCAATAATCAGTAAATCCGGGTTCTGCTCGCGGCGGCTTGCCATGTCCCAGGGCATCAGCTCTGGCACATCGATCAGCCGGTCTTTCATGATTTCCAGAAAATTTTTCATCGGTCTCCTAATATTATTTTTTCTCGTAAAACAAGATTTTAGGTCGATTTTAGCTGACGAATTAGATGCTGCGCCGCACCATTGGTGATAGAATCGCGCCTTTGATTTTTCAGGCCTTCCCATGTCCGCTCGTCCGATTCGCAACATCGCCATCATCGCTCACGTTGACCACGGTAAAACCACCCTGGTTGACCAACTCCTTCGCCAGTCCGGCACTTTTGCCGCTCACCAGCAACTGGTCGAGTGCGTGATGGACTCCAATGATCTGGAAAAAGAGCGTGGCATCACGATTCTTTCCAAGAACACCGCGGTCGAGTACGAGGGCGTCCATATCAACATCGTCGATACCCCGGGTCACGCGGACTTCGGTGGTGAAGTCGAGCGCGTGCTGGGCATGGTTGATGGCGTAGTGCTGCTGGTCGATGCCGCTGAAGGCCCGATGCCGCAAACCCGTTTTGTGACCAAGAAGGCACTGGCTCTTGGCTTGCGCCCGATTGTGCTGGTTAACAAGGTTGACCGCGACGGTGCCGATCCGGATAGCGCCGTCAATCTGACCTTTGACCTGTTCGATAAGCTGGGTGCCTCCGACGAACAGCTCGATTTCCCGATTGTTTATGCTTCTGGCCTCAATGGCTGGTCGGCGATGGAACTGGATCAGCCGCGCGAAAACATGAAGCCGCTGTTCGACACCATCCTGCGCCATGTGCCGGCCCCGGATACCGATGTCAACGCACCGTTGCAACTGCAAATTACCGCGCTGGATTACTCGTCCTACGTGGGTCGTATCGGCGTTGGCAAGATCAATCGTGGTCGCGTCAAGACCGGTCAGAACGTGCTGGTCATGTTCGGTACGGAAGAGGAAGCGATTGAGCACGAGCGCACCCCGGTCAAGGCCAAAATTGGTCAAGTGCTGGGTTATCGCGGCTTGAACAAGGTTGAGTTGGAAGAAGGCCTGGCCGGCGATATCGTGCAGATTACCGGTATTGAAGATCTGGTCCTCGGCTGTACCGTGACCGATCCGGAAAATCCGGAAACCCTGCCGCTGCTGAAGATTGACGAGCCGACGCTGTCCATGCAGTTCATGGTCAATACCAGCCCGCTGGCCGGTACTGAAGGCAAATTTGTCACCAGCCGCCAGATCCGCGATCGTCTGCATAAAGAGTTGCTGACCAACATGGCGCTACGTGTGCATGACACCGGCAATGGCGACGTGTTTGACGTTTCCGGTCGTGGCGAATTGCACCTCGGCATTCTGCTTGAGAACATGCGTCGCGAAGGTTTTGAGCTGGCTGTTGGTCGTCCGCGCGTTGTCAAGAAAACCATCAACGGCGTCGAGTGCGAGCCGTATGAGTTGCTGACGGTTGACGTCGAAGAAGACACCCAGGGTGGCGTTATGGAAAGCCTAGGCATGCGTAAGGGCGATTTGCAGGACATGGTGCCGGACGGTCGCGGTCGCGTTCGTATCGAATACCGCATCCCGGCGCGTGGCCTGATTGGCTTCCAGGGCGAGTTCATGAACTTGACCCGTGGTAACGGCCTGATGAGCCACGTTTTTGACGAATACGCACCGGTCAAGGATGGCGGCGTTGCCGAGCGTCGTAACGGCGTGCTGATTTCCCAGGATAACGGTGAAGCCGTTGCTTACGCGCTGTGGAAGTTGCAGGATCGCGGTCGCATGTTCGTGGTGCCGGGTGACAAGTTGTACGAAGGCATGATCATCGGTATCCACAGTCGTGAAAACGATCTCGTTGTTAACCCGATCAAGGGCAAGCAACTGACCAACGTTCGCGCTTCGGGTACGGATGAAGCGGTGCGTCTGGTGCCGGCGATTAACTTGAGCCTGGAAGCAGCGGTCGAGTTTATTGCTGAAGATGAACTGGTTGAACTGACACCTAAGTCAATTCGTATCCGCAAGCGTTACCTGACCGAAATCGAGCGCAAGCGCGCGGTTCGCGGTTTGTAATCAGGAAAAATCAATGAGCTTCTGCCAGCCTTGTCGGGATCTGGTACAGCAGCATAAAAAGGCGGCCCGTTGGGTCGCCTTTTTGCTGGCCATGTCTTTGTTTTTTACGGTGCTTGGGATGGTGACTGATCCGGTTCGTACCGAACCGGGTGAATGCAAAATCTATCCCTGAGCTGGGCTTAGCCCAAAGTCTTACGGTCAACGAGGAATTTGGCCGAAAATTCTGCCGGCGGAAGTGGGCGGCTGATCAGGTAGCCCTGAATTACATCGCACTTGAGTTCCTGCAAACAGCCCAGTTGCTCCGGCGTTTCAACCCCTTCGGCAATCACTTTCAGGGACAGGCTGTGGGCCATCGCAATAATGGCGCTGACCAGTGCCTGGCTGGTTGCGCTCTCTTTGGGCGAGGTCAGGTCAATGATGAACGAACGGTCAATTTTTAGAATATTGATCGGCAAGCGGCGCAAGTACGACAAGGATGAGTAGCCGGTGCCGAAGTCATCGAGGGCAATGCGCACGCCGGATTCGCGAAAATTTTCCAGTTCATCCAGGCTGCCGGCTTCGGCGTGGAGCAGTACCGACTCAGTAACTTCCACTTCCAGCGCGCTCGTCGGCAGGCCGGCGGCACGGAGTTTGCGCAGCACCTGATGCGAGAGGGCGGGGCGCCAGAATTGGCGGGGGGAAAGGTTGATGGCAATCGGCGGAATGTCGCCATATAAATGTCGCCATTCAAGGATTTGGGCAATCGCCCGGTCAACGACCCAGTCACCGATGGAAATGATCAGACCAGTGTCCTCAGCGACTGGAATGAACTGGTCGGGCGGAATCGCTTGACCGTGATGGTGCCAGCGGAGCAGGGCTTCGGCGCCAGTCAGACAGCCGCTGGCAGCATCGACCTGGGCCTGAAAATGCAACGACATTTCATTGTTTTGCAAAGCTGAACGGAGCTGGGTTTCCAGCGTGACGCGCGACAGCAGGCGCTGGTTCATTTGCGGCGTGTGCGTGCGAACGGCATTGCCGCCGGCGGCCTTGGCTTCGTACATCGCCGTGTCGGCATTTTTAAGCAGGGTTTCGCCGTCGACCGCATCATCGGGAAAAAGACTGATTCCAATGCTGGCGCTGGTGAAGAAATCAGCACTGAGACTAGAAAATGGTGTCGCGATCAGTTCGCGCAGTTGGCCGGCGGCCGTCAAGGCGGTCGATAAAACGGGTATCGAGTTCATCAGGACGATGAATTCATCACCGCCTTGGCGAAAAAGCTGACAATTCGCCGGCAAATTGGCGACTACCCGTTGCGCTACATTTTGTAGTAATTGATCACCGGCTCGATGGCCGAGGGTGTCATTGATATTTTTGAAGCGGTCGAGATCGATAAAGCAAACCGCCAGACGAAGACCGTTCTTTTTCGCCTCCTCAATGGCTTGGGATAGCTTTTCAGCCAGCATCAGACGATTGGGCAGGCCAGTCAACTCATCGTGCTGGGCGAGAAACTCCATGGTTTCTTGGTGATTCCGCTGTTGGGTAATGTCAATCACCGACCCAACCATCTGATAGGCGCGACCCCGGCGATCACGCACCGCAATGCCGCGCGAGGCGACCCAGATGTAGCTGCCATTGCTGGCGCGGACCCGGTATTCGCAATAAAAATAAGTGGTTTTACCTTTGAGATGTTCCGCCACTGCCTTATTGTAAGGAGCAACGTCATCCGGATGAACCAGCTTCAGCCAGGCATGGGTGTCGGGTAGAAAATCGTGCTGATAGCCGAGGATTTCGAGCAGGCGGCTACCGGTGCGCAGCTCCTTGGTGATCGGATTCCATTCCCAAAAACCGTCGTGGGCTGCCAGCATGGCCATGTCGTAGGCCTGACGTACTCGGCGTAATTTTCGCCATTCAAACCAGAGCAGTAGCCCAACGCCGCTCAGGGTGAAGGCCAGCAGCATGTTCACCAGCCAGTCGGCACCGACGATGAAGCGCCAGGCACTGACGGCGAGTAGCGCAATCAGGCTGGCAATTAAACCAAGTCGTTGGTGGCATGACGAATTTTGCTCACTGGTAAACATGGGCCTGGGGCGCTAGCCGCCGGTCATCGACATGAAACGAACGACTTGCGGGGAGTCCATTTGCTGCGTGAAGTCATGGCCGTAGGGCTTGATGCCCATGCTGTCCATGATGGCCTGCCGTAGCGGCACTTCGTCACCCGGAAACTCGCGCAGGATGGGTAGCAGGTGCATGGCATCGTTTTGGCCGAGGCAGGGGTAAAGTTCACCCTTGGCCGTGATGCGCACGCGATTGCAGGTATCGCAGAAGTTATGGCTGTGCGGTGAAATGAAGCCGATACGCGACTCGGAGCCGGGAATACGCCAGTAGCGCGCCGGGCCGCCGGAGGATTCGGTGGAAGGAATTAGCTCGAAGTCTTGGCTGAGTTGTTGACGAGTTTCTTCGGAGGAAATGTAGGTGCTGTTGCGACCCTGAATGTCGCCGAGCGGCATTTCTTCGATGAAAGAGATGTCGAGTTCGCGGTCGACGGCGAATTGGACGAGATCGATAAATTCGTCATCATTGGTGCCGCGCATCATCACAGCGTTGAGCTTGGTGCGCTTGAAGCCCGCCTTTTGCGCAGCTTCGATACCCTTGATGACCTTGTTCAAGTCGCCGATGCGGGTGATGGTCTTGAAACGATCAGCCTTGAGGGTGTCGAGGCTGATATTCAGCCGTTTGACGCCGGCGGCTTTGAGCGGTGCGGCAAAGCGGTCGAGTTGGGAGCCGTTGGTGGTCATTACCAAATTGTTGAGACCGGGGAGCGCCCCCAGTTTTTCGATCAGCCACATCGCTTCTTTGCGTACCAGCGGCTCGCCACCGGTGATGCGCAGCTTAGTAACGCCAAGCCCGACGAAGACCTTGGCGACGCGCAAGCATTCCTCAAGGCTCATCACCTCGTGGCGCGGCAGAAAGGTCATTTCTTCGGCCATGCAGTAGGTGCAGCGGAAATCACAGCGGTCGGTAATCGACAGACGAACATAGGTGATGCGCCGCCCGTATTTGTCGACCAGTGTGCCTGGTGCGTGCTTGAGCTTCCCCGCATCAATCGTGGGGCTGAAGGCGTTTAGCGCGCTGGGGGTTGTTTCCGGCCTTAACGTTTCGTTGTGCATGGTTTTGGCAGAGGGTTTGAGTAAAAATGAACTTGACTGGGATTCGGGAAACTAATCGTCAGGTTTAACCAGCATTATTTCAAGTGGAGACATCATAAATGAAAAAGTTCATTCTTCTCGGCACAGCGGCAAGTTCGCTGTTTTTGGCGGGTTGTGTCGGCGGAATTGTTTCTCCGGGCCCGGCGGTCGCCGAGGCAAAACTGACACCCACCAAGGGTAATTCGGTTTCCGGCGTTGTGACGTTTACCGAATCGGGAAACAAACTGCGCGTGATGGCTGAGGTAAGCGGCCTGACGCCTGGTGCGCATGGTTTCCACATTCATCAAAAGGGCGATTGTAGCGCGCCGGATGGCACCAGTGCAGGTGGTCATTTCAACCCCTCGAACAAGCCGCACGGGAATCCGGAACATGGCGAGCATCACGGTGGCGACATGCCGCAGTTGGTGGCCGATGCCAAAGGCGTGGCCAAACTGCTGACTTATATTGACGAGGTTGAAATTGCCGAAGGCACCCACGGTATCGTCGGGCGCAGCGTTATTGTTCATGCCACGGCGGATGATTTCAAGACGCAGCCGACGGGGAATTCCGGTGCTCGATTGGCTTGTGGTGTGATTGTCAAAAAATAGGGTGTTTTTCGCGGTTGACCGCAACAAGCAGGGGTGCGGGTTGGGTGAGCGGTTAGAATTCCCCGTCGCTCTACCTTCAGGAAATGCCCATGTCGTGGTTCTCGCTGGCTCGTCAGCCGCTCAAAATCAATCACCGTCTGGCGGCTAGCGCGCTATTGTGCAATTTGAGCGAGCGAGAGTTGAAGATTGTCGAAGCCTTTGTCCATGACCGACAGTTTTTAGCCGGCGAAGTTGTCTTCGATGCCGGTGAAGAAGGACAAGCGCTCTATATCATCGTGAGTGGGGCCGTTGAAGTCTGCTTGCCAGACCAGTATGAAACACCGGTGGCAGCATTGAAGAGCGGTGATTTTTTTGGTGAGCTAGGCTTGCTTGATGATGTGCCGCGTTCGGCGCAAATCCGAGCCAGCGAGCGCAGTGAATTGGCAGTACTCTTTCGCGGCGATTTCGAGCGCCTGATGGCTTCGCATGCGCAGATTGCCTCCAAAATTGCCTTGCAGTTGGCGCGCCACCTCGGTTTGCGTTTGCGCCAGATGCTCGTCCAGACAGCGGACAGCGTCGCCCTTCAATGAGGGTCAAATCTAGCCATTATCAATCCGGGCCCATTGTCTGGGCGGCGATTATCGCCGGTACCTGTCTGATTCTCTTTCTTTTTCAAAAGATTCTGTGGCTGGTCGTCCCGTTTGTTTTGGCGCTGATTATTTATTACGCCCTGTTGCCACTCAAACTGCGCTTGCTACTTGGCGGCATGTCGCACGACCATGCCGCAGGCTGGGTCAGTAGTGGCGCCTTTGGCGTGCTGGTGTTAATCGGTCTGCTGGGTTTTCCCAAATTATTTGCCGAAGCGGTCAGCTGGCATGATTCCGCCATGCGCTACCTCGATGGTGGCATTCAATTTCTCAACGCCAGCATTATTCAGCTTGAAAAGCGTTTCGAGATGTTGGCGCAAGCCCGGGCCAGCGCCGAAGTAGCGCGCCAGATCGCCGAGTTTTCTGCACATTTCGCTGAAAAATACATTCCGGCGATTGCCCTGACCATTGCCGCCTGGTCGCCGTCGCTACTGCTCGCACCATTTCTGGCTTTTTTCATGCTGCGTGACGGCTGGCGTTTTCGCAAATTTCTGGCCCGCGCGGTACCCAATGCCTATTTCGAGCGCGCCCTGTTTCTCATGGATCAGGTGGATAGCACCGCACGCCTCTATTTTATCGGCCTGATCAAGCTCACCTTGCTCGATACCTTCTGCCTTGCGCTGGGTCTCTGGCTGATTGGCGTTTCCGGTGCGCTGGCGCTGGGCTTGCTGACTGCCGTGCTGGCCTGGGTGCCTTACATTGGCTCAGTGCTTGGCTGCCTGCTGGTGGTACTGGTGGTGGCGACTGATTTTCCCGGTAATCCCGGCGTCGCTTATGCGGCGATTGCCTTGTTCATTTTCGTCCGCTTGCTCGATGACTTTTTCTTCATGCCGCTGACGATCGGCAAAAGTCTCAACATGCATCCGCTGCTTACCGTGCTGATGATTTTTGTCGGCGGTGCGGTGGCCGGGGTGCCTGGCTTGATGCTGGTGCTGCCAGTGCTTGGCGTGGCCATGGTGCTCGGTGAGACGATCGGCATGCTGGTCAATGACCCGCGCTTGCGCGCTCGTCATGCGCATGAACTGGCACTGCGGCAGCAGTTGGTGACAAAAGATCTTCGGCTACCGTAGAAATGCGGCAAAAATCACCCCATTTCTACGGTTGACCGTGACAAACCGGGATTATTTTCGACTGACCCGCACCAGTTTGCCTTTGCCGCCGCGATTGCCGCGACAGATTTCCAGACGTTCACCCTTGAGCTTGCCGGCGGCGCCATTTTCTACGGGGATGATGTCATCCAGTGCCGTTTTGCCGGGGCCGGCATCAATCAGCTTGAGGCCACGGCCCTTGGCCAGCAGGCGGATTTCCTCGATATTGAAGACCAGTGCGCGGCCATCTTTGGTCACGCAGGCGATTTCACCTTCGCTCGGGGCTAGCATGAAAATAGCCGGAGATTCGTTTTCACCCAAGGTCAGGAAAGCCTTGCCGGCCTTGCCGCGCGACATGAAGTCCTCGCCCTTGCAGCGGAAGCCGTAACCGCCGTCAGCGGCGACCAGATAGATTTTTTCACTCTGCACGGCTAACGCCAGACAGGTTTTTCCGCCATCCTGGAAATCGGCGAGCGAGGTGGCTGGGAGGCCATCGCCCTTGCCGCCGGGAATATCGGAGGCCGGAATCGAATAAGCGCGGCCCTTGGTGTCGAGCAGAATCAGGTTGTCTACCGTGCGGCACGGCAGGCAGGCGAGGAGGGCATCGCCGGAGCGGAAAGTCAGTTGCGTCGGGTCGATGTTGTGGCCTTGGCGCGAACGCAGCCAGCCGTGTTTCGAGACGATCAGCGTGGTTGGCTCATCGACGATGGAGACCGTCTTGGCATCCGACATCGTTACCTTTTCGGCGGCCTCGATGAAGGTGCGGCGCGCGTCGCCATATTTTTTGGCATCGGCTTCAATCTCGCTGGCCACGCAAGTACGCAGCGCTTCATCCGAATCGAGCAGGTGATTCAGCCCCTTGGCTTCCTCGCGCAGCTTGGCCAGTTCTTCGCCAATCTTGATCCCTTCCAGTCGAGCCAACTGACGCAAGCGGATTTCGAGAATGTCTTCAGCCTGAATTTCCGACAACTTGAAATGCGCCATCAGGTCGATTTTGGGATCGTCCGATTCGCGGATGACCTTGATCACCTTGTCGATATCGAGCAGTACCGCCAAACGGCCTTCCAGGATATGGATGCGCTTTTCGGCAGCAGTCAGGCGGTGGCGTGTGCGCCGTTGCACGGTGGCCAGCCGGAAGCGGCACCATTCGGCAATGATGCTGTAGAGCGAAGCCTGACGCGGCGTGCCAGTAACGCCGAGCACGGTCAGGTTGATTGAAGCGTTGGTTTCGAGGCTGGTGTGGGCGAGTAGCAGGCGCACCAGATCGTCCTGGCCCTGACGCGAGGAGGCCGGTTCGATGACCAGACGGATGGCGTGTTCCTTGCCCGACTCATCACGCACGCCGCGTTCGGAAATGGCGCCGAGGAAGGCAGCTTTCAAATTGAGCTGTTCCGGCGTGAACACCTTTTTGCCGGCCTTTTCCTTGGCCACCGGGTTGGAGCAGGCTTCGATTTCCGACATGACGGTATTGGTCGACACGCCCGGCGGTAGTTCGGTAATCACCAGTCGCCACTGGCCACGCGCCAGATTTTCGATTTTCCATTTGGCCCGCACGCGCAGACTGCCACGCCCGCCGCGATAGATGGCGGCAATTTCTTCTGCCGTCGAGATGATCTGCGCGCCACCCGGGTAATCCGGGCCGGGAATCATCGCCAGCACTTCTTCTTCCGAAAAATTCGGGTCTTTTATCAGGTTGACCGCAACATTGGCTACTTCGCGCAGGTTGTGCGCCGGGATTTCGGTCGCCATGCCGACGGCGATGCCGGAGGCGCCGTTGAGCAGGCAAAACGGCAGGCGCGCTGGTAGCAGCACCGGTTCGTCATTGGCGCCGTCGTAATTCGGCTTCCAATCAACCGTGCCTTCGTCGAGTTCGGCCAGCAAGAGTTCGGCAATCGGCGTCAGGCGGGCTTCCGTGTATCGCATGGCGGCGGCGTTGTCGCCATCGCGCGAACCGAAATTGCCCTGACCATCAACAATCGGGTAACGCAGGCTCCAGTCCTGCGCCATGCGCACCATCGCTTCATAGACCGATGAATCGCCGTGCGGGTGATATTTGCCGATCACGTCGCCAACAACACGCGCCGATTTGACATGGCGCGGGCTCTTGTAGAGGCCCATGCGGTGCATCGCGTAGAGAATGCGGCGCTGTACCGGCTTTTGGCCATCGGCCACCGAGGGCAGGGCGCGACCGGTAACGACGCTCATTGCGTATTCAAGATAGCGGCGGGCGGCGTAGTCGGCGGGAGAGGGAATGTCGTCGGCTGGGCCGCTGGCGGAAGGTGGCAGCGCGGGCGGTGCTGCCGAATCCGTTTCGCTGGCTGGTGCGGTAACGCTTTCCAGCGCTTGGCCGGGTTGCTGGGGCGCAGGCAGTTCTGCTTCCTTAGCGGCGTCGATTACTTGCTGGGCGCTGGCATCGAATAGGTTGAGCTGGTCGGTCATGGTCTGGCGTTGAATCCTGAATCAAGTCGGCGGTAAATTTATCATAGGGCGGCGGCGCGCCAGTGTGGGCTTCGCTGCGGAATTAAGAGGCCAATGTTAGTCTGTAAATCTGATATTCGCAGCTTGGTAGTCTAAAAGTGGAATAGTTTTTAGCCGGAGCAACGCAGCAACAATGGCAAAATCGGGTTTGCCTTCAAACCACTGACTGAGATAGATCCCGATGCCAGATATCACGCAAACCCTTCTTGAGATTTTGCAAACGGTGCAGCGCCCAGGTGATTTTCATATCTCGGGAAAGCAGGAGATATTCGCACCGAATATTTCCGTTGATGGCGTCGGTGCAATTGCGCTGCCACTTCTGCAAGCTCAGGCCGAGCAGTTGATTGCGAGTGCAGAGCAAGCGCCGTATGGGCGGGGTGAGCAGACCTTGATTGATACTGAGGTGCGGCGAACCTGGCAGATCAGCCCGGAAAAAATTCAAATGAGTGGGCGTCACTGGGCTGGCACGTTGCAAGCCATCGTTGCGCGCTGCGCAACTGGTTTGGGCGTACAGGAACCTGTCGTCGCCGAGCTCTACAAAATGCTGGTGTACGACACTGGCGGCTTTTTTGTCGGCCATCGCGATACCGAAAAAGCACCCGGCATGTTTGCGACGCTGGTGATTGTTTTGCCATCGATTTACACCGGTGGCGAGTTATTGGTGCGTCACCAAGGACGGGAGGTTTGCCTTGATCTCTCGTCGCAAGATGCTTCTGAACTGGCTTTCGCCGCTTTTTATGCGGATTGCTGGCATGAGGTTCGTCCCGTCGCCAGTGGTTGCCGGCTGACCCTGATCTACAACTTGATACGTCAGGGCAAGGGTGCGTTGCCCCGGCCACCGGCTTACGACGACGAAATCGATCGGTTAGCCGCGCTGTTGCTTCAGTGGACGCATGATTTGGATAGTGCGCCAGGAACACGCCCGCAAAAACTTATTTACCCGCTTGAGCACATTTACACACCGGCTGAAATCAGTTTTGCCAGCCTGAAAAATGCGGATGCGGCGATCGCTGCCGTCCTACAGCAAGCAGCCCTGCGTGCTGATTGCGAACTCTACTTGGCACTCGTCAGTATTTCTGAAAGCGGTAGCGCCGAAGCGACGGGCTATTACCAGCCACGTGGCTATTACAATGAACCCGAGCCGGAGGGCTACGAAATTTACGAGGTTTGCGAGCGCGAATTGAGCCTATCGGCGTGGCGTGCGCCCGATGGCAGCAGCCCGGCTCTGCTCGATTTGCCTTTCCTGGAAACGGAATTGTGTCCGCCAGACAGCTTTACTGACGCAGAGCCCGATGAGCAGGAATTTTTTGAGGCGACCGGAAATGCCGGCGCCAGTTTTGAACGCAGCTATCGCCGGGCGGCACTCGTGCTATGGCCAAAAAGTGGCAAATTGCGGGTGATAGCCGGGGCTGGCCTGGCAATTTCCTTGCCCTATCTTGCCGCGCAGACGGATAGTTGGCAGGCATCGGGTGCCGATCTCGCTTCCGCACGTTGGCAGGACGCTCATCTGTTGGCGACTCAAATAATCAAGCATTGGCCGGCAAGCACGCCGTCGCTGTGGCGACCAACGCCGGGTGATGCCTCACAATTTCTCGCCTGCCTGTGCCGCTTGCAGGATCGCGCATCAGCACTCCGATTTCTCACGGAAATTTCGGCCAAGGGCAATTTTGGCGCAGGAGACAACGCCGCCTTGAGTGCTGCCACTGGTCTGCTGCCCGCTGATGAAACGGCTGAAGTCATCGAAAAAATTATTGGCCAAAATTCGGCGCAGCATGAGGCGGGTGCCAACTTGCTTTACCGGGTTGCCGTAAACTTGGCTGAGGACGCCCATCTTTTGAGCCCAGCGGCGAAATCTCTGGTTACCGCCTTGCCCGGCGACCCCGCCCGGGCACCTCTACCTGCGCCAGAAAATGGTTGGCGGCAGCGTGTTGCTGCAACGCCAGCGCTGATTGCCGATCTCCTTAGCGCGCTCTATTTGATTGGCAGCGGCGACTTGGGCAAGGAGGTCGTTGCGCAGATACTGACCTGGCCTCAAACCTTTCCCCTCGACGCCGCCGTTTTGCCGGCGGCACTGGAACTGTGCGAGCGTTTGCCCAAGGCGCAAGGATGGTTGCCGATTCAAAACCTGAACGCTGCTTGTTTAGCGCATCTGGCCCGCCGTATCGCCGAACCGCTGGATGCGCCTGCTGATTTCACCCGCAGTGGCAAGATCAGCTGCCAGTGTGCCCATTGCAAACAACTGGCGGTATTTTTGATCGATGGGCAACGCGAAGCGTGGGTTTTTTCGGCGGCTGAAGCACTGCGGCGTCATGTGGAAGACTCTATTCGACGCGACAACTGCGATCTCGATACCAGCACCGCCCGCCATACTCGGCCCTATCAGTTGGTTTGCCGCAAGAACCAGGCAAGCTACGAGCGGCGCGTGGTGCAGCGCCAAAAAGACCTGGCGGCACAATTACGCTTGGGCGGCTGAGGCAATGCCGGAAACTCGCTGTTCAGGTTGCTGGCGTCGTTATTCGATCGAGCGCACTTTGTAGCTGGTGAAAGGGAATCCGCTCCTGCTCCAGCCGCAGATTTTTACCCAGGCGCTGGTCGCGCAGGTCGTTGTAGAGCTGTTGCTCATCGGTGGTCAGGCGTGGTAAATCGCGGGTGATCGGCTGCGGCTCCTCGCCGTGGAGTGCAGCATTGGACAACAGCGTGGCGCGATCCATCAATAAGGATTGGACATGCGGGAAGTGGCTGCGCAATGTATCGAGTATTGCAAAGCCGTGGCTGTCAATGTCGCCCCAGTAATGGATTTGGCAGCCGTGCAGCCAATCGGCATTAGTCAGTGCGCTGAAACCATAGCCGGCACCGAAGAGAAGCAAAGCGTTTTCAAGCGGGGGGAAGGCGAGAAAGTTGATTTCATTTTCAGTGATAAAAACCCGGTTGACCGCAGGATTCAGCAGCGCGAAGCTGGCCGCATCCAGCGTCAGATCTGCCTCGGCAATCGCTGAAAATGGCGAGCCAGCGGGGTCAAGCCAGCGCAGGCGTATCCGTTCCGGTTTATCAAGAAAACCGTAGCGGCGGTTGAATTGGCTGCTGCCGGTGGCGCTGCGGTCGATGGCTGCGGCAGGCAGGACGAGATCAAGCATTTCGCTCAGCGCGCCGCGATTGGCTTCGACGAACTTGGTATGAACGCCAGGAATATCCATTTG
>JAQTZQ010000264.1 GCA_028687645.1 Rhodocyclaceae bacterium
TTTGAAATCAACGAAGCTTTTGCCGTGGTGACCATGGCGGCGATTCACGACATGAAGCTGCCGGTTGAAAAAGTGAACATTCATGGCGGCGCTTGTGCGCTCGGCCACCCGATTGGTGCCTCCGGCGCCCGCATCGTCGTCACCCTGCTCGGCGCGCTGAAAAAATACGGCCTCAAGCGTGGCGTTGCCTCCCTGTGCATCGGCGGCGGCGAAGCCACGGCCCTCGCGGTAGAAATGTTGTAAGTGCCGCAGCAGGCCGGGGTTTCCGTTGACTCGACAACCTATCTCAAGCTGATCGGCGCCATGTTCATGTGGGGTGGAACCTGGATTGCGGGACGCATCGTGGCGCAGGAACTGACTGCCCCACTGGCCGTGCCCGCCATCCGTTTCCTCCTCGCCGGACTGGCGCTGGCCGGCTTTGCGCTGGCCACCGAAGGGCGTATTCCGCGCCCTGAAACGGGCCGCGAATGGGGCATTGTCAGCGGCCTGGCCATGACTGGAATTTTCATCTACGCCGTGTGTTTCTTTTACGGCCTGAAACACATCACCGCCGGGCGCGGCGCGCTAGTTGTCGCTTTGACCCCAGTACTGGTTGCCCTCGGTGCCTGGTTTCTCAGGCAGGAACGGATGACGCCGGTCAAGCTGGCTGGCATCGTCATCGCGATGATCGGCTGCCTAACCGTGGTCGGCAATGGCAATCCGCTGGCCTTGCTGCACGGTGCGGTCGGCATCGGCGAATGGCTGATCCTTGGTTGCGCCCTGTGCTGGACGGCTTACACCTTCATCGGACGCCAGGCAACGCTGTCTCTGTCACCGCTTGCCGCAACGCTTTACGCCAGTCTGATCGGTGCACTCTTGCTGGGCGTCACGGCCTTCTTGCAAGGTGGCACTGAGATCGCCGAGTGGTCATGGCGCGTTTGGGCCAGTGTGGTTTTTCTGGCGATTGGCGGCACCGCCCTCGCCTTTACCTGGTTTGCCGATGGCGTCAAACGTCTTGGCGCGTCAAAAGCCTCGGTGTTCGTCAATCTGGTACCGGTTTTCGCGGTATTGCAGGCAGCCGTGTTGCTTGATGAGCGATTGGGATTCGCCGTCCTCGGCGGCGGCCTGCTGGTCATTACCGGCGTCTGGCTAACCACAAATTTTTCGGAGAGAACAACATGATTTTGACTTCAGAACAGGAAATGATCCGTGACACCATGCGCACCTTTGCGCAGGAGCGTCTCGCCCCCTTCGCTGCCGAATGGGATCGCAATCACACCTTCCCGGCCGAGGCACTGAAGGAACTTGGCGAACTTGGCGCAATGGGCATGGTAGTGCCGGATGAATGGGGCGGCGCCGGCATGGATTACATGTCGCTGGTGCTCACTCTGGAAGAAATCGCCGCCGGTGATGGCGCCACCTCGACCATCGTTTCAGTACAAAACTCGCTAGCCTGCGGCATCCCGAATCGCTACGGTAGCGATGCGCAAAAGGAAGAATGGCTCAAGCCTTTGGCACGCGGTGAAAAGCTCGGCTGCTTCTGCCTCACCGAACCGCACACCGGCTCTGACGCTTCGGCGATTACCACCCGCGCCGAGCGCGACGGTAATGATTTCGTACTCAACGGCGTCAAACATTACATCACCACCGGCAAGCATGCCGATGTCGCCATCGTCTTTGCGGTGACCGACAAAGCCGCCGGCAAGAAGGGGATTTCCTGCTTCCTGGTGCCGACCGCCACACCGGGCTATCAGGTCGCACGCATCGAACGCAAAATGGGCCAGCACGCCTCGGATACCGCGCAGATTGTCTTTGAAAACTGCCGCATCCCCGCTACCGCCCTGATCGGCAAAGAAGGCGAAGGCTACAAGATCGCCCTCTCCAACCTCGAAGCCGGGCGCATCGGCATCGCTGCCCAATCGGTCGGCATGGCCCGCGCGGCATTTGAAGCAGCCGTTGTTTACGCCAAGGAGCGCATTACCTTCGGCGTGCCTATCATCGAACATCAGGCAGTCAATTTCCGTCTCGCCGACATGGCGACCCGTCTCGACGCCGCCCGCCTCATGGTCTGGCGCGCCGCGACATTGAAGGACGCCGGCAAACCCTGCCTGGTCGAAGCCTCGATGGCCAAGATGTACGCCTCCGAAATGGCCGAAAAAGTCTGCTCCGACGCCATCCAGATCCACGGCGGCTGCGGCTATACCGACGAAACCTCGGTCGAACGCATCGCCCGTGATGTAAGGATTTGCCAGATTTACGAAGGGGCGAACGATATTCAGCGGCTGGTCATCGGGCGCAGCATTGCGGCCTGATTGCTTTGCAAACCATTAGCCCATCTGAATGCCGCTCAATGCTCCCGCAGGGCAGAAATCAAACCCAAATGCTCAACAAAGGGTTCGAAATCGCGGTCGCTGTACAGCAACGCGATTCCATTTTCAATACAGTGGGTGGCGATTACGGTATCAATGGTTTTTCTGACCGTCACCCCCAAGGAACGCAGTTGGCGAAAATTGCGCGCGGCCTGAATCGCAACATCCGCGCCGGCCAGCGTGACGATCGGCAGCGCCGTCAGCAAAGTTTTGGCCTGATTGAAATCCCGCTCACTGACAAAGCCTTGCAACACTTCAGTCAGGATCAAATCACCGATGGCCAAAAGCTCAGTGGACAACAGCGCATCGAGCCGATCGGCTTGCGGCGTCGGCGTGCCGCGAAAATAGTCTATCCAGACACTCGAATCGACCAGGATCAACGGTCATTCCTCATGGCATCCAAGTCGCCCTGCCAGGGCAGACGCCCGCGGAATTTGCGGATTTCTTCCTGCTGCGCAACGCGAACCAGCACTTTCAAACCTTGCTCAACGGCCTCTCGCTTGGTCTTCAGGCCGGACGCTTGCAAAGCTTCGCGCATCAAGGCGTCGTCAATCACAATGTTGGTTCTCACGATACACACTCCTTGTAATAACAATACACATTTTAGTCGTCATCAAGCATAAGGCAAGCAAACATGTCAGCCCCAATCGACTTCTATTTCGACTTTTCCAGCCCTTACGGCTACCTGATGAGCGAAAAAATTGATGCGCTCGCTGCCCAACATGGCCGCAAGGTGCGCTGGCATCCGATTTTGCTCGGCATTGTTTTCAAAGCCACCGGCAGCGCGCCGCTTACCTCGCAAAATCAGGCCAAGGCGACGTATTCGCTGCATGACTTTGAGCGTTCTGCCCGCTTCATGGGTATCCCTTACCACCATCCGGAAAAATTCCCGCTCGCCACCCAGAATGCCGCCCGCGCCTATTACTGGCTGGACGGGCAGGATTGTGCGCTGGCACGACAGTTTGCCCACGCCGCTTATCGCGCGCTGTTTGTTGATAACACGGATATTTCCTCGCCGGAGGCCGTGCTGGAAATTGCGGCAAAAATCGGCGTCGACCGTAATGATTTGGCCATCGCCCTGCAAAGCCCAGATCTGAAGGAAAAGCTCAAGGAACAGTGCGAAGCCGCCCTGAAGGCCGGTGTTTTTGGCTCACCGCACATCGTCATTGAGGGCGAAGCCTTCTTCGGTGCCGACCGCTTGCCGCAGATTGGGCACTGGTTGAAAACCGGCGGTTTTTGAAAATGAAACGACTCTGCGTTTTCTGCGGCTCCAACGCCGGCAACAACCCGATCTACCGCGCCGAGGCGGAAAAGCTTGGCCGCCAGCTCGCTGAACGCCACATCGAACTAGTCTATGGTGCCGGCAATATCGGTCTGATGGGTGCCGTTGCCGATGCCTGCCTAGAAGCTGGCGGCACGGTCATTGGCGTTATTCCCGAAGCACTGATGGGCAAGGAAGTCGAAGGCCGCGCCGTCGATCACAGGGCGCTGACGCGGATCGAAGTCGTCGACTCGATGCATACGCGCAAGGCGCGCATGGCCGAACTCTCGGACGGTTTTATCGCCATGCCTGGCGGCTTTGGCACCTTTGAGGAATTCTGCGAAATCCTCACTTGGGGGCAACTCGGGTTCCACGTGAAACCCATGGGGCTGCTCAATGTAAACGGCTTTTACGACCCGCTGCTGGC
>JAQTZQ010000265.1 GCA_028687645.1 Rhodocyclaceae bacterium
CCGGGTAGTCGAACTGAAAGGCAGTGAAACGTTGTTTGGTCGATTGCTTGAGGTCTTTCATCAGGCTTTGGTAGCCCGGATTGTAGGAAATGACCAGTTGAAAATCGGGGTGCGCCTCAATCAACTCCCCCTTTTTGTCGAGCGGCAGGGTGCGGCGGTGGTCGGTGAGTGGGTGGATGATGACCAGCGTGTCTTGCCGCGCCTCGACGATTTCGTCGAGATAGCAGATCGCACCGAGGCGCGCCGCCAGGGTCAGCGGCCCGTCCTGCCAGCGCGTGCCGTTGGCGTCAAGCAGGAAGCGGCCAACCAGATCGGCGGCGGTCATGTCTTCGTTGCAGGCCACGCTGATCAGCGGCTTGTTCAGCTTCCAGGCCATGTATTCGACAAAGCGCGACTTGCCGCAGCCGGTCGGCCCTTTGAGCATGACCGGCAGGCGCGCGGCGTAGGCGGCTTCGTAAAGCGCTATTTCATTGCCTTGCGACTGATAGAAAGGTTCGCGGCGAACCTTGTAAGCATCGGTGTTGGGCATTTTGGGTTCTCTGTTGAGGCTAGGGTGAGACAAAAAACCCCGCCAAAGCGGGGTTGACCGTAATGATTTACTTATGCACACCCAGTTTTTCGCGCCAGCCCGGGAAGATGGAGTCAGCATCTTTCGGGAAGGAGACGAAGGCGCGGGAGAATTCTTTGTGCTCTTTGGCAAATTCGATCGGATCGGCCTTCTGCTTCCAGCACTCATAGGCCTGACGCAGGGAGATGGCGCCCGCAGCCGGGCTGTCGATGTGGCCGTAAGCGCCGCCGCCAGCGGTGTTGATCACGTTGCCGTGGCCAAGATTCTCGAAGAAACCGGGCAGGCGCAGCGCATTCATGCCGCCGGAGATGATCGGCGTGGTCGGCTTCATGCCGTGCCACTTCTGGTAATAAACCGGGCCCTGGCACTCGTCACGTTCGATCATGTAAGCGATGTTCTTGTCGTCGCCTTCACCTTCCATCTTGCCGTAGCCCATGGTGCCAACGTGGATGCCAGAGGCGCCTTGCAGGCGAGACATCTTGGCCAGCACAAAAGCGGTGTAGCCGCGCTTGGCGCTTGGCGAGGTGACGGCACCGTGACCGGCGCGGTGGTAGTGCAGGTATTGGCCGGGGTACTGACGACGGGCGGTGGTGACCATTCCCGGGCCGCCGACGTAGCCGTCGACCAGGAAGGCCAGTTTGTCGGCATCGGGGCCGAAGATTTCCAGTGCGTAGTCGGCACGGGCGCACATTTCGTAGTGGTCGTCGGCCGTAATATTCATTGAGAACAGCTTGGCCTGGCCGGTTTCGTCCTGCGCACGCTTCATCGCGTCATAAACCAGCGGCAGCACTTTCTTGATCGGGCAGAAGACCTGATTACCCTGTGGCTCGTCGTTCTTGATGAAATCGCCGCCGAGCCAGAACTGGTACGCCGCGTGCGCAAATGGCTCCGGGCGCAGGCCGAGTTTCGGCTTGATGATGGTGCCGGCAATGTAGCCGCCATCCTTGATCGGACGACCGAGGATGCGCCACAGGTTGCTGATGTCGACAGACGGGCCGTCGAACATCTGGATGACGCGATCCGGCATGTAGAAGTCGATCATCTTGGCATGCTCGATATCGCCCATGCCCTGATTGTTGCCGATGGCGAGCGTCAGGAAGGAAACCAGCATGAAGCGGCCGTCGGTGACGTTGCGGTCGAAGAGATCGATCGGGTAAGCGATGCGCATGTCTTCGCTGGATTCGTCAATGTGATAAACCAGTGCGTCTACGCCCTTGGTGAAGTCGTCGGTGGTGGACACTTCAACATTGGTGCCGGTCGAGGATTCGGCAGCGAAGTGCGCGGCTGCTTCAAGATAGCCGGTGCCGGCTTTGGGCTTCATTTTGTAGGCCACCAGAATGTGGCGACCAGCGGCGATCAGGTCGGCTTCGTTGAGGCTGAGGTCGGCGTAGCGGTTTGATTGATCCATTATTGTGTCTCCAGATATTGTTCGGTCGTCGAAAATGGCTTGCTGGAAAGCATATTAGAAAAACACAAACATAAATAATAGTCACATATTTTTATTTGACAGGTCATTCATGCCTTATGTTTTTTGGGGGGTATGCGGCGATTTGTCTGACTTAATGGCTACATAATTTGCGAGCGCTAAGCTAAACGACTTTCGTCTTGCTTATTGGTCATCTGAGGTTTTCCGAATGAAGCTTCGCTTGCCCGCTGACGGGCTGAGTAGTAACGCGCTGATCGCGCTGGTCGCCCTATTTGTCGTTGCCTGTAGCAATTTGACCTTTTTTGCCAATGTGCTGGCGGCGTATCCCATTTCTCGCCCCAATCTACCCTTTATTGGTGCGCTATTTCTGACTTTCCTGGCGCTTCATGTGCTAGTTCTCGCCCTCGTTGGTGTTGGGTACTTTACCAAGCCGCTGCTGATGGTCGTTTTACTGTTCGCCTCAGTGACCGCCTATTTTATGGATACTTACGGCGTAGTGATTGATGAAGGGATGTTGCAAAACGCGGTTCAGACCAATGCCGCTGAATCGCTCGACCTGCTAACCGGTAAGCTTATTGTCTATCTCTTGCTTCTCGGGGTGCTGCCGGCCCTCGTGGTCGCCCGGGTGCGCGTGCAGCGTCGCGGTTGGCGGCACGGAGTGGGTTCGCGGCTCAGTCTGCTGGGCATCATGCTTTCATTAATTGCTGCTCTGGTCTTAGCGTTTAGCAGCCACTTTGCTTCTTTTTTACGCGAGCATAAGCCGCTGCGCAGCTATGCCAACCCCTTCTACGCCATTTACTCAAACATAAAGTATGCTAATCATGCGCTTGCCAGCCAAAATGATCAGAGATTGGCCGTCCTCGGGGCTGACGCAAAAGTCCCGGCGAGTGACCATGGGCGTGAGCTGATTATTCTTGTCGTTGGCGAAACAGCGCGCGCCGACCGTTTCTCGATTAACGGTTACGAGCGTGTTACGACTCCAGTGTTAGAGGCGGCCAAGGCGATCAGTTTTCCAAATTTTTCGGCCTGTGGCACATCGACCGCGGTTTCAGTGCCGTGCATGTTCTCGATGGACGGTCGGGATAAATTTGATTTGAAAAGTGCCGGTAGCCGCGAAAATTTACTCGATGTGCTCAAGCACGCCGGGGTCAATGTGATTTGGCTTGATAATAATTCGGACTCAAAAGGCGTTGCGCTTCGCGTGCCGTATCAGAATTTCAAAACGCCGGCATTGAATCTCCTATGTGATACCGAATGTCGCGACGTGGGCATGTTGCCCGGCTTGCAGGACTACATTGACAGCCATCCGGTCGGCGATATTTTTATTGTTCTGCACCAGATGGGTAATCACGGACCCGCCTACTTCAAACGCTACCCTCCAGGCTTTGAAAAATTTACACCGGCCTGCCAGAGCAACGATCTCGGGCAGTGTAGTGATCAGGAAATCAGCAACGCCTACGACAACGCAATCCGCTATACCGATTACTTTCTGGGTAAAACAATTGCCTTGCTACAGCGTAACGACGCCAATTTTGAAACAGCGCTCTTCTATGTGAGCGACCATGGTGAATCACTCGGTGAAAACGGCATTTACCTGCACGGGATGCCGCGCGCCATGGCACCCGAACAGCAATTGCACGTTCCTGCTGTGCTCTGGCTGGGTAGCGGCTTTCACGACGTGGACAAAAGCGCCTTGGAGAAATTTCGTCAGCAAGCCTATTCTCATGACAACGTGGTGCACACCGTGCTTGGCTTGATGGAGGTCAAAACGACGCTTTATCGCCCCGAGCTGGATCTTCTCGCTTGTTGCAAGGTGCCCGAGTAGTTGTGGGCAGTAGGCTTAAAGTCGCGTTGCAAATCCCTCGGTACCCCAGAATGAAGTGCTCTCCTCCAGGCTGTTAAGCACTTCACACGCGCCCGAGAAATCCTGGCCCTGGGTGTATTCACCGACAGTAACCAGGCAGCGCAAGCCTGCGGTCAACGCCGCTTTTAGGCCATTTTTTGAGTCTTCTATGGCCA
>JAQTZQ010000081.1 GCA_028687645.1 Rhodocyclaceae bacterium
GAATCTATTTCTCAATGACAAAATTTCTGGGCAGGCCCGAAATGGGCGCCTGATAGCTGTTGTTGATGAACTTCTTAACGAACTCCAAACCGGCTACTTGAGCTATTTGGGAGTTTTAGCCAACGTGATTTCTGACGTTTCAAGTGAGCTGTCGGAGGCCATCAAAAACCTATCTAAAAAGAAGCGCACACAACTTCCGTTCTTCTTTCTGCTGGGGGCTGAAGGCGGCTTGCATTGGAAGCATGCTTCTCAATCAAATCTTTATGGTCTGAATTTATTTAGATGCCCATTGCCGCTGAATTTATTTCGCCACCGTCTCGCATCAGGCTTAAGAGAGAGGAGAATTTCAGCCGAAATTGTCGATGCGTTCCTTGGTCATGCGGAACGCGGGGCATCCACACACGGGGATATGTCATATCGCACATGGCGCGAAGACATGGATACCATGCGCGTTCCCTTGGCGGAGCTCTATCAATCGTTAGCTTTCTCACTGCCCCCTCACTGGCGTGGAGAACCGCAAGACCTACAGGACTTGCCAGTTGGTAAGTCACCAACGAAATTTGGCTCGGAGCTTCGCCTTGAGTACCAAAAAAAGCAGCGAATCGAGGCTCTGCGAAGTGTTCGCAGGATCACTGTTGAATTCCTTGGAGGTCGCACACTCGATGAGTTATCTGCCGACGAAATAGAAAAATTATGTCGAAGATTGCTCTGTAATCGAAAGGGATTGCCCCATCCCCATGGACTTCTTCGCTACTCGGTATTTCTTAGATTCGTCGAGATGCGATGGCGCAAGCTGGGCAAAAGGATCAAGTTAAAGAAGCGTTACGGGGCACTAGTAGAGGAGCCAACGGTAGTTACTCAATTTGCCCCCGGAGCAGTTCAGACACTGAGTCGATTGACATCAGTGGTTACCGAATTGGCAGATTCACTTCAACCTTCCCGCACAGGAAAAGACGATGCGGCGCTGCATGCAGTGATTCAGTTGGCTGTTCTATCGAGAATCTCGAACACAGAATTATTGCGTGATGTGATTGTCGGGAAGAACTTCCGTTTGATCACTAAAGGTGGGTTGCCATTTCTCGAACACGCTCCGGAACTAAATGAGAAAGATTTAACCGCGCCTGTTCAGCGCTTTCGAATTCATCCAATTACGGCAAAGCTCTTGGATCGAGCCTTAGGCAGGTCAAACAGAAAAAAGGATTGGGTAGCCAAGATAGCGCCAGATTGGGTCGGTGGTACGAAAGAAATTATCTCGGCGCATGTCGGCCACCAGTTGATTACAACGTCCGAGCTATTAAACAGCTTGGCAGAAATAGTTGATCAAGCAAATTTCCAACAGTTGCCCGGCGTAGTTGGTGGCTACCTGTCTGGGCGTCTGAAGTCATATTCGCTGGAGACTCAAGAATGGCTAAGGGTGCGCTGGCGAGAAAGTCGTTTGATTGAAGATTTGAATGCGCCGAAAGAGGAGGACGGAGAGTTGTCTGTCCGGCGCTTGCTGCAAGCGAAAGACAAAAACTCAGAGCGCCTACAAAACAACACGCGCACCTTCTTTTCTAAACTGCGCGGAGTGATAGGCGATGAAGGTCCGTCGCCATTACCGACACAGCAAACCAAAGACAGTCGAAGGGAATGGCAAAAAAAAATCCGGACCATCATTCGCGCCTATAACGGCCAAGTAGAAGAGGCTGCACTTCTACTGGGAGATTGGCTTGCTTGGTTGCTTTTGAGACCCTACCGAGGCGGGTTACTGGCAATTGGAACAGTTCGAACATATTTCACGACACTGTCCGGCGTGTTCGAACGTACAGCCTACGACGCGAATTTAACGATGCTCGATGATGAAGGCATTACGGAGTTGTATTGTGACATTTTGGAGGCCGCCACCGCTCAGGATTGTAGAACTGTATTGAATCGGCTCCGAGAATTCCATCGTTGGGCAAAACTGCGCACGGAAATTCCCGAGCCGGACTGGGGCGAGTTGCCCGTAATGAGTAACGGGGTTTCTGTCGATCCAGGGGTATGGACTGATACAGACTATGGCAATGCGCTCAAGCTACTTCTGCAGCTGGAGTCAGAAGAAGGAAATTACGCAGCGTTCCTGATTCTTTGTATTTATCATTTTGGGCTTCGGCGCTCCGAGACGTTGGGTTTGACGACAACGGACTGGATAGAGACAGAAGACTGGATTGTGGTCTTCGTAAAATCCCGGCCTCATCGAAAGTTGAAAACACAAGCAGCCAGGCGAGCTGTTCCACTATTGAATGAATTCACAGATAGAGAAAAACGGCTAGTTGGGCAAATCGTCAAACGAGCGCAGGCGAGCGTGGCCGAGGGCGTTTCTAGTCCCCTCTTTTCGTTAGGTAGTGGAACATTTTTAAACCTCAACGCGATTAGCTCTTTGGCATTGAGCGCGATCAAATTTGTCACAGGGAATCCCCGTCAGAATCTTCATCGCGGACGCCATGGGGTAGGCAATCGAATTACGCTAAATCTCTTGAGCCTTGATCTGAAAAATTGGAAACCTGTGAGCGCACAAGGTGGAGATCACCAAAAAACGGCAATGGTATTGATGGATAGGCAGGAGATATCTCGCCGGATTCCATGGGCCGTGGCGCGCTATTTAGGGCACGCGGGCATAACAACGCAGTTCGGCAATTACCTACACTTTCTGTCTGACTGGACAGAGCTGCTGACCTATACCGGCGGAAGAAAAAAAGTCGCCGAATTGCAGTTCGGGGTCGAGCTAGAGAACTATCCGCTGCAGCATCCCCGCCACAACACCGACTTTCGCACAAATAATACGCAAGACAAGAAGAACAGATTAGCCGATGTGCTTCGCGCAATGCGTCTCTTGGGGAGAGGATTGCCTGCGGCTGAGGTAGCGCAATATCTGGGATTTGCTCAAGAATCGATATTTGATTTAGAGCGGGCAATAACCACGGTCGGGGAGCGAATGTATTGGAACGGAAAAGCTGTCGAACCTGAGCACAAAGCTCCGCCAGGCAGCAATAATTCTGGACAGGATGGCATGAACTGGCTGGGAAAAATTTACGAAGAGTCTTGGAACAGGTTGATAGCTACGGGGAACGAAAATCAAACTGACCCGGGAGCACTACCCTCAATTAGAGAAGGTGCACGGATGATTGGGAGTAGTCGTCAGCTACTAGCAAGCAACAGTGAGCAATTTTCAACGCTTCAAATATTCTTGCAAATATGGGGCATAGATTCGACTCGATTTGATATTGCGTGGTCAATCGAGGATCCGACTCTGATAGAAAATGCGCGGGAGTTCGATTTTTCGCCGCGGTCCTGCAAGGAAATTGGTGGCCGTGTTCGCGGCGTACAAGTAGACAAGATGCTATTCAACGATGAACCGTTCGCACCGCTCGTGCAGAGCAGATGCGGATTATTACTTACTGAGAGCTCAGACGGAGTTATTCGAAATCGGTTTGAGCTTGTTGTTGCATTTTTAGCAACATTAACTGCAGCAAACGTTCAGAAAATTCAGCCTTAGGACTTAAGCGCTTGGCGACCACGCAAATGAAATATAGCGCCTGGTTAGGCCAGGCACAATACAGTGCACAAATGGTCACAGCTCCCCTATATGCAGCGAAGAAAAAAGCTTGAAAATTCTTGGCAGATAAGATAATTTAACCAAAACAACTCTGACCATTTCAATTGAACAGCACTGACTTTATATCGTTTTTAAAAGCAGCTTTCTCGCCGAAAGAGAAAATAGCAGCGACTTCGCGAGAGAATAATAACGGAAATATATTCACCGATGATTTTTCCGGTCTTTTTCGGTCGGTAGGATTTTTAATTTTCTTCCACACTGTATCTCTATTAAGAACAAACGGGTTAAATCCCGTTGAAAAACAGCATGCAGTTAAACTAGTCAGCTATTTTCGCCGGAAGGCAGAATTTGCCTGCAGCCCAAGATTTATTCTGGCCATTGCCTCCTACCCGATTATTATTTTTATAAATTCCATTATTTTTAATGGGCCAGTCGATATAATTCTACTGTGCTCAATAACCGTTTCAACTTTAGTTTTTTACTTTCTCTTTGGTTGGGGACAATACTTTCTCGAAAAAATAATCGAGAATTTTTCTATATACGTCCCGATTTGCACAAAATTCAAATCACAATTTTATTTGCCCTTTAGCTTTTTCCCGACCCCCCCGGCACGTCCTCCGCAGCGATAGATCAAAACTCAATCTTTTTTATCTATTCGCGACAATTTTTTCATGAGGACATTATGAAAAAGCAAAAAAATGTGGCTTCGCCACGCCCCAACAATTCAACTTCCGGCGACTTTCTAGAATCGAGCGATTTAATTACTATTCGCGGTGATTTTGTTCCTGTTCTAAAAAAAGATAGCTCGCAGTTAATTTTCGAGCAGCCTCTGTTTTTTGAACAGACTGAAAAATATGCAATAGACATAGTTAATCTATTGGTGGATTGTTTGTCTTTAGATCCTGAATCTATTACAACTTATCGGTTCATCGAGCACTGCGCAGATCGTACTGGTTTCGAGTATGGACATGTAATAAAGTCAAGTAAAAAATGGCCGATCGAGGCAACTGACCTAGCATTTCATTATATAGATCAACTTGTAAATGAGCGGTCAGTTGGCAGTTACATTTCATCCGCAAATTTCTCAGATGATATTAAAGAGAAGGTAGAAATTTTTACAAAATCGAGACTAACCGCTGACGGCGGAAAAGATTTGATTTCGTGTTTTTCAGTCCACTTCCAAGGCAAGAGCTATTCTTTATCAGGTCGACTAAAGGACAAGCCAATTGAGGCCATCGGATTAACTGAAAAAATAAGCTTAATAGGTGAAATTGATGGCTTCTTGCGCCTTCCAAGAGTTACAAAGATTTTAGTGGGCAAAAAGAGGAAATCAATAACTTTAAAATTTGATGTCGACAAGGACCTACCGTCACTAAAAAATGCTGCGTGTGACAACAAAAAATATAGTTTTTTAATCGATAAAAAACATACTGGCGGGGGTAGTTTTGAATTTACACTTATCGCTTTTGAAACAATTGATTCACATAATGATGAAACACAGACTGAACGGGATTTGCTAACCGACCTTGACAAAATAAATCATGGCAAGTGAACTAATGTAATGGCCTCGCGATGGCCTGTTTCTGTACGATTGTGAGCAAGAAAACTGGCCATCGCCTTCTAACGACAACGCCAAAATATTGCAGTTACTTTACGTTTTGCTCTAAGAAGAACGAAATTTACCTCATTCGCCTTATACAAAATCTTGGACTCACCTGTACCAAAATACACCACCAAGAAAAATGAGGAGGCGATGCAACGCGAATGATCTGCATGATCAGACCTACATGCCTAAACTTTGCGCAGAAGATGGAAACCACTATCTGGTCAGAGCCTTACTGCACAGCCTCAGTGCCAACTCACAGAGTTATCCCCAGATTTAGGGGATAACCTTTCTATTTTGAGCAAGGGTTCATGAGGCTGTTCAGGCATCATCTCCTTTGCCGGGAATTAGTCCCTGCTAGAACCTGTATCACCATGGAGACGGTCGTGACCCAATTGATGAGACGCTGGACGATGAGTGCGATCGGGCGCAAAAATTTGCAGCTTACGACAACCACGGTTCCCCATCCCGGAATGGGCGAGATTTTAGTGAAGGTGTCCGCGGTTTCTCTTAATTACCGGGACAAACTGGTTATCGAATCTGGCATGGGTCTGCCGCTGACCTTCCCGTTTTCTCCCGCGTCAGACATGGCCGGAGTAGTCCTATCGGTTGGCGCCAGCGTAACCAGGTTTGGGCCGGGGGACCGGGTGATCTCAACCTTCGCCCCCGGCTGGATCGACGGCCTAAATGCGGGCACTGCGCGCCACCCACCGTATAAGACGCTTGGCGGAATCTACCCGGGAGTACTTTCCGAGTACGTTTGCCTTTCCGAAGACTGGTTGTCGGCGGCACCTGTCAGCCTAGACGACGACGAAGCCAGCACCCTACCCTGTGCAGCGCTAACTGCGTGGTTCGCGTTCGTCGAGCAAAGTAATCTGCAAGCTGGCAAGACCGTCGTCGTGCACGGTACGGGCGGCGTGGCACTATTTGGCCTTCAGATCGCCAAAGCCCAGGGCACAACGGTTATCGTCGTATCCGGATGCGATGACAAGATCGAAAGAGCAATAGCTCTCGGTGCTACGTACGGAATCAATCGAAAGTCCGACGACTGGGTCGAGGCGGTGTACCGGCTAACGGATGATCGCGGCGCAGACCACATCCTTGAGACTGTTGGCGGAGCGCACCTGGGGCAGTCGATCAAAGCTGCCGCGGTTGGCGGCCGTATCTCAGTCATCGGCGTATTAGAGGGCTTCGAGGTATCCAGCCCAGTTGCTCCGCTGATGCTGAAGGGGGTAACAATCCAAGGCATCGGCGTTGGCCATCGCCGGAGCCTAGAGAATCTCACTCGTGCTATCGACGAACTGAAAATCAAGCCCGTGATCGATGCCAGGTATGAGTTTTCTGATCTGCCAAGCGCCCTGAAGCACCTTGATCGGGGGCCATTCGGTAAGATCGTTGTGACAACCAAGTAATATGCGGTTTGATCCTCGGCCAACTCCCTCTCCGACGGCCAGCCCAAAACATGTGTTCAATTCGTGTGCCGCCAGCAAGGCATCTACTGCCGAACCGACCAAGAAGCTGATCCGAGTGCGCGTTAGTCGCTCACCTAGGATCGCTAATCTCCGATAGTTCTGAGACAACTCAATGTGTCATCTTTAAAGCAGAATCTAATCAGTGTTAATTACCAGTCGAGTTTGGATGTTGCTATAAGCCGCCGCCACAACAGCTTTAAGACGATTTCGTACACGATTGAGCGCTGAAATGTTGTCTGAGAACTCGCTGTCTAAGACCCCAACAATGACATCTGTCGTGCTATCAATCAGACCATTAAAGTCCTCAAGGGATATTTTAAGATAGAGGTGATTAACTATGGCCTCTTGGAGCATGATCTTCGTGACGATTGGATTCTGAATGATAGCCATCAAGCTATAGATAGTCTGTGTGACCATCTCGCCTTCCATCTCTTTAGCTTTGTTTAAGCTCAATTCGGTAAATGTTGCTCGAACTTGCGGATACTTTGCGTAGTAGTTATCCATTACAGGCTTTGTGATATCTCCAAGCTGCTCAGCGGCGACACCAAGTGCCTCTTCAATCAGATCAAGCTCTTGGATATTGCTGATATCAACATTCTTATCTGTCATGGTCAAACTGTCCTCTCAATTAAGGTAACCGTCAGCATCGACTGTCGGAGACATTCGATAAAACACGATTCCTCTGTGTATAAACAATCGTTTGTTCATTGTAAGCGGCCGATCACTGCCAGCAAATTGATCTGTATCAAAAAAACGAAATTGCTTTAGCGCGTGATGAATAGAGCCCGAATTTTTTATCCCGCGCGTGGAATATCACCGAATGAAGTCACGCAGCGCTGGCCGGAGGTCCGGTAGCTGGGAGTCTTGAGTGTCGTTTCATGAGGCCAATAAAAGCTGATCAACCTCACTGCAAAGCACGATTGGGTCATAAGAAGACATGAATCGAGACGCTTGCAATTCACACTGAGCACGAACCTTTTCAGAGCTAATTATTTTTTGCAGCGCTTTTGTCAGGTTCCGGGGCCGTAGCTTCTTTGCGGGAATTACGACGCCAACACCTAGTACGGCAACACGAGCCCCGTTGTCGAATTGATCCCATGCGAAAGGGGTTAGCAATTGAGGAATACCGGAGCGTAGGGCTTCAGCGGTAGTGCCGATGCCGCCATGATGGACAAGAGCTGCTGCGTGCGGAAGGAGCGCTGACAGCGGCACATACGATTGCCACAGCACAGACTGTGGCAATGAAGCAGGAATTTGTGCACGCTCCTTGGTCAAAAAAATGGCGCGACACCCCAGCTCATTGATGGCAGAAATTGCGCAAGTAAAGAATTCAGCAGCATGGAGATTCCCGGTCCCAGGAGTGAAAACGAGTGGTTTATCACCAGTTGCAAGGAAGGCTGATAGTTCTGCAGAAAACCCATATTGGGTGGCAGCCTCAAACAATTGAAAATCGCCTTCAATCAACGGACGCGGCCAGTCAGGCACAGCATGCGCAAACCACGAAGGAAAAAGGGTGACAGAGAGGTCCGGAGCATCGGCAATATGCGTCAAAAAGGTATGAACTTTGGAAAGGCCATGTGCCGTTCGGACAGCGTTAAGCTGGGCAACTGCAACAGGGTCAATCCAACCATTTTCCACAAAACGCCAAAGTGCGCGTCGCCAACTCATTGGAACCCAGCGGGGGACGGGCAACGCACCTATGTTTAGCGGGTCGTGGCAGGTTCTCAGATTCGAGGGGGCGAGATACGCGGCAACGACTGACTTCACATAGCCAAGATCACGTGCGATTACAGCACCTGGCACAGCGAATGGATGGGCAATCACAACTTGCGGTGCATCTGCGGAAGCTGACTGGATGGCATCCAGAATCTGATTTAGCCCAGTGCTGTAGTTGGCCAATAACGCAGCGAATCCTTTTTGGGGATCCCATATTTCCGGATTTCTGAGAACGCTGAGAAACTCTTCATCTGTTCCAATGCCAACAAACGGAAGCCCTGCACCATGAACGATTTTTTCATAGTAGGCATGGGTAATGAACGTTACCTTCCTGCCGATCTTCTGTAATCCCTGTGCAATGCACATAAACGGATGCAAATCGCCGGTAGTGCCAACCGTTACAACGAAATAGTGAGGAGTGATTTCTTTCATGCAGCATTACTTTCTTCATTACTTTGCAGTAGAAGTACAAGGAAATAATTTTGATGAATCTGGAAGAACACCCTCGAAGTTCTGGTCATTCAGCGAAGCTCCTGGACCACTGACGGGAGCCCCCTCATTCCAGCCGGTGGCCAACTAGCCCAGCATCGGCGGCAGTGAGCCAGTTACCTGCCGATCGGATTTCTCGCTTTCGCCTGTTCCGCTCGATGAACAACACTGCTTTCATCGGCAGGAAGCAGTATGGCAAGGCGCCACAAAACGCCCAGCAGTATAGGCATCAAGGCAAACAGGGAGAGCAAGGCGAATCTCAGATCACCGGTGACATCGCTGACGAAACCGACAACATAGGGGCCAAGACCCAAGCCGATCAGGCCGGTTGAAAGGGAATGCACGGCAAACCCGACGCCGCGCAGGCTGGGAATGACCAAGTCTTGAGCAGTGGCGAGCATGATGGGTGCCCACGTACTCATCAACAGCAAGGCGACGCCATAAGCGGTGAAGAAGATTTCCGGATCAGTAGTGTTGAACTGGATCATGGTCGCCCCGGAAAAACCTATCAGGGCTACGATGAGGAACCAGATACGCCCGGCGGCATTGCGTCGCTTCAGCCAGTCGCCGGCGATACCACCGAGGCCAGCACCAAGACCGCCGGCAACGGCGGCGATCAGACCAAGGGTGAAACCACTTTTGGGGCCAAGGCCAAGAGACTGGGAGCCATAGAGAAAGACAAAGGCGCCGATCGCATAAGTAAAAACACCCAATAGACTGCAGGCAGCAACCATGTATCGATAGGCGCTACCTCCCACGGTCAGACTGAAGGCAACCGGATCACGCAGTTTTACGGATTGAATCCAACTGAGTGCTGCGTAGATGCCAACAGCGAAGGCGAACCACTGGACCATGTTGGTACTAACGTCCACGGGCCCCATCGAAAAGAGCAACGCACGCTTGGCGGGGGAAAGCAGGCTCCCGGTCATGTAGTCAATGGCCGCAGCACCAATAAGAATCAGAAGTAGGCCAATAATGTTTATTTTTAAGGTAGATGCGTTGCCGCCGCTTCGCCTCAGCATCCAGATGCTGAAGGGAGGGAACATAGTTGCTGCTTCAAGCAATGCGTCATGGAACGGATGGGGTGAGCCCGGGTGTGGATGACCATCCAGCGCTCCCCGTACCGGCTCCCGAATAGTCAAATACACCAGTAAACCGAGCACCAAACCTGGCAGCCCGATGATAATGTAGGCTGCCTGCCAGCCAGATAGACCGAACTGACCATTCCACTTCGCCACGATGGTGCCGCCGATCATCAATGAGGCACCGAGACCGGCATACATTCCCATAGCATACAAGGCAAAAACGGAGGCACGCATCTGCCTTGGGAAGTAATCGGATAGCAACGAGATTGCAGCAGGTGAGGAACTGGCTTCGCCAATCCCAACACCAAGACGCGCAGCACCCAACTGGGCGAAATTTTGGGAGAGGCCTGATGCGGCGGTCAATGCGGACCAAGAAAAAAGACTGATGGCCAGTGTCTTGGCACGACTCCATCCATCAGCAAGTTTGGCGAGGGGTATACCGAAAAGAGCGTAGAAGGTTGCGAATGCCGTGCCGTAAAGCAATCCAATCTGTGCATCGGTCAGAGTCAGGTCTGCTTTGAGATAGGGAGCCAGAATAGTAACAATCTGTCGATCGATGAAATTGATGGCATAGATCACCATCAACACTGCCAGCACATACCAGCGGTACCAACCTTGAGGGGTGGGAACATTATCGGACGGTGATAACGGATTCATATTTGGACCAATTTCTCGTGACAATTTAGTTGGCAGGTGAAGTGGTGCGTCAGATTATTCAGTTGAAATCATCTTCTTTGTCAGATTCGGTAGTACCAACCGGTCACTCGAACGCCAAGTAATCCGGCTATAACGGTCAATCTCAACCAAGCTGTCGTGAAACTAGTTCGACCGGCAATAGCCTCTTAGTAGCGACAACGCATAAAATCGGCTTTTGCAGACATTGGAAATGATCTTGCATCATTAGCCACACAAACTGAACACCGGCCATAAATGTCTCATGGCCGGTGCACCGCTTAAAACTTAAATTTCATCATTAATACAGGCCCAAACAGATCACCAAATGCAAATGCATAAGCCTGATTATGATTGCTGTTATCACTGTTGCTTCCAGCTTGCCAATCAGTGCTTTGCGTCAGGCCTAGCCGCAAATCTGGTCAATCTCTTCAGCACCTAGTTTGGTCCTAGAAGTAAGCACTTCACGAGCATCTTCACCCAGTTTATGGCTTGGAGCGATCGTCATCGGCTCCAGCCCATCAAACCGTATGGGCGTCTGCTGCACAATGATGCGCCCGTATTCCGGATGGTCTTGATACTGAAGTGCCCCCCGCGCATGCATGTTCTCATCATGAACAACTTCATCCAGATTGCGCACCGGGGCACTCGGTACGCCGTTGGCGATCAATTCATCAAAAATTGCCTTTTTCGTTCGCGTACGCGTCCATGCGGATACGGCCTCGTCCACGGCGTCCACATTGGCAACTCGCGACTTGAGGTCAGCAAAACGCGGATCGGCCAACAAATCTGGACGGTCCATGACCGCAACCAATTTTTTCCAATGCAGTTCGCCAACGCAGATAATCGCCACCCAGCCATCCGTTGCCGGGTAAACATTGTAAGGCGCTTCGGCCATGCCACCATGGCGGTTGCCTGTGCGCGGCGGCAAATCACTTTTGGTCCCCTGGGAGCCCCACCACAAACCGAAGCTGGAGCCCAGCGACGCAAAAACGGCATCCTGCATAGCCACTTCGACGCGCCTTGCCTCGCCCGATCGTTCCCGATCATAGAGGGCAGTCAAGATGGCAGCATGCAGATGGATGCCGGCAAAAAAGTCACATATGGCGGGACCGGCCTTGACCGGAGGGCGATCAGGGAAACCCGTCGTCTCCATCACTCCAGCGATTGCTTGCACGGTCAGATCCATGGCCGGATATTTGCGGTAAGGGCCGGTGCTGCCATAACCGGAACTAGCTGCGTAGATCAACCGCGGATTCAAAGTCTTAAGATATTCATAACCAAGACCAAGCCGATCCATCGCACCTGGTGCAAAGTTCTCAACCAAAACGTCGGCACCGGCGACAAGGTCAAGCAAGGCGCGCTTGCCCAGCTCAGACTTCAAGTCCAAACAGAGGGACTTCTTGCCACCGTTCAGCATTGCAAAGGGCAATGCAGCTCCCCCCACCACACCTCGGCGGCGCAAAGATTCGCCACCCGGCGGTTCAATCTTGATCACAGTTGCTCCGGCAAGTGCCAGCAGATAGGTTGCATAGGGGCCGTTATAGATCTGTGTAAGATCGACGACGACCACACCTTGAAGAGGGAAGTGCGACATCATTTTTCCTTTCTCCCAGTGCAAAGATCGCGAGGCACGGCTTCGTCCGCACTCTAGTTTCAATGGCACCGGCTTGTTAACTGAATATATGTTTTGACCGACCGTAGCGATGTCGCGCCGGCCGGGATGTTCCTATTGCCAATGCGCCATTGGGACGCCTGCCACCGGAGACCGTAATACCTGCACAGCACTAATGCCCAATCCACCCAAATAAAGAGTCTTCAGATCCGGGCCACCAAAAGCGAGACTGGATAGATTTGACACACAAACCCCACGGCTTTGCACAATTTGGTCCCGGGTCAGGCATCCCTTGACGTGTGCCGAGGCAATTGTCTCTAGCGCGCCGTGGTCGATGTCTTCAAACACGACGGTCCAGGTCAAATCTGGTGCAACGCGGATTAGACGGTTGGACACGACACAGATGAGCCACAACGCGCCCTCTGCATCGAAGGCCATGCCATCCGGGAATGTACCTCCTGGGAAGACAAGCCGAAGCGGATTGCTCAACACTCCATCCAACCCCACGTTATACCGGGTGGTACGACAGGCAAAGGTTTCATTGACGAAAAGGTACTTGCCGTCGGGTGAGATCCGAAGTTCGTTTGTCCAGGTCAGTCCGTCAGCCGCAACAGTGACCTTGCCATCCTGCACCAACAGTATCTGGCCAGTCTTCTCTTCAGCAGTGAAGTGCTCATGCTTGCGTGTTGATGCACTGACAGTGATCCAGACCCGATCGCCATCTATCAACACAAAATTGGCAGGGGGAATCGGACGGCCGGCAACCTCTGTCGCAAAGGGGCGAGCCTCACCACGCGGACCGACCCGCCAAACACCACCCGCCTCACCCAGATTAGCGAACAGAAAATCACCGTCTGCCGTCAGTGCAATGCCGTTTGGCAGGAAACCCTTCGCAATCAGATCGGCCTCAACAGCTGGCCCTGTAGTCCCATCAGGAGAGGTCCGTGCAATGCCCAGCGTCCAATCGCCGGTATACAGCGATCCGTCTCGCGCTGCCAGAACGCATTCCGGTCGATTCAGACCGCTACCAATCTGCGCTAGATTTGTCGGCAAGAAAGCATCAATCTTGGTCAGTGTCATAATATGCTCCCGGTTGCAGTGGACTGAAAACCCGACTTAGATCGCGATGATCCAGCATATCCAGCCGCAGCAACGTTAGGTATAGGTTATTCGTTTTCGTGGGACATGCCCGAACAGCCATTACCAATCACAGCGCCAAAAATCCGCCATCAACGGGGAGAGTGACCCCCGTCACATAGGAAGACATGTCGGAGGCAAGGAACACGGCGGGGCCGGCGATTTCATGGGTTTCACCATTACGTCCCAGAGGTACCCGTTCAAGGAATTTTTCGGCGGCCGGGCCAGAGGCCGTCATCAAATCACTTTTCATCCGTCCCGGAGCCAGTGCGTTCACCCGGACCCCAAACGGCCCAAGCTCACGGGCAAAATACTGGACCAACGAGCGAATGGCGAATTTGGATGCGCCATAGGCGGCACTGGATCTCGGCGCTGTGAATGCGGCAATCGACGCGACAAATATGATACTTGTGCCAACATGCTTCAATGCAGGCAGCAGGGCAATGGTGATATCCCATTGTCCATTCAGGTTAACGTCAATGACCTTATCCCACATTTGCATCAAGTTGGGATCATCAAGTTTGACGCTGGGAGCAATGCCCGCATTATTCACCAGTACGTCAATTTTGCCGTATTGCTCAACAATCCGACTACCGAAGGCCATGACCTCCTCACGGTTGCCAATATCGAGGGTTTCAGCGGAAGCAGAACCACCGGCAGCCTTGATTTGTGCAACCATCTCATCGGCCGCTTCCCTGTTTCTGTCCACCACCAGAACATGCGCCCCTTCGGCGACCAGCCCTGTAACAATGGCAGACCCCAAGCCACGCGCTCCACCTGTTACCACCGCTGTTTTTCCAGAAAGTTTCATCATCGGTTTTTCTCCTTCTTATTTGATTCACTCAGCCTGTAGAGCGACGTCGCGATGGGCGCCACGCTGCAGGTATTTTTCCTTTTTGTGTATTTCCAAAACATGGCTTCGCTATGAGAGCCGAAGCCCTGCTGGATCACGACTGGACTGTTCCCTCGAAATCAATCGCACTCGCGTAGATCGAACTTGACTCGCAGATCATCGGCAGTCGACAGAAGGTATCCCTTGTAATCGTGTTTTTTCACGTCCTCGCAGTACTCCCGGAACTTTGGATTACCGCCGACGAACAACAATACCTCTCGCTTGTCGCGGCCCTCGATATTTTTATTGATCCCGGTGAACCAGGAGTCCGTGTGGCCCAGCAATAGCTTATCCATCAGCTTGCCGCAGTAAGTCGTCCACTCTTCGGCCGCCTTGGCACAGGGTTCGATGCGCTGGATCCCGGATTCCTTTACATGAGCCATCATCTCGGTCAGCCAGTCGACAATAAGCGCTGAGCAACGTGGAATGTTGCAGAAGGTGGCGCCATTCTGAGGCCCGACCAATGTAAAGAAATTTGGGAACCCTGGGCTTTGCAGACCCATATATGTCTTGACCCCATTAGTATCCCATTGATCCTTCAGCGCAATCCCACCCTTGCCACGGATGTCGATGCGGTTCCACGATCCCTTGATCGCGTCAAAGCCAGTGGCATAGACGATGACATCAAACTCGTACAAGGCATCGGTAGTCTGAATACCCTCGGGCTTGATCTTGGTAATCGGCGTCGAATTAAGGTCGACAACCGAAACATTGTCTTGGTTGTAGACTTCGTAATACTTGGTCTCGAGCGGAACGCGCTTGATCCCGAAACCATGGTCCTTGGGAATCAACAGTTCAGCAATGCGCTGATCCTTGACCCGTTCGCGGATCTTGTTTGCCACGAAATCAGACACATACTTGTTCGCAGCGGGATCCGACAGGACATCCTGATACGCCCCAAGCCACAGGGAGAATCCAGGGCCCTTATACAGCTCCTCCAGCTTGGCGTCGCGTTCCTCTTTCGGAACATCAAACAGGTTCTTCGGAACGAATTCATGTGGAAAGCCAGCGATGGAGGCATCGCATTTGGCGGTGAACTCAGTGTAATGTGATTTGATGTAATCCATCCGCTCCGGCGCCATGGGCCCGTTACCCAGCGGCGTACACCAGTTCGGCTCGAGCAAGAAGACGGTCAGCTGCCCAGCCACTTTGCCCATCTCCTGAATCACCTGCACACCGGTCGACCCCAGACCAATAACTGCCACGCGCTTACCAGCAAAATCCAGCTTGGCCGGGCCAAAGCCATTCGGGTCACGCGGCCAAGCAGCTGTGTGATAACTCTCACCCTTAAAGGTGTTGATGCCGGGGATCTTCGGCATCTGTGGCGCTGACAAGGGCCCTAGTGCAGAGAAGACAAAGCGCGCCGTTACCGGCGCACGATCCGGCTCGTGGAACTCAAGCGTCCAGAGGTTGTTCTCTTCATCGAACACTGCCTTTTTAACCCGGGCGTTGAATTTGTAATCCTTGCGGATGTCCATGATCTCGGCCGCCCGATGAATATATTTCAGAATTTCGGGCTGCGCAGCAAAGCGTTCAGTCCAATTCCACTCCTGCTTAAGCTGTTCGTTCCAGAAGTATCCATACACCTCGCTCTCCGAATCGATTCGACAGCCTGGATAGCGGTTGTAATGCCAGACACCACCAATGTTGTCTGATCCCTCAACTCCCAGCACACGGAACCCCATCTCGCGAAGTCGATATGCCTGATACAGGCCAGTCAATCCTGCACCGATCACTACCGCATCAAAGTCTGCTTCTTTCGTGATGTTTACTTTTGTCATTTCCACTTTCCTCTTCATTAGTTTGGTACCGCGCATCTCGCACGGCAGTAATGTTGGACAACGTCGCGAAGCACAGTCACTACGCCCGCATTGCTTTCTCTTGCTCGGAACCACGCGACGCAGTCGATCCGATCATTTGGTGCTCTTCGCCCACCGTCACGTTTGACGGCACGATGACCAACCGTCCAGTGGCGGCAAGCTTTCCATCCGACCCGGTCACCTCAACCGTAAGGTTGCAGACACTGCGTCCCATCTTGACCATGCGGGCGACAGCGATCAGTTCACCATGTGCGGGTCGCAGAAAATCCACGACCAGATTGACTGTCGACACCCGCTTATTCAGTAGCGCAATGAGGAGATAGCAACCGGCCACGTCGATCAAGCTTGCAACCACGCCACCGTGTAGGCGATCAACCTTTGGCGTGCCAACGATCTCGGCGCGAAACGGCAAACGCATGGTCAGCGTTTTATCGTCCAGTGCTTCAACCTGCAGATTCATCCAGCGATCGAATTCGCAGGTTTCAATCACCGCTTGCAACTGACTACGCGTCAGTCTCACCGGGGACTCCCCATTGGTTCTCACGGTGGGTTGGCGTGCGGGGGCGGTTAGCATGATGAGAGACCTAACTTCAGGGCGAAGTTGGGGTGACGTTTAAACCACTCGAATTTTTCGGCTAATCGAGACATGGCGGTTAGAACACGAACTCGAGTTTGCGAATAGAGCGCAGGAATCCGGTCAGATATTCCGGCTCGGTACCCGGCTTCAGAGAGAACTCTGGAATCCGCT
>JAQTZQ010000082.1 GCA_028687645.1 Rhodocyclaceae bacterium
CTCGCCACGAGAGAATACTTTGACTAAGGCTTGGTCAATAAATGCCTCGGAATAGACTGATTTCATCATCGCCTCTAAATCTAGTAGTTAAATTTTCTAGGCGACAACTAGTCTGACACAGGGGGCTCGCCAACAAAGCAGCAACGGGACGCGGACCCTGTGGCAGGAGGAGCGCGAATCCAGCCCGTACACACTGGATGAATTCATCATCTCGCCACGCCTCACTTGGCGCGCTGCTGACGGCAGCCTGTCGCTATGGCCCAGCCTCTATCACAACCGGGGCGAGCGACGCAGCGAAATCAGCCGTGATGCCTATGCCAGCCCGGCCACCGGCACTGGCTTGGCGAACGATGGCAGTCGCCAGGAGCATGAGGAAAGCCAGCTCACCATCACCCGCCTGCGCGCTGAAGGTGAGAAGAAAACCCGCTTCGGCAGACTCTCCGGCCGCGTTGCCGTGATGGGCGCCCGGCGTGAGCAGGTCACCGAGCGCACGTCGATCGACTCTGGCGGAAAGCACACGAATGGCCATGAGGAAATCCGCCGTAATGACCAGGAATTCTCAGCCGCCATCCGTCTTGACCGCAACCTGGACGATGGCCTGTTTTCAGTTGGCATCGAGCAGAGCTGGCACCAGCGCCATGAAAGCCAACGCGCCAGCGGTAGCAGTATTTACGCCGGCGATTTCGCCGCCAGCGCCAGGCAATGGACAGCCTGGCTGCAGCACGAATGGCAGGCGGCCAAAGCACTGACCCTGACCGCTGGCCTGCGCGGCGAGCACATCGTACTCGACGCCGATGGCAGCCAATACAGCGCCCACCAGTTGGCCCCTTCATTCGCCGGTCGCCTTGAATTTGCGCCTGATCTGATCCTGCGTTCCTCACTGGGTGCCGGGCTGAAGGCACCAAAATTGGAGGAGATTTCGGCGTTGACCGTCAGCAACAACAGCTTTAACAGCCCGCTGGAAGCCGATCGCGCCGGCAACCCGAATCTAGCAGCCGAACGCAACATCAACTGGGAACTGGCACTCGACAAGCACCTGCCGAACCAGGCGGGTATCGTCGGCGCCAATGTTTACCTGCGGCGCACCGAGGATTTCATCGAACGTCGCGCCACGCTCGAAGGCAATCGCTGGGTAGAACGTCCTTACAACGAGGGACGCGCCCACCACTGGGGGCTGGAATTTGACGCCAAGCTGAAGGGCGATGCATTCGGCTGGAAAGGCGCCGCCATCCGCAGTCACCTGACGCTACCCAAGGCGCGCGTCGAGGATGAGCGGCTCGGCATCAGCCGCGCTGCCCGCAATCTGCCAAGTTATCAATGGAGCCTTGGTCTTGATCAGGCCCTGAGCGCCTGGCAAGCCAGCACCGGGTTCCAGTTCAATCTCTACGGCACCACAAAGACCGATATCCCCGGCGAACTGGCCAGCCAGCAGAAGGCCCGCACGTTGCTCGATATTTACATCACCCGCCGCCTGACCCCACAGCTCAATCTGCGGCTGGAGGCGCAGAACCTGCTGGCCAACGACACCCGCCGCCTCGGGCAAGCCTGGGCCGCTAACGACAACTGGTCACTGACCACCAACGAAGATGGACAGCGCAGCGTCCTGCTCTCGCTGGAGGGCAAGTGGTGAGTCCCTTCCTGAATTTTTCCCATGGAGCATTTATGCAAGTCAATCTGATCGAACTCTCGATGTACCAGATCTCCCAGCTATTCCTGATCCCGACGCTGCTGCTGATCGCTGCACTTTTTCTTTACGCTTTCTGGGTGCTCGGTGAATTTGCCCTGCTCGCCTTTTATCGCAAGCGTGGCGGCGGCCGGCGCCTGCTGGAAGATTTCCAGAAGCAACCTGAGATCTCAATCGACGAACTTGATCTGCTCGCCCACAAGGCACTCGAAAACCCGCGCATAGCCAGCCGCGTCACCCCCATGCTCGGCCTGGTTGCCACCATGATTCCCATGGGTCCGGCGCTGAAATCGCTCTCCGATGGCAACCTGGCCAAAGTCTCCGACAACCTGACCATTGCCTTCTCCGCCGTCATCCTCGCCTTGATCGCCGCCTCCATTACCTACTGGGTGGTCAATGTCCGCCGGCGCTGGCTGGCCGAGGAAATTCTCGAGATCGTCAATTTGCGCAACACCCTGCCGAGCCAGCCAGCATGAGCCTCAAATTACTGCACGAACCCGAAACTGAAGACCCGATCCTGTCGGTGGTCAACCTGATCGACATCTTTCTCGTCATCATCGCCGCGCTACTCATCACCGTCGCGCAAAACCCGCTGATCAACCCTTTCAACAAGCAGGACGTCACGGTCATCACCGATCCCGGCAAGCCGACCATGGAAGTCACCATCAAAAAAGGGGAAAAGATTGAGCACTACAAGGCCAACGGCAACATTGGCAGCGGCGATGGCGAAAAAGCCGGCGTCGCCTACCGGATGAAAGACGGTTCGATGGTCTATGTTCCTGAAGGCAAGGAGTGAGTCTTGAACGGGTGCAAAGGAAGGTCTGGGTAAAGCCGTCGTCCGTTCTCCCTCAACCTGTCGAAGGGCTTGTCAGCGCGGGAATCTGTGGTTCGACTGGCGCACCACAAACGGGAAATTTCTCCACACTTTCGATGACATCCGTCATCGATGTTGTGAACCTCCTGAATCATCAATGCCATCACAAATAACAACAATTCCTATTTACAGAACAAAAACAGCCATTTAAAATAAGAACCATTCTCAACAAAGGAGCAATAAATGCGCAGCCTGATCATCAATACTGCTATCGCCAGCGGCCTCCTTTGGTTACTCGTTTTTGCACCACTCATCTGACGCACGAAAGGACAAGCACATGACAAACACTAGCGGTTTATGGGCTGGCGCACTAAGCCTTTTACTTATTCATGACGAGACCGACTGCATACACTCCGCTTTGAATGCCTCCAGACTGCTTGAACTTCTCGGCGAACTCGAAGAAATCGACGATGAAACCCGGGGGCTGTGTGAGCGCGCCAGCGCACGGCTAGGCTTGCAGCGGGCAAACCTCCCAGCGTGTAGCCATTGAAGAGCATGCCGCCCTCGGTCATTGCCTGACGTCCGAACGCGCCCGTTTGAGACCTCAAACAGGCGCATCAAATTGACCCAACAAATGGAAAATTTCTGGCAAAAAACCGCGTTGACCGTAACGCTGCCACTACTCATTTTCAACGCCTCAAATCCCGCCTTTTTTCAATCCACCCCTCGGCAAGCCAGCGAAAAGTCAGCCATGTTGTCACCCCATGGGTCTGCCACATAGCCAGCCAGCCCCAATTCAACTGGAGCTTCCATGGCACACCCGCGTCTGCGCCCTATCGCGCTCTCCCTGCTTTTTGCTTTTTCCACCGCCCAGGCTCAAGAGAGCACCTTGTCGGCAGTGAATGTCACGGCTAAGGGGTATTCGGCCAGCGATATTGAAACGCCGATATCAACCACCAGCCTTAACCGTGCCGAGCTTGAGCGGCGTGGCGGGCAAAACCTGGGTGATGCCCTGCGTGGCGAGCCGGGAATTGCCATTTCAAATGACAGTGCTCAGGGCCAGAACCCGGTGATACGCGGCCTTGGCAAGGACAGCGTCGTGCTGCTGGTCGATGGCATGCGCTTTAATTCGGCGCAGCCGGCGGGGGCCATTGCCTCGTTCATGAGCCTGGGTTTTGCTGAGCGGGTTGAAGTGGTCAAGGGCGGTGCTTCGGTGCTTTACGGCACCGGTGCGATCGGTGGCGCGATCAATGTCCTGCTGCCGCAAGCCCGCTTTGTGCCCGGCTTCGGCCTTGAAGCAGCGGCCAGTTACGATAGTGCCAGCCAGGGATTGCGCGGTACGGCGGTGGTCAATGCCAGTGCCGGCGACCACGCCTTGATGGTCGGCGCCTCGTTGGCCAATATCGATGACTACAAAGCGCCGGATGGCACAGTGCCGCGCACCGGCTACGACTCCAGCGCCTTCATCGGCCAGTACCGCTTCCGCATCGATGCCCAGCAACAGTTGCGCCTCTCCTTGCAGCAACATAAAGATGAAGATGTCTGGTATCCCGGCTCCACTCGTCTGCACCCGACCAATCCGGCAACGCGCAGTACAACCGTTCATTCGCCTGAGCAGACGCGTCGTCTGGCTGAATTGGGGTATAGCCGCAAGGGCAGTGGCGAAGCGCCGCTCAATCTCGACCTGCGGGTTTATCACCAAGAAATGGAGCGCCAGATTTACGCCAACGCCAACTGGCTTAACCGCGACATTGTGACCAACGATGTCACCTTCAAAACCAACGGCTTTGATGCCAAGGCCGACTGGCTGGTGCATCCGCAGCACCTGATTTCCTTTGGCCTCAATGCCTGGGAGATGACCGGCAATCCAGATCGTTACCAAGCTGCACCGCCCACCTTTACCAGCTTCAGCGCCAACAACCCATTCCAGAATGCCAGCATCAAGGCGCTCGGGTTTTACGCGCAGGATGACATGCGTTTCGGCAAACTCAATCTGCTCGCCGCCTTGCGTTACGACGCTGTCAAGAGTGGGGCTGACAGCATGAACAACGGCGCGCGCAAGACAGGTCTTGATGGTTCGGACAGCGCGGTTTCCGGCAGTCTGGGGGCGATTTACGAGGTGGCGCCGTTGTTCCGCCCCTACGCCAGCTACGCCCGCGCCTTCCGTGCGCCGGGCATGCGCGAGCGTTACGAGTCCGGCCTGCGGGGTGATGGTTATTACTACGCCGGCAGCCCGGAGGTCGAGGCGGAAAAGGCGGATCAGTTTGAAATCGGCATCAAGGGGGCAAATGTTACGGTCGACTACGGAATTTCGGCTTTTTTTAACCAAATCGATAACTACCTGAGTGGCCAGATTCTGTCCGGCAGCACGGCCATTGCCGCCTGCGGTGCAGCCAATGCCGCCAATTGCAAAAAGACGGTTAATCTTGGCAGCGCGACGATCAAGGGGCTGGAGGCACACGCCCGTTGGCAAGTCGTGTCCGGCCACTGGTTAAGCGCCGGCTATTCGCGCATTCGCGGCACCAACGACGATTTCAACGAGCCTTTGTTCCAGATGCCGGCAGATGAAATTTCTCTCGGCTGGCTGGGTAACATTTTGCCGGGGGTTAAAGCCGACTTCACGCTGCGTCTGGTCGATGATCAGGATCGCGTCGCCACGCAATTCACCAAGGGCAGCGAGAACCCGACGGCTGGCTTTGTCACCGCCGACCTTGGCGCCACCTGGCAGATCGACAAGCGCAACAGCCTGCGGGTTGCGGTCAAGAATCTGGCTGACAAGGCCTACCACGAGCATCTGACCGAAGGTCTTTCTGGCTACGAAATCGAAGCACCGGGGCGCAGCCTGCAACTCGCCTGGCGCGGGAGCTTCTGATGCAGGCAAGCCGTCAGTTTCTGACTGCGGTGATGGCGACGCTGCTCATCATCACCACCTCGACCAGCACAGCCGCCGAGCGCCTGCCCAAACTGGTGCTCTCCGGCCCACCAGCGGCGGTATCGACACCGCTGATTCACATGATCGATAGCGGCGCGCTGAAGGATATTGCCGACAACGTTGAATTCCAGACCTGGAAAGACCCGGACCAGTTGCGCGTGCTGGCGCTCGGCGGCAAGGCCGATTTCATCGCCATGCCGAGCAACGTTGCCGCCAACCTGTACAACCGGGGCGTCGGCCTCAAGCTGCTCAACGTGTCGACCTGGGGCGTATTGTGGATGGTGTCGCGTGACAAGGAAGCAAAATCGCTGGCCGATTTCAAGGGCAAGGAAATCGCCATGCCTTTCCGTGCGGACATGCCGGACATCGTTTTTGCCCTGCTCGCCGAAAAGCAGGGCTTGAATGTGAAGCAGGATTTCAAGCTGCGCTACGTCGGCTCGCCGCTTGATGCCATGCAGTTGCTGGTCAGCCGCCGCGTTGACCACGCCCTGCTGGCCGAGCCGGCAGTATCGATGGCGCTGCGCAAAACCAAATCCTTCCCGGTCAGCCTGATTGCGCCTGACCTCTACCGCAGTGTCGATCTGCAACAGGAATGGGGGCGCCTGTTCAAGCAGGAGGCGCGCATTCCGCAGGCCGGCATCGCCGTCATTGGCAGCGCTTTAAAGGATGAACAACTGCAAGCCAAGGTGATGGCGGCTTACGAAAAATCCCTGCTCTGGTGTCAAAAGAACGCGCTGAAGTGCGGCGAGATGGTGGCCAAACGGATTGATCTGCTCAGTCCGGATGCCGTTGCTGATTCAATGGTCGCCAGCCAGATGCGCCATGTAACAGCAGCCGCCGCCAAGCCGGCACTGGAATTTTTCTTCGGCCAGTTGCACGCCAAAAATCCAGCACTGATCGGCGGCAAGCTGCCCGATGAAGGCTTTTACGGTAACCCTAAAAATCCATGAAATGGCGTAGCGGGTTGATTCAGGAATGGGCCACCTCCACGGGAAATTACCTGTGGAGCGGCTGGGGTTCGCTGGCTAGTCTGTGCCTTTTCATGGCAATTTGGACGTTGACCGCGCAAGGCTTCGGTCCCCTGATTTTGCCGACGCCGCTGGAGGCGCTGAGCACACTCGCCCGGCTGTTTCAGGCCGGTGAAGCCGGGCCGGAAATTCTCATCACCGCACGTCGGGCGCTGGCCGGTTTTGGCTTGTCAGTGGCGGTCGGCAGCCTGCTTGGCCTGGCTGCCGGTGTCTCGCTGACCGCGTCGATGATGGCGCGGCCAATCATTACCGTACTTGTCGGCATGCCGCCAATTGCCTGGCTGATTCTCGCCCTGCTCTGGTTCGGCGCCGGTGACGGGACGCCCATTTTCACCGTATTCATTGCCTGCTTTCCGATCATTTTTGTCGGCGCCATGCAGGGCACGCGCACGCTGGACGGGCAGTTGAAAGAGGTGGCGCAAATGTTCGGGCTATCAACCTGGATGAAGCTGACCGATGTCTATCTGCCGCACGTCGTTTCCTACCTGTTCCCGGCCTGGATCGCGGCGCTTGGCATGTCGTGGAAAATTGTCGTGATGGCTGAACTGCTTTCCACCGAAGACGGCATCGGTGCGGCGCTTGCTGTCTCGCGCAGCCACCTCGATACGGCGGCATCAATGGCCTGGATCGTCGCCCTGGTCGGTACTTTGCTGGCGATTGAATATCTCTTGCTCGAACCGCTCAAGCGCAAAGTCGAATCATGGCGGACGCTATGACGATGACTGCCGGCCAACTGCGCATCAGCGGGCTGAATCACCGCTTCGGCTATCAGCGCGTGCTGGAAAATATCGAGCTGACGGTCAAGGCCAACGAAGCCGTCGCCATCGTCGGCCCCAGTGGCTGCGGCAAAACTACCCTGCTTAATCTCGCCGCCGGCCTGCTGACACCTTGGGAGGGACGCATCGCCAATGGTTTTGCGCGCCCGGCCATGATGTTCCAGCAACCCCGTCTATTGCCCTGGAAACGCACGCTGGACAATATCGCGTTCGGCCTCAAGGCGCAGGGTGTCGCGACGGAGCAGCGCAATGCCGAGGCCACCCGTCTGGCGCTCAAAATGGGCCTGACCGGCGAGGATCTCGACAAATTTCCCAATGCGCTCTCCGGCGGCATGCAAAGTCGCGCTGCACTGGCGCGCGCCTTTGTCGTACAGCCGGATTTGCTGTTGCTTGACGAAGCCTTTTCGGCGCTCGACATTGGCCTCAAAAGCGAGCTTTACGCCCTGCTCGCCGCCGAACGCGCGGAGCATGGCAGTGCGGTGCTGATGATCACCCACGACTTGATGGAAGCCATCCGCCTCGCCGACCGCATTCTGGTCATGGCTGGCACGCCCGGTCGTATCGTCGCTGAACACAGCATCGCCACGCCACTGGCCGAGCGTGACGAAGCCTGGGTCTTCCACCACACCGCCAAGTTCATCCGCTGGCCCGACATCCGCACCGCCTTTGGTTTGCCCACCCCATGATGAAAAAAATTGACGCTTTTTGGCGGTCGACCGTAACAATCTGGCTCTGCCCGTTCCGCCCCTTCTTTTTGCTCACCGCCAGCCATGCACTGCTCGCCATGGGTTACTGGCTGGGCGCCCTGGTCGGCGTTTTGCCGATGCCCGATCTGCCCGGCGGCGCGGTGCTTTGGCATGCGCATGAACTCATTTTTGGCTTTGCCGGCGCCTCTATTGCCGGCTTTTTGCTCACCGCCATCATTGAATTTACCGGTGCCCCGCCGGTTCATCCAGGCACCGTTAAAATCCTGCTCGCGCTATGGTTTGCTGGGCGCTTGGCCTACGCCTTGTCCGGCCTGCTAGGCGTTATTCCCGCCGCGTTGTTTGACCTCGCCTTCCTGCTCTTGCTCATCGCCCTGATTGCCGGACCGCTGTGGCGCGACACCAGCCGTCGGCACCTGGCATTTTTCCATGCCCTTTCGGCGTTGACCGTCAGCCATGCCGGTTTCTATCTGGCGCTCTGGCGCCAAGAAGATGCCATGCCCTGGCTGCTGCTCGCCGTCAGCCTGCTGATGATTTTGATCATCATTGCCCTGTCAGGCATCTCGATGCGTCTGGTCAATGATGTGCTGGCCGCCCAGGGCGGTATTGCGGCACCTTATCTGGCACGCCCACCACGGCGCAATCTGGCCATTTTCAGCATTGCCGCTTACAGCGCTAGCGAGTTCCTGCTGCCCGGCAATGCCACCACCGGCTGGCTGGCTTTGGCCGCAGCGGCCAGTGTTTTCAATTTACTCAACGACTGGCATGTTGGCCGCGCCCTGCTCCAGCGCTGGGTGATGATTCCCTACCTCGTCTATTGGTGCATGGCGCTCGGTTACGCCACCATTGGCTTCGGTCTGCTCAGCGGCGGAAATTTCAACAGTGCCGGCCACCATTTGCTGCTGGTTGGCGCGCTTGGCCTGTCGATTCTGATTGTCATGGCCGTCGCCGGGCGCATGCACAGCGGCTACGGGCTGGATCACCGGCGCTGGCTACCGCTTGCCGCTGGCCTCCTGCTCAGCGCCGGGGTTTTTCGCGCAGCGGCCAGCCTCGGCAACGCCTACATTCCTCTGCTGCACGGCGCTGCAACGCTCTGGTTGCTGGCCTGGGGGATTTATCTCGTTTATTCATGGAAAGTGCTTTCCGGGCCACGACCAGACGGTCACGCGGGCTGCGATGAAGCCCTGACCAACCCCCAAACCTAACCGCTTTCCCCCAAATAGCTAGCCAGTCGCCGAGCCGACCCGCAAGCCACCCCAACCCAGGAGCCTGCCCATGTCTGCCAACCCCTTCAAACTTGCTGCCACCGCATCAAGCATTTTCACCCCCGTCACCATCAGCGATGACAGCGACAAGACAACCCCCGTCACCAGCTCCCGGCGGCGGCGTTTGTGGGAAATCCCGCACAAATTCCATTGCCCAGTGATTGGCGTTTGCTTTGACGTCGACCAGCTACGCGGCCTGCTGGCCAAATGCCTGCACTTCCCGCGTGAAACCACCGATTACGTGTTGCACACCAGTGCCGTCGGCGCCTGTGAGGAGCGCTGCAAAACCGCCGAAATTCTCCATAAAAATCTCGATCAGCGCTTTCAACTGAGCATCAAGAAAATCGCCACCGTCCGCACCCCGGCGGCGCTCGCCGACTATTGGCGCCAAGCCAGCCGCAGCGGCAGCGACATCCCTGCTGCGCTGTGGGTGTGCTGGACACACCCGGCTTGCGACGCCAATCTGGAGCAGGAAATTTTTGCCGATATTCACATGATCCAGCATCAGGTCGGCACCGGCACGCGCGCCGATTTGTCCTTGCTCAAAGACTTGCAGGCCGACAACGCCAGCTTGCAACTGCAACTTGATGCCGCAAAACGTGAAGTTGAGGCGATGCGCAACGAGAAATCCCGCGAAACCCGCCTACTGGGTGAGCGCGTTGCCGAATTACGCGTTGATCTGGCCGGCAAGGAAGCCATGGTAGCCAATCTGAGTGGCCAGCTCGACCACCTGCGCGAGCATTTGCCCGACCTCAAGGATCGCCAGTCGCTAGCCCGCCGCGCCAGCGATGCCGAAGCGCGTGCCGCCGCACTGACCGCCCACGCCAGCGCACTCGAAGACGAAATCAAACGCTATCGCGGCATGCTGGAAATCACCGACAAGCGCATGCAGGCACTGCTGGCGATCCATGAAAACTTCAGCGACCCGATGCCAAACGCGGTCAACCTGGATGGCAAAAGCGTGCTCTGTGTCGGTGGTCGCTCAGGTTCAGTGGATGGCTACCGGCAAATTATCGAACAACGCGGTGGTCGTTTTCTCCATCACGACGGCGGGCTGGAAGAAAGCCTGCATCGCGTGGAAGCCGTCGTCGCCAGCGCCGACCTCGTCATCTGCCAGGCTGGCTGCATCAGCCATAACGCCTACTGGCGGGTAAAAGAGCAATGCAAGCGCACCGGCAAGCAATGCGTTTTTGTCAAAAGCGCCGGCGTATCGAGTTTTGAGCGCGTCGTCAGCGAGACGCTGGCGGAGGGAGTGGATTGAGATTCGACTAAAAATCGGGCCTAAAGCACCGTTGACCGTAAGCAATGCCTACGATTGTGCGTGAATCGGCTGGGCTACCAGGCGAACGCCGAGCGCTGCGTAAACCTTGCTGATGGTTTCAAAACGTGGGCTGGCATCCGGGCGCAGCGCCTTGTAGAGCGCTTCGCGGGTAATCCCGGAAGCCTTGGCAATATCACTCATGCCGCGTGCCCGCGCAATGGTGCCCAGTGCATCCGCCAGCGCCGCCGGGTCATTTTCTTCCAGTATCACGGTCAGATATTCAGCAACGGCCAGCTCATCCGGCAAATGCTCTGCCATGTCGAACTCAGGCAGATCGGTGATTTTTATTTTTCGGGTCATCGTTCAATCCTCCAGCATGGCAGCCAACTTGACGGCCTTGGCAATATCAGCAGTCTGCGTGGCCTTGTCGCCACCACCCAGCATCACAATCAGCACCTCGCCGCGTTGCACGTAGTACATGCGCCAGCCCGGCCCGAAGTGTTCCCGCATCTCAAACACACCATCACCGACCGACTTCACATCACCAAGATTGCCTTTCTGGGCTTTCTCCAGCCGGCGGTGCGTCAAGCCGTCCTTGAGGCAGTTCAGCCATGCCGTGATCGGGGATTAGCTTGATTGAATACATAGGCAAAATGTAGTCGTTCGATTACTTTCGGTCAAACTGGTGGCAAGCTGCGGTTGCTTGAAAGACAGGACAAGACTACATTAAGACTTTATTCAGTCCGAACGTGGTGCTTATGCGTTACTCCTCCCAAGTCAAACCGATCAGCTATCTCAAGGCCAACGCGGCTGAAGTCTTGCTGCACCTGACCGAAGCACGTCAACCGATGGTGATCACCCAGAATGGCGAAGCCAAGGCGGTCATCCAGGATGTGGCTTCCTACGAAGAAACTCAGGAAACGCTGGCCCTGCTCAAAGTGCTGGCGCTCGGCAATCACGAAATAGAGGCCGGCAAGGTCAAACCGGTAGCCGACGTTGTCGCCCGTCTGCGCGCCAAGGCCGGCAAATGAGCGGGCGAGCCTTCGAGGTATTGATGACCGAAGGCGCGGAACAGGATCTCGAAACCCTGTTCGATTACATCGCCGAACACGATAGCCGCCAGAATGCGGAATACGTGCTTGATGAATTGATGGTGGTCGTCGACAGTCTGCGCAGTTACCCTGAACGCGGTACCTACCCCCGCGAACTACAGTCGTTGGGCATACGGGAATACCGGCAACTCTATTTCAAACCCTACCGGGTGATCTACCGGATCATCGAGCAGCGGGTCTATATCTACCTGATCGCCGATGGGCGGCGCGACATGCTGGCACTATTGTCCAGGCGCTTGCTTGGGTAGTTGAATCAAACCTGCTGACTACGCGGGTTCGCTGTTTCGCGTTTATCCAGGAACGAGGCAAGGGCATCAAAAGATCGGTCGGTGTTGCCGCTCGGATCGACGAACAGGTATTTGAAGAGATTTCGGACATTGGCTGCAGTGACTTCTGTACTGGTCGGGTCAAAGGTTTGGCCGTTCGGCAGCGTAACTTGCTGCCCCTCCATGCCAGTACGCGACATACCAACCAGCAACAAGCCATTGGCCGCCTCATGATTGCCCTGCGCGATCATTTCGTCGTAGAGCGCTTTCTCGCCACTGGAGAGTTGGGCCATGGTATTGACCATGCCACTCGCTTTCTGCATGTAATCCAGTTCATCGGCGGTCAGTGCTTCCGAACCATTCATGCCGTGCGCCTTGATTTTTTCGAGTAATTGACCATAACGCTGATCGTGTTCGGCCAGATATTCATGATCTGCAGGCGCGCGCTCGACAGCGGGCCGTGACTTGATTTCAGCGATACGGCGCTGCACTTCGACGTCGGCAGTCGTCTTTCTTGAAGCGTCGAGCTGCGCCTTGGCGGCATCGGAAATACTGACCTTGTCGGCAAAATTTGCCGTTGCTGCCGGTGTGATTTGGCGCGGCTGCGCGCTGGCTTGGGTTTTGCCGTAGATCGCAGCGATTTGATTAAAGCCCTGAATGATCATTTTCGACTCCTCTGGATAAGCTTTTGAAGCAAGGCAAAATGCATACCATGCAACAGAGGGTCAATTACCCGATCCCGCCAATTCGAGCGTAGAGACGCTTACGGTCAACAGGAAAAAGCGCCCGATTTCCCGTGTCGACCGCAACCGCCGCGATATCGCCTAAATCCTCAACCGCGAATACCCAACCCCGCCGCCCTTTTCAACCCGTATCTGCGCCGGGATGCGTTCTTTCATCCCTTCGACGTGGCTGATGACGCCGATCATTTTGCCGCTGGCGTTGAGGGTGTCGAGGGCATTCAACGCGATTTCCAGGGTGTCAGCATCCAGCGTGCCGAAGCCTTCGTCGAGGAAGAGCGAATCGATAGAGGTCTTGTGGCTGACCAGGTCGGAGAGAGCCAAAGCCAGCGCCAGGCTGACCAGGAAGCTTTCGCCGCCGGAGAGGGTGCGGGTGTCGCGGGCGACTTCGCCTTGCCAGCTGTCGACGATGTCGAGTTCGAGTTCGCCGGTGCTTTTGCGGCGCAGCAAGTAGCGGCCGTGCAGGCGGGCGAGGTGGGTGTTGGCGAGGTGCAGCAGGTGGTCGAGAGTCAGGCCCTGGGCGAATTTGCGGAATTTGTCGCCTTTGGCCGAGCCGATCAGGCTGTCGAGGCGTTGCCAGAGGTCGCTTTCGGTTGTCTGGGCGGCGATCTGGGCGAATAGGGCTTGCTGGTTTTGGCGGGCATGTTCGTCGCGGGTTAGGAGGGCGCGCTGGGCGCCTAGTTGTTCGGTGAGGGTGCGGCGGGTGGTTTCTAGTTGGGTGAGGGTGGCGTCGAGTTCGGGAAGCTGCGGGATTGACCCATCCCCCTCCCGGCCTCCCCCTTGAAGGGGGAGGGGAAAACCATCCTCATCGGCCAGCGCCCTTGCTCCCTCCCCTTCAAGGGGAGGGTTGGGGTGGGGATGGGTTGAGTTCGGCGGGCAATTCTGCAAACGAGTCAGCTTTTCGCTGGCGGCCTTTAGGACGGCTGCGGCTTGTTGTTGGGCGCGTTGACACACTTCATTCAACAGCTTCAGGCGCTTGTGTTCTTCCGGCTGTAGCAGCGCGGCGCTGTAGGCAGCGAGGTCGACGAAGGGGCTGGCGGCTAATGCGGTTTGCCAGGCAGTGCTTGCCCCGGCGAGGGCTTTTTGCTGTTGGGCGAGATTGGTCTCGAGTTGCGTCTGGCGACCTTGTTGGGCGGCGAGTTGGCGGGTTAGCTCGGCAATGGCTTCAGCGCAGCGCGCGAGGGCGGTTGCGGGATCGTCGCTGAAAGATTCGGAGATTAAATTTTGGCCGATATTTCCGGTTGACCGTGGCAAGCGAAGGTTGGCCAGTTGTTCGGACCAGTGCGTGGCCTGGGCCTGGGCGGCCTTGAATTGTTCCTGTTGTTTGACGAGGATTTCGGCGAGTTCGTGGCGGCGTTTCTGCGTTTGTTGCCAGTGCTGCCACTCGCCGTCGCGTTCCTGCAGCCAGACGGCGGGTTCGGCGGGGATTTCGTAGCCGGCGGCGGTTAGCGTGGCGTTTAGTTTTTCGTCGAGTTCGGTCTGTTCCTGAAGCAGTGCCTGCGCGGTTTTGGCGATTTCGGTCTGGCGTTGCTGGCCGGTTTGCGCGGTCTGTTGCAGCAGATTGAGCTGATTGCTGGCGTTGAGCAGGGATTGGGCGGCGTCGGCAGCGGTTTTGCGGGCGGCGTTCAGGGCTTGCTCGCCCTGGTCGGCGGCTTGCAGGCGCTGGGTGAGTTGGGCCAGCGCTTGTTCGGCGGTGCTGCGCGCCGTGGCGAGGGTTTCCGGTTCCTGCCAGGTGTCGAGCGCAAGCGGCGTTGGTTTAGCGAGCAGTTCTTCCCATTGCGTTTGCAGGCGGCTTGTTTCCTGCGTGGTTTTGGCCTGCTGGGTCAGCCATTCTTTTTGTGTGGCTTGCGTCGCGGCTTGTTCGGCTTTGGCTTGCTGGCCTTTCTGGACGAGCGCGTCGAGCGCTGCCTGTTTTTCCTTGAGGGCTGTTTCGGTGGCGGAAACGTCGAGCGCGGCGTAGTCAGCGATGGCCGGGTGTTCGTGCGCGCCGCACAGCGGGCAGGCTTCGTCCGGCTGCAGTTGGCGGCGATGCGTTTCGAGGCTCTGGATGCGGCGTTCCTGGTCGAGCAGTTTTTGCTTGTCGGCGACCTGGGCGGTAAGTTCCTTGTGCTGTTCGCGCAGGGCGGTCAGGCCTTTTTCCTGGGCCGCGATCTTTTCCTGAATCTGCTGTAGTTGCGTGGTTTGCGTCGTTTGTTGGGCGGCCAATTCGCGCCGGCGCTGGGCGAGGGTTTCGAGTTGTTGCCAGCGATTCAGGCCGGCTTGTTCTTGTTGCCAGTTTTGGCGCAGTTCGGCCAAGGTTTGACCGGCAAGGCGCTGATTTTGCTCGGTCTGGGCTTTTTCCAGCGCGGCGTCGGCTTTGGTTTTTGCCTCTTTTTCCCGGTTGACCGTAACAGTTTGTTTTTCAATCTGCTGTACGGTTTCAGCCAGTTCCCGGGCGAGTTTTTGCTGCGCCTGCTGCTGGGCGGCGAGGTCGCGGCCTAGTTTTGCCCGCTGCTCGAACTGCTGGCACCAAACGCCGAGGTACTCGCCGAGTTGGGCGCGTTGCGGCTGGGCGGCGCAGAAGTCGTCGAGTTCTTTGGCTTCGCGCTGACTTTGTTGCAGAGCTTGCTGGGTCTGGGCGGCGAGCTGGCCGCTGTATCGGCTGGCGGATTGGTGTTGGGCGAGTTGTTCTGCTTGCCGCGTTTCGCGTTCAGCGTGCAGGGCCTTGAGTTCGGCTTCGGTTTGGCGGCAGGCGGCGTCGGCTTGTTGCCATTGCTGGTGCAGCGGTTTGAGGGCTTCGGCCGGCTCGCTGTCGGCGAGTTTTTTGAGGTCCGGGGCGGCGGCAGTCAGTGCGGTGTCGGCTTCCTGCAGCTTGCCTTCGGCGGTTTTGACTTCCTGCTCGCTCTGCGCCAGATCGAGGCGCCACTGGCGCTGGACCTGGGTTTGCTGGTGGCGGCGCTGGACGTCGGTGAGTTGGCTGTCGAGGCGACCGACTTCGAGTTGCATGGCGGCGCGTTGCTCGTCGCTCAGCAGTTCCATGCCGTCGGCGCGGGCTTTGAGTTGGTCGAGCTGACTTTTGGCCTCGCGCGCCTGCTCGAAAACCTTGCGCGAAATCTCGCCGTAAATCTCGGTGCCGGTCAGTTCTTCGAGCAGTTCGGCGCGCTCGTTGGGCGTTGCATTGAGGAAGGCAGCGAAGCCGCCCTGGGCGAGCAGCATGGACTTGGTGAAACGCGGGAAGTCGAGGCCGGTGATTTCGGCGATGCGCTTGAGTTTGTCGTTGGTTTGCGTGCTCAGGATGGTGCCGTCGCCATTGGCGGCAACTGAGGCCAGCTCAACCTTGGGCGCCTGCAGCGCGCCGTCGATCTTGTCACGGGCGCGGCGCTGGCTCCAGAAGGCGCGGTAGACGGCGCCCTTCACTTCGAATTCAACCTCGGCCAGACAGTCGGCGGTGTGCCGCGTCATGATGTCGTTGTCGGTCGCAGAGATTTTGTCGAGGCGCGGCGTCTGGTGGTAAAGCGCGAGGCAGATGGCGTCGAGCAGCGTCGATTTGCCGGCGCCGGTCGGGCCGGTGATGGCGAACAGGCAGTTGTCGGTGAACGGTGGTTTGGTGAAGTCGATGGTCCATTCGCCTTTGAGCGAATTGAGGTTCTTCAGGCGCAGGGTGAGGATTTTCATGCTTCTTCGCCCTGCAGGCTGGCGACAACAGCGCGATAGCGTTCGTTGAGCGCCGATTGCAGTTCGTCGCTGAGTTCTTCCTGTTGCAAACGGCGGGCGAAGACGTCGTGCGGGTCAAGTTCGTCCAGCGTTTCGCTCGCTGCGGCGTCCAGCCGGGCCGCAGCGTTGCCGCGCTGGCGCCGGATGCGCAGGACTTCGAGCGGCCAGCCTTCGGTGAGCGCTTCGATGCGGGCCGGCAGGTCGGCCAGGTAGTCATCTTCGGCGACGGTGACTTCCAGCCAGGCCGGGCATTCGCGGGTGCCTTGGGCGGCGGCGGCACCGATGGCGCCGCGTAATGAATCGAGATTGCCGCTGACGGCGACCAG
>JAQTZQ010000266.1 GCA_028687645.1 Rhodocyclaceae bacterium
GCCAATCAGTTCCAATTCACGCTTCTGGTGCGCCGCTTCGATTTCCAGTTGGCGCAATTCGGTGATATCACGCACGCACACCATGATTTTTTCGACCGCATCATTCCCGTCACAGATCGGCGCCCAGGTCAGGTCAAGGCATTTGATCCGACCATCGGGCATCGGCTTGGTGAATTCGCTCACCAGCAGGTGGGCATTCATTTCGTAATTCATCAAATCTTCACCGATACAGGCGGCGAGTGTTGCCTCGATTTGTGACAGCGCATCGGTGCCAACGCTGCTGTCGTTAAAAATCAGCGCCAGTGCCGGCTTGCCAGAGAGTTCTTCCTGCTCGAAGATTTTTTCCAGAAAGGCCGAGTACTCGGGGTGAATCATCCCGCTACCATCGACCGTCATAATGCCCTGTGGCAGGTTTTGCAGCATGGCATGGATATCGTTGGTTTTTTCATGCAACTGGGTAGTGCGTTCGGCGAGGTTCTCCACCATCCGGTTGAATTGCTTGCCGACTTCGCCGATCTCGTCGCGTGAAGAAACCTCGACGCGTGCACTCAAATCGCCCGAGGCCATGATCGCCACTGCATCAGACAGGCCATTGAGACCACGCATGATGGAAATATAGGCAGCAACAAAGCTCGCCAGCAGCACGATTAACAATCCAAGAATGGCGGCAAAAATACCATTGCGCTGATTTTGTAGCACCGCCAGACGTTCGCTGAGCAAGGTGTCAGCATCGCTGAATACGATACCGGATACGGCCAGTGTTTCCTTCAGTGCACTGTGGGTGATGTCGAGGAAGGCCAGCGGCGTCAGGCTGTAGTCGGCAGTTTCCAACATCTTGGTCGTGATCATTTCCTGAATGCCCAAATAAGCAGTATTCAAGCGGCTACCCGAATCATCCAGTGTCGTTGCAAAGCGTGGATTGTCACGGGTAACCTTGCCCAGTACGCCCATGCTCCACTGCACCAAAACATCAAAATTGCCGCGCAGCAGGGTGAGATCAAGACGGGCCCGGTTTTTAACCCGCTTTTTGACCAGCACCGAGGCCCCGATGCTGGCGCTTTTGCCCGTGGTATCTATTAGTTCGGGTACCTGAGCCGTCAGAATGTCGATCAGACGGCTGCTGGCAGTATCGTTGTCGACCAGCAGGCCAGCGCTCTCGTTGAGCTTGTCAAGTTCATTACGGAAATCGCTGGTAATTTTGAGCTGAAGCTCACCTAGCGCATCACTATCGGTCAACTCACCAATCTGTTTGATATCGGCTTTCAAACTATCCAGCCAAACTGAATTGGCCGTTAGTTTGCCGGCAAAGTGGCCATGCTGGGCGATCTCGGCTTGCAATTGATTGAGCGCTAAGCGGGTCTCGGCCTCGTTGCGCAGAGCCAGCGCTTGCAGGCTCTCGTCACCCTCACGATAGGCGCGGCTGGCCGCCAGGTATTGATGGATTCTGGCGATCAAGTTAAGTGCAGGAATCTGTACCGACAGCGCTTCACGCTCCTGCTGTAACTTGGTGACCCGCTCATTGATGCCGCTCAGGATCAAACCCAGGGCGATAAGCAGGGGAACGCCAAAAATAATGGCCGTCACTCTCAGTTTGTTGCGAAAGGAAAGGTGTCCGACAGCGCGAACAATGGGCTCAAGAAGCTTCATGAAAGATGACCTGAAACGAAAGTCGTCATCCTATTTAGCCGATGTTGCAGTGCGATTACGGCCAAGTTAAGTTCAGGTGTCGGGCGCCGATTGCACCATGAGGCGTACTACTACTTCACTGACGGGCGCTCGTCAGTGCTGTTAGATTCTGGTCACCAGCAATTGATCGATCTTGTGATTGTCCACATCCAGCACCTCGAAGCGAAAGCCGGCGTGATCAACGCTTTCAGTCGGGCGCGGCACTTTGCGCAAAACGTACATCAGAAAACCGGCAATGGTTTCAAACTGATCATCATGCGGAAACGGGTCGATATTCAGCGCCGCTTCAAGATCGCCGACCGGGGTCATGCCATCAACCAGCCAGGAGTTTTCATCGCGCCGGATGATCTGTTCTTCACTCATCGCCACCATTGAATTGCCCATCAAGGTGCTGGTCACGTCATTGAGCGTAATCAGGCCGACAATCAGCGCGTATTCATTGATGATCAGCGCGAAATCCTCGCGCATGGCCTTGAATTGCTCAATGATCTCCGCCAGTGTCAAAGTCTCCGGCAGAATCAGCAGTTTGCGCAGCAGGCCGGGGCTATTGAGCGCCAGCGCCTCACCGTTGAGCAGGCGACTGAGAATGTCCTTGGAGTCCATGTAGCCGACTGACTGATCAATACCGTTTTGGCAAACCGGAAACTTGGCATGCGGATGGGCGATGATCTTGGCGCGGATGCTGGCCTCGCTTTCATCCTGCTCCAGCCAGATGATGCTTTCGCGCGGCGTCATGGTTGATGGTGCCGTGCGGATTTCGAGAGTAAAAACGTTTTCAATCAGTTGGCGTTCCTGACTGGCGACGACACCGGCTTCGGCGCCAGCATTGGCCAGCGCGACAATATCTTCCGGGGTGACATCTTCTGGCCGGGTATTGGGCAGGCCCAGCCAGGCCATGACGCCATTGGCAAGGCTGTTGAATGCCCAGATCAGCGGTGTCAGCAATTTGAGGCAAGCCGTCATCGGCCCGGCGATACGTAAGGCGATGGCCTCCGGCGCAACAATCGCAATGCGCTTGGGCAGCAGGTCGGCAACCAGAATAAAGGCGCTGGTGACGATCAGGAACGAAGTCAGCGAACCCAGGGTTTCAGCCGTTGACGGGTTGGTCAGTGAACTGAAAAAAGTCGAAAAAACCGGCGCGTAAGCCCCTTCGCCCAGCACGCCGGCCAAAATGGCGACGGTATTGAGGCCAATCTGCACCGCCGTAAAAAAATGCCCCGGCTGGTTTTGCAGCGCCAGCACCCGCGCAGCCCGCAAATCGCCATCCTCCAGCATTTGCTCCAGCTTGAGCTTGCGCGCAGCGGCCAGCGAGATTTCCGACGTGGCAAAAAAGGCACTGGCGGCAATCAGCAGGAGGATGACAAAGGTGCTTTCGAGCGGGTTCATGGCATGATTTTACCGCCAGTTGCGGTTTTCGCCAGACGCGGTGGGGGTGATTGGCGCAGCTCCATCTATTGGCAGGAAAATAGACGAGTGGCCCGGATTTCCCTTCGACCCCTCACCTCAGTGCGCGGGCATCACCAGCGGCGCGATGAACAACCAGAGCGCCGTCACCAGCAGCATCCAGGCAAACGCGGCGCGCATGCGTTTTTCCGGCAGTTGATGAGCCAATGCAACACCGGCCGAAACGGTGAATAAGCCCCCCACCGCCATCGGCAAACCCATCGACCAATCCACCCGCTCGGCAGCCGCGTAAGTCAGCAAGGCCACCACCGAACTCGGCGCCACCAGTGCCAGAGAAAGGCTCTGCGCCACGGTCTGCCGCTGACCCAGCCAGCCGGTCAATAACGGCGTTGCCACCAAACCGCCACCGATACCGAGCAGCCCCATACTGCTGCCGCCCGCCATCCCCACCAACGGCAAAGCACGCGTATTCAAGGCCTGTTCACCGGTATCGCCGTGGCCACGACGGCGAATCAGCAAACGCAAGGCGACCAGCCCGATCGAGACACTGAATACCCAGCGCAAAATCTGCGTATCGAGCCGGGTGGCAAAGTGCGCCACCGCCCAAGTCATCAGCGTGCCGGAAACCCCGATCATCAGGGCATTGCGCAGCACCAGCGGATGCCGCTGGCTGTAGCGCCACCAGCCGATCAGCAGATTCGGCACCATCAAAACGAGGGCGGTGCCCTGCGCCAAAGGCTGCTCCATGCCGAAGCCGAGCACCAGCAAAGGAATGGCAATAATGCCGCCGCCGATGCCAAACAAGCCGCCGAAGA
>JAQTZQ010000267.1 GCA_028687645.1 Rhodocyclaceae bacterium
GCCATTTCGACTTGCGTGACCTGGCTGCCGAGGCGGGCAAAGGTCTGGGAAAGTTCGCTGCCAATCGGCCCGCCGCCGAGCACGACCAGCCGTTTAGGCAATTCGCGCAGATTCCAAACGGTGTCGGAGGTCAGACAGCCTACTTCGCCCAGCCCGGGAATCGGCGGCACGAAAGGGCGAGCGCCAGTGGCAATGACGATGCTGCGCGTGCTCAAACGCTGGGTTTGGCCGTTGTGGTCGGTGATGTCCACTTCCCACGGTGAGACGATTTTGGCCGTCGCTTCAAGGACTTCAACGCCCAAATCGGTATAGCGCTCGACTGAGTCATGCGGCGCAATATCCTGAATCACCCGTTGCACGCGCTCCATTGCCTCGGCAAAATTGAACTCGGCCTTGGCGCTGTGGATGCCGTAATGCTGGCTGTGCGCCATCTGCGACAGCAGCTTGGCCGAGCGAATCAGCGCTTTGGAGGGCACGCAGCCAGTGTTCAGGCAGTCGCCGCCCATCTTGTGCTTTTCCACCAGCGTGACTTTGGCTTTGACGGCGGCAGCGATGTAGGAAGTCACCAAACCTGCCGCGCCAGCGCCAATAACCACCACGTTGCGATCAAATTTGGCCGGCTTCTGCCAATCGGCGTAAACCTTGCGCGCCTTGACCAAATCGACGATCTTTTTGGCGATCAGCGGGAAGATGCCGAGCAACACAAAGGAGCCGAGCAGGCCGGGGGAGACAATGCCGGACAGCGAATCAAGCTGCGCCAGCTGGGTGCCGGCATTGACATAGACGACGGTGCCGGCCAGCATGCCGAGTTGGCTGACCCAGTAAAAAGTCCGCGCCTTCATGGCCGTCAGACCCATCAGCAGGTTGATCAAAAAGAAGGGAAAGGCGGGCACCAGACGCAGGGTGAAGAGATAAAAAGCCCCTTCGCGCTGGACGCCGTCGTCGATGGTTTTCAGGCGCTGGCCGAAACGTTTGAGTACCCAGTCGCGCAGCAAAAAGCGCGACATCAGGAAGGCCAGCGTGGCACCGATGGTCGAGGCAAATGAGACAATGACTAGCCCCCAAAACAGCCCGAAAACCGCGCCGCCGGCCAGCGTCAGTAAGGCGGCACCGGGGAGCGAAAGAGCGGTGGCGATGACGTAAATCACCAGGAAAATCCCGGCGGTGAGCAGCGGTTGCTGTGCCCGGTAAGCCTCAATGGCGGCTTGTTGCGACTTGAAGAAATCAAGGCTCAGAAAGCGGCCAAGATCAAAGGCGAAGTAGGCGATGATGAGGGCGAGAATCAGCCCGACGAGCCCCAGTTTTTGACGGTTCATGGTGACCTCAGCAGCAAGAGCCGGCTTTTGGATCGCTGCTTTCGCGATCAAAAGGCAGATCGCTGCCACAGCCGGCGAAAATGCCGTAGTGGTGGTCGAAATTGCCGATGAACTCAAAATGCTCGCGCAAACGCGTCTCGGCCAGCATGCGCCAGGTGTTGCCGCAGACCGGGAAGACCTTGCCGGTTTCCATCGTGTGGTGCTTGTCGAAAACGAAACGGTGTGGATGTTCAGCAATGCTGCCACGATAAATCACCGCCTGACCGTAATCCTCGCAGGCACTTTCCAGAGCATCGAGCTTGAACAGCCGCCAGGTGGCCGAATGAAAATTGATCCCGCCAGCACGGGGTAGCAATTCCGGGTCGGTGATTTCCAGCGGGCGGTCGGTGACCAATCGCGGGTCGCTGAACCCAGCTTGTTTGGCAAGATTCAGAAAGTCATTCCAGTAAAGCGCGCCGCCGAGGCATTCGCCGTAAAGAACCGGGTCGTTTTTTACGGCCTCGGGAACGCGACGGTCAGCATAAACATCGGAGAAATAGAATTCGCCACCCGGTTTGAGCAGGCCAAAGACGCCCCGCAGCACCGCTTCCTTGTCCGGCGAGAGGTTGACCACGCAGTTGGAGACGATGACATCAAAGCTTTCCGGCGCCAGATCGAGTTCGTGCAACTGTTCGATATAGCCGAGGTGGAAATCGACATTGCTTTCGCCATGGCCGAAGGCGTCACGGTGATGCTCGCGGTGATTGCGCGCCACTTCCAGCTGCGCTTCCGTCATGTCGACGCCGACTACCCGGCCATTCGGGCCGACCAGTTGCGCCAGCGCATAAACATCGCGCCCCGAACCGCAGCCGAGGTCGAGAATCCGCGCGCCTTCAAGCAATTCCGGGCAAACCAGGCCACAACCGTAGTAGCGCGCCAGCACTTCGGGGTGCACGCGGGCCAGCAGCTTTTTCAGCCAGGCTGGAACGGCATCGACATCGCAACAGGCGGAAGTGCGCAGGTCGTCGCTCGATTGCAACTGGTTGCCGTAATAGTCTTTGACGATTTCATGCATGCGTATTTTCCTCAATGGCCGTGGCTTCAAGCGCACCACCGCAACTGCTACCTTGCCCGGCGGTGCAGCCGTAGCAATGGTCGGCAATAAAAATGGGGTGATTTTCCAGGTTGACCGTGACAAGTTCGCGAAGATGCTTGGATTGCTTTCCACCGAGCGGCAAACCGAGCATCTGGTTGAAATCGCAGTCAAAAACCTCGCCTTGCCAGCCGACTGAAATCAGCGAGCGGCACATCACGCCGTCAAGGTTATCGTCACGATGCGCGCTCTTGAGCAGCGCCATGTAGGGTTGGTACTGGCCACTTGACAGTAGTTGGCTGCCGAAACGCTGGATCGGCATATTGGCCAGCGCGAACAGGTGGTTGAAAACAATGCCGTAGCGCGTCGCCAATTCGGTTTTGTAGGCCGCTTCAAGCTTGATCTGATCGGGCGGAAGGCTGGGGCCGCCGGGGTTGTAAACCAGATTCAGTACCCGTCCGCTACCCGGCAAGCCATAACCGAGCGCGTTGAGCTTTTTGAGCCCGGCAATGCTGCGCTCGAACACCCCATCGCCGCGCTGGCGATTGACGTTTTCTTCGAGGTAGCAAGGCATTGAGGCGACGATTTCAACCTGGTTCGCAGCAAGAAAATCAGCCAGATCCTCATGCCCCGGCTCGCTGAGGATGGTCAGGTTGCAACGATCAATAACGGCGATCCCGCGATTGCGTGCTTCAAGCACCAATTGGCGAAAGTTCGGGTTGAGTTCCGGCGCGCCGCCGGTCAGATCAAATTGGTAGATGCCCTGATGTTCGGCAAATTCCAGCATCAGAGCCATCGTTTCCCACGACATTTCCTCGGTGCGCTTGGGGCTGGCGGCGACATGGCAATGCAGGCAGGCCTGGTTGCAGCGGTAGCCGAGGTTGGCCTGGAGGGTGGTGAGCCGCGCTCGACGCAGCGGCGGAAAATCAGTTTTCAGTAACAGCGGCAGGGTGTCCAACATTGCTTTCTCCTTGAGTCCTGCCCCTTAGTCGCAACAGGCAGGACTTTTCTTACACAGGTTCAGCAAATATTGAGCAAAGACCCTTGCGGCGAGGTGATTTCGCCAATCTCTGCTGCGGCTTCAAAGCCGTGCCGATGGAAAATTTCCAACACTTGTTCTACGCAGTCCGGCGCACAGGAAACCAGTAGGCCACCGCTGGTTTGCGGATCGCTGAGCAGCGCTTTGTCTTCCGCCGGGAAGTCGGCAGGCAGGGCGATATCCATGCCATAAGCCGCGTAATTGCGCCCCGAAGCTCCGGTTACATAGCCGGCGTTGGCCAGGTCGCGCACACCTGCGAGCAGCGGCACTTTGGCCCAATCAACGGTGATGCTGCACTTTGCACCGCGCGCTAGTTCAAGCGTATGCCCGGCAAGACCAAAGCCGGTAATGTCGGTCAGCGCGTGCACGCCGGCCAGTGCCGCCAGCTCGGGGCCGGGGGTATTGAGTTTTGTGGTGACAGCGATCATTTGCGCGTAACCAGCGGCGTCGACCGCATC
>JAQTZQ010000268.1 GCA_028687645.1 Rhodocyclaceae bacterium
AGTATTTTCCAACTCGGGTTACAACAAAATTCCGGGCTGATTTGGCTGAAAGGCGGCAATCTGGCCGGGAATGTTCAGTTGAATGGCGGTGCATTACGCGGCACAGGATCAATTTTTGGCAATCTGAGCGTTGCCAGTGCTTTGCTAGCACCGGGTAACTCGCCAGGTACGCTTAACATTACCGGTGACTTGAATCTTGCCGCGGGCTCCTCCGTTGAAATTGAAATGGCTGGCAGCACCCCCGGCACCGGCTTCGATCAAATCAACGTGTCTGGAATAGCCACTCTCAACGGAGCGCTGAGCGTTACGGCGCTTGATGGATTCGTTCCAACTGCAGGTAGTTCTTATCAAATAATGTCCTACGGTTCGTCCAGCGGAGATTTTGCCAGCAAGCAATTACTGGACAATCAATCTATGGATTTAGCTTCATCGGGCATTGAGTTATCTAGTGACAGCCCCCCCGCGCCAACCCCGGCACCGACGCCTGCGCCCACCGTCTCCCCAGCCCCGGCACCAACACCTGAGCCAACCATCGCTCCAACCCCGGCACCAACCACTGAACCTGAACCGATCCCCACACCGGCCCCGACAAGTGACCCGGTACCAAGCGTTCCGGTGGAATCAAGGCCGACTGTCTCTCAAAACCTTGCGCCCGTTATCTCGTCTCTCACCCAAATAACGGTGAATGAAGATGGCTCACTATCCATTGTGCTGTCAGAACCGGTCACGCCAAGTGCTGAAAACAGACAACTTGAAGAGCAAATTGAATCATGCCCATAGGAAGCGCCATGCAGCCAACCTTGACCATTAAAGCCGGGGCACGATCATTGACTCGTGCCGTGCTTCTGCTATCTGTGCTTTTTGCAGCCCCCGCCTTTGCAGCCCCGGCGGGAACTTTGCTTGACACGGCGGGCACTGTTTTTGTTTTAAAAACAGACGGAAAAAAGAAAATTATCGCCCCCGGCTCGGCTATTGACGAAGGTGACTCGATTCAAACAGAAGCGGATAGCACCGCAAGAATTCGCTACTCGGATGGATCGCAAATGGTCATTCGTCCCAATTCCGTCATCGCCATCAAAAATTATCACTATGACGAAAACAAGCCGGAAAAGGATTCTTTTGTAATGGGGCTAATTCGCGGTGGTCTACGCCAGATTACGGGTTTTATTGGCAAACGCGGCAATCAGGATGCCTATCAGTTGCGTGGCGCGACCTCGACCATCGGTATTCGTGGGACTGATTTCACTGCCCGTGTTTGTGACGATGATAACTGCGAAGTAAAAAAATCAACGTCCAGGGATGTCGCCAACCAAACCGGGTTAGCTGGCAAACTGATTGAAATCCGGGGCAAAGTATCGGTTTTACCCACCAACGGCGTTCGTCGCGACCTGGTAATCGGTAGTGCAATTTATCAAAACGATCTGATTGAGACGACAGCGAATAGCCATGCCTCCATTTTATTTACCGATGAAACTCGCGTGGTGTTGCCTGAAAACTCATCATTTCGTGTTGGCAATTACCGCTATCTGAAAAATGCGCCGGAGAAGGGCCAAGTTTTATTCAATCTTGTCAAAGGCGCATTCCGCATAGTGACGGGGCTGATTGGCAAAGCGGCGCCAAAAAATGTGGCAATTGGCACGTCGACCGCGACCATTGGTGTCCGGGGAACAACGTTTGACCTGGCCTGTGTACCAGCCGGGCTCGCCAGTCCAGCAAATTACAGTGGCACTGGCGCGCTGTGTGGTGAAGGTTTGCTAACCTCGACACGCGACGGCGCAATCAGCATTACGACTGAAGACGGCAACAGTAGCGTGTTTAATGCGGGGCAGTCCGCTTATCTCGCGGGTGCCAATCAAACACCGCAGATTCTTGAGGGCACACCCGTTTTTATCCAACAATTGCCGGGCCCACTTCCGGAACAAATTCTTGTTGACATCCCCGCCACCTTTGGTATTGATGGCTCAAGTTTGTCAGCATCAGGATTGTTCGTTACCGTTAGCGAAGGCCGCGTCATCATCTCTCAGGGCGCAAGCACTTTGCTACTTAACGCCGGAGAAAGCGGATTTGCTTCAGGCAGCACAAACCAACTTCAACGTCTCAACACACCTCCCATATTCCTGCGTGAAGACGAACGCGAAAGCCAGCAAATTTTTGGCTTCCGCACCTGCCGTATGTAGCCGTATGTAGCCTGATCCTGACCACTTGCCCGCCGCGCTGAGCCAAGGGCAAGTGGCTCGACCATGTATAATTTTGGCCTCTCTACACACTGGCCAATACCACCATGGAAGCAGAACACATCAACAGTATCTCCAACAAGCTCGACGATCTGGCGCAGCGCGCCGCCGAGCTGCGGAGGTATCTTTGACTACGATCACAAGCGTGAGCGTTTAACCCTCCTCAGCGAGGAGATGGAAGACCCGAAGATTTGGGATGACGCCAAGCGCGCCCAGGAACTCGGGCGCGAGAAAAAGTCGCTGGAAAACATCGTGCTGGTGCTCGAAGAAGTTCAGGATGGCCTGAACGATGGCCGCGAACTGTTCGACATGGGCAAGGACGATGGCGACGAAGACACCTTGCTCTCCGTCGAGGCAGATAACGCGGCACTGGAAGAACGGATCGCCGCCCTCGAATTCCGCCGCATGTTCAACAACCCGATGGACCCCAGCCCCTGCTTCCTGGAAATCCAGGCTGGCGCTGGCGGCACCGAGGCGCAGGACTGGGCCTCGATGCTGTGTCGCATGTACCTGAAATTTGGCGAGAAAAAAGGCTTCACCGTGGAAGTCATGGAAGAATCCGAGGGTGAAGTGGCCGGCCTCAAAGGCGCCACCATCAAGTTCACTGGCGACTACGCCTACGGCACGCTGCGCACCGAAACCGGCATTCACCGGCTGGTGCGCAAATCTCCGTTCGACTCTGCTGCCCGCCGCCACACTTCTTTTACTAGCGTGTTCGTTTTCCCGGAAGTTGATGACTCGATTGAGATCAACATCAACCCGTCCGACGTGCGCACCGATACCTACCGCGCTTCCGGCGCTGGCGGTCAGCACATCAACAAGACAGACTCCGCCGTGCGTCTGACCCACGTCCCGACCGGCATTGTCGTCCAGTGCCAGAACGACCGTTCGCAGCACCGCAACCGCGACGAAGCCTGGCAAATGCTGCGCGCCCGCATCTACGAGTTCGAGCTGCGCAAGCAGCAGGCCGAGCAGCAGAAACTGGAAGATGCCAAATCCGACATCGGCTGGGGCCACCAGATCCGTTCCTACGTGCTGGATCAATCCCGTATCAAGGATCTGCGCACCAACTACGAAACCGGCAATACGCAGGGCGTGTTGGATGGCGATCTTGACGGCTTCATTGAAGCCAGCCTGAAACAGGGCGTTTAAGCGCGTCGACCGTGAGACTTCTCTTGGCTGCGCTGCTGATGCTCCTGCTGGCAGCCGGGGGATTGTTGATCGCGGTGGTTGACAACAAACCGCTGGTCAGTCGCGGCGAAACCATCTCACCGATAGCCGTTGCTCAGGCGCGCTGGCTGTTTTCCGCCAACGATCCACGCCGGTTGCAGGCAGGCGAAGCGAGGCGCACGGCCATTCCTGCCTCATTGATCGATGAAGGCATCAACTACATCGCCAGCCGATTCCTGCGCGGTCGCGGCTCGCTGCTACTGGCCGAAGATGCGGCTGAAATCCGCCTCAGCCTGCGCCCGCCCTTCCTACCCGGTGAACATTTCCTCAACCTGAGTGCGACGCTACGCGAGGCCAAGGGCGAGCCGCACCTGGCCGCTGCCCGCCTGGGTGCCCTGCCCGTGCCACCTGTGCTGGTTGAATTTTTCATCGCCCACGCCATCCGCCTTGCTGGTTATGAAGATGAGTGGCAAT
>JAQTZQ010000269.1 GCA_028687645.1 Rhodocyclaceae bacterium
AGGTTCAAGGACTTCCGCGAGCGCTCGGTAATGCGGGCGAGTAGCGGCGTGTTGGCGACATGAATTTGCACCAAGACATGGCCCGGTGTGTCGGTCGGGGCGATGGCGCTGATCTCGCCTTGGAACGCATTGAGGATGCTGCTTTCCTGTGGCTTGCTTAACGCCAGGCTGACATCGCGGGCGTGAATGCGACAGCGCAGGCAATGGCCGACCGGCTCATGCCGATTGGTGACGAAAATGTGGCCGTCGGGAAAGTCGAGTTGTGTCAAATGGTCCGCTTCATGCGCGGCGACTGTCGTTTCGATAACGACGCCGGCATCGTCGGCAAAGGCGGGTGGCAGATCAATCCGCGCCAGGGTTTCACTCAACGGCCCGCTGGCCACCACTTGGCCGCCATCGAGCAGCACCAGATGATCGGCGAGGCGGGCCACTTCATCGGGGGAATGGCTGACGTAAATGATCGGGATCGCCAGTTCTTCATGCAGGCGTTCGAGATAGGGCAGGATTTCCCGCTTGCGTTTGAGATCAAGCGCCGCCAGCGGCTCGTCCATCAGCAGAATTTTGGGCGCGGCCAGCAGGGCGCGGGCAATCGCCACACGCTGGCGTTCGCCGCCGGAAAGCTGGTCGGGCGAGCGCGTCAGCAACGATGATATGCCGAGTAAATCGGCCACTTCCGGCAGTGAAAAGTGCGGTTTGCCAAGCGTTGCGCGTTTCAGCCCAAACTCCATATTGCCGCGCACGCTGAGGTGCGGAAAGAGGCTGGCTTCCTGAAAAACCACGCCAATCGCGCGCTGGTGGGGCGGCAGAAAAATCCCCCGCGATTCATCCTGCCAAACCTCCTTGCCCAACGCAAAATAACCGTCCGCTGCCCGCTCCAGCCCGGCCATGGCGCGCAGGCAAGTGGTCTTACCCGAGCCGGAATGGCCGAATAAGGCACTCACGCCGCGCGCAGGCAAACTTAAATCGACCTCCAGTTTGAAATCATTACGGTCAACGCGGAATTTGGCGCGAATTTTGTCGCTCATAACACCTTAGTCCGCGCTGGCTTGAAGGTGTAAAGCAGCAGCAACACAACAAAACTAAAAGCCAGCATGCCGCCCGAGAGCCAATGCGCCTGCGTGTATTCCAGCGCCTCGACATGATCGTAAATCTGCACCGAGACAACGCGGGTCTTGTCGGGAATGTTGCCGCCTATCATCAGCACAATGCCAAATTCGCCGATGGTGTGGGCAAAACCAAGAATGGCGCCGGAGATAAAACCGGGCTTGGCCAGCGGTACTGCAACCGACCAAAAAGTATCCCAAGGGCTGGCGCGCAAGGTGGCGGCGACTTCCAGCGGCCGCTCACCGATGGCTTCAAAAGCGTTCTGGATCGGCTGGACGACGAAGGGCAAAGAATAAAAAACCGAGGCAACGACCAGCCCGCTGAAGGTGAAGGGCAGCAGCCCCAGGCCGAGCGCCTGCGTCAGGTGCCCCAGCGGGCCGTTCGGCCCCATGGCAACGAGCAGGTAAAAGCCAATGACGGTGGGCGGCAACACCAGTGGCAAAGCGACCAGCGCGCCGATTACCCCCTTGAACTTTGAGCGCGTGCGCGCCAGCCACCAAGCGATGGGGGTGCCGATGAGCAGCAGCAAGACGGTGACGACGCTGGCCAGTTTGAGCGTTAGCCACAGGGCGGCAAGGTTGGCGCTGGCCATACGGTTTTGCCTAAACGCTCGCTTAAACCCGCAGCAGGGCGATTTTCAAGGGTGGCTGGCCATCCGGACTTGGGAAGTCAGCTTCCGGGGCGATCCATTCGATCTCGCGTATCGTCCGGCCAACTTTGCTGGCGCAGCGTTGCAATTGATCAGCCCAGACTTCGCGCGATAGCTGGGCAGCGTTGTTGCAGCAAATCAGCGTGCCGCCCTCGTGGGTGCAGAGCAGCGCCAGTTTCATCAAAGCGGCGTAATCATTGACGATATCGACGACGCCAAAGGCGCTTTTGGCGTATCGCGGCGGATCGAGAAAAACCAGATCAAAGGCGCGTGGTTCGAGTTTGGGAAAATCCGGCATGTTTTTACGGCGAACCACTTTGGGCTGACCAATGCCAGCCAACTGGCGCATGGCGGCAAAAGCATCGCTCAGCACGAAGCGTGGGCGTATCGGCAGATCATTCAGCCGCGCATTTTCTTTGCCGACATTGATATTCGATTCAGCAAAATCCACATTGACCACATGCGCTGCGCCGGCTTTGGCCGCCGCCACGCCAATACCGCAGGTGTAGGCAAAGAGGTTGAGCACGGATTTACCCGCCGCTTCCTGCATGATGCGGCGCCGACCGGCGCGCATGTCGAGGAATAACCACGGGTCTTGTCCGCCATGGCGACCTTGTACCAGATAGCGCACACCGATTTCAGAAAACACGCGCTGCTGCTGCGCGGCGAGCAATTCATCCGGCGGCAGCGGGTTGCAAATGCGCGAATTGGCCTGGCTGCGGTCGTTATAAACGGCAGTCATGCCAGGAATTTTTGTCGCGTAGAACGCGCTGATCGTCTGCCGCTCCTCAGCGCTCAAGGGCTGGTGAAAGCTTTGCACCAGCAACAGGTCGTTGTAACGGTCAACCGTCAAACCGGGGCAATTTTCTGCGCTGCCATGAAACAGGCGGTAGGCGTTGGTGTTTTCAGCTTCAAGCTGGGCCAACAGGTCCTGGCGCTGTTCAAAAGCAGTGGCCAGCAGGGAATTTAACGGGGAGGACATAACAGCCTTGAGCACAGCATCGGGCTGCCTATTGTACTTGGCTAAGCGCTACGGGCTAAGCTTCAGCGACTAAAGGCCAAATCGTCCAGTGGCCACAGGCGGAACGCGCCCGGCGTTCGGAGTTGTCCCAAGGGCCACCGAGACAAAGGCCGGTGGCGAATTCTGACTCAACGCTCACCGTTCCCGCATCAACGCCAACCTGGCGCTGTCCGCTCCAGCGTTCGCAGGAGGCACAGCGCTTGTTGGCAACTGGCTGAATCAGCAAGTCTTGTCAGCGCGACAGGAGGCCAAAACCGGCGCCGCCTGGGTGACAGGGCGACCTTCCTTCAGCCAACGATTGATGCCGTATTTGACGTTGTACACCTTGCTGTAACCGGCCTGCTGCGACAAAAAGTTGCTAACCGCCTGGGTCCGGTTGCCGCTGCGACAAATGACGATCACCGGCTGATTGGCCGCGGCGATGGGTTTGACTTTCTCCAGCCAGGCCGGGGCGTCATGCTTGCCGTTCTGATCAAAAAAAGTCAGCAACTTGCTGCCTTCAACAATCCCGGTTTGTTCCCATTCCGGCTGGGTGCGAATGTCGATGATGGGAACCCCGCTCTTGGCCAGACGCTCCAGTTCGGCATTATCGATATCAATGATCTCTGCTTGCGCGCTGAGCGCGATCAAGCCGGTGGCAAGGGCAAGCATGAAACGTCGCATGGCATTCTCCATAAAATAAGCAAACGCTAATTATAGCGTTGGTCGAATACCCTATTTGTGCTGATATTGCTTCATCAGTTCCTTCATTTTTGGATCGTTCATCATTTGCTGGATATTTCCGACTCGGTTGTCAGGATATTTGGCTCGTGCTTGCTTTGAGTCTGTGCGTAAATTTCGACGCTACAAGGGGGCTTCTGAGCGAGGCTCCGATAAATTAATCCGTGAGGTGAGATAAAGTGGGCATCCCATCCTTTAATGTCGCAGAACCATTGCGCGACATTAAAATGTCGCGATAATGGCTTTCGCGACATATCTACCCCTTGGTGTCGCGATTTTGGAAATGCGTGACAGGAGGCAACATGGCCAGACCCCTACCGACACAAGCCCAGGAAGCAGTGCT
>JAQTZQ010000270.1 GCA_028687645.1 Rhodocyclaceae bacterium
CGGGCGGCGGCGATCAGTTTGTCGCCGATGACCAGTAAGCGCCAGTCGTGGCCGGAGAGAAACTTCTCGACCATGATGTCATCGTAAAAATCGTTGGCGACGCGGTAGGCCTTGCGGACTTGTTCCTCGGTCGTCAGGTTGACCGAAATTCCCTTGCCCTGATTGCCGTCCTGCGGCTTGACGACGACCGGCAGACCAATTTCCTGCGCTGCGATCCAGGCATCTTCCTCATCTTCAACCGGGCGCCCATAAGGCACGGCAACGCCAGCGGCGTGCAGCAGCTTCTTGGTCAATTCCTTGTCCTGCGCGATCGATTCGGCAATAGCGCTGGTATGGCAGGTTTCAGCAGCCTGAATGCGTTTTTGTTTGCTGCCCCAGCCAAACTGGACGAGGCTGCCTTGCGTCAGGCGGCGAATCGGGATGCCCCGGGCCAAAGCAGCTGAAACAATCGCCCCGGTAGATGGGCCAAGACGGATATCTTCGTCCAGGTCGCGCATTTCCTTGAGCGTGGCGTCGAGATCAAATGGCGTATCGTTGAGCGCAGCCATGCAGAGTTGTTCGGCGCGCTCAAAGGCTAAGCGACCGACATCTTCTTCGGTGTATTCAACGATGACCTGATAAACCCCCTGATCGACCGTCTGGGCGGTGCGGCTGAAGGTGACCGGGCAGCCGGCCTGAGCTTGCAGGCCGAGGGCCGCAAATTCGAGGGCGTGGGCAACCGAGACGGTATCCAGGTGGTCCGAAGGAATCAGATCGCCGAGTTCAGGAAAGCGCTCGCGTAAGCGGCTTTCAAAACCCGGCAGATTGGCAATGGCAACTTCGCCACCTTCGCAGGTGACGATGGCCTGAATGGCAGTGTGGCGGCTCCAGAGATTAGGGCCGCGCAGAGCACGAATACGGGAAACGTCCATGACGCTTGATCCTTGTTATTTCCGTTGGGTGGCCGGCTTCTTGGCCGGTTGCGACTGTTTGGCGCGCAGGGGGAGCAGGGCAGCAGGGTCGATCTCGTCAAGGCCAAAGGTCTTGATGCCGGTCGACAGAACTTCCTTGCTTAGCCCTAAAGCCCAACCACCAGCGACACCCGCCAGCACATTGGCGATTTGTTTGGGCTGTTTGGCCTTGCCGATATAGGGTGCATCCACCAGGCGGGAAAGCTTGGTTTCATCGCTGCCGCAGCGCAGCACGATACGTTTATCAACGACGGTGACACCGCGCTTGCCGGCGGCGATATGAGCGACCAGTATCGGGTTGGTGGCATCGCAGGCAAAGAGGATGACCTCGCCATCGCACAGCTCAGCGAAATCGGCGACCAGTTCGTCTTCGGCGTTGAGCACTGCGTAGCCACTGGGCAGCACGACATCGACCTGAGTGCGGAAGGTAGAGCGGTGGGTGGTGTAATACTCGCCGCCGGTCAATTGCATGTCCCAGCGCGACAGGTCTTCTTCCGCCGGCACAATATTGGTGATGATGCCGACCTGGCAGCGATCGTAAGGCAAGCCTTCGCCAAGAATGACCGGCGCGCCGTTTTCAATCACCACGGCTTGCAGCGCGCGGTTGAGCAGCAGGCGACGCCCGCCTTCCCAGTTCGCGGCGCTGGATTTTTGCACCTGACGGCGGCCCAGATAAATGCCGTCAGTGCAGGCCAGTCCGCCATGCTGGCCGGAGAGATAAATCAGGTGGGCGACCATTTTGGCAACCACGTTGCGGCCATGTGTACCTGTGACGCCAACCACCGGTACTCGACCGCTTTCACCGGCAGCAAACAGATTGTCTACGATGGCCTGACCTACCGGGCGTGGTTTGCCGACACCCGGTTTGATGTGCATGAGCAGGCTGGGCCCGGCGTTGACTTCAACGATGGCGCCACCTTGTTCGCCCAATGGGCGGGAAATGTCCTGACATACCAGATCAATGCCGGAAATATCCAGGCCAACAACGCGCGCGGCGAGAGAAACCAGTTGGGCGGTGTCGGGGTGAACGTCGTCGGTGCAGTCAAAGGCGTGATTGGCGTTACGCTGGATCAAGACCTCGCGACCCTGGGTCGGAACGCTCTCGCTAACAAGACCCTGGCGCTCCAGTTCGATTTTTGCAGCGGTATCAATTTTGATGATGGATAGCGGATGGAGTTCAGTTGTCCCTCGGCGCGGGTCGACGTTAACCTGGCTATCGATCAGTGCTTGAACTGTTGATTGACCGTCGCCGGTAACGGTGATCAGATCGCTGCGATTGGCCGCAACCAGCTTGCCACCAACGACCAGCAGGCGATGTTCGATACCCTGAATTGAGCGCTCAACCAGTACGCCTGAGCCTTCACCGACGGCGATGGCGTAGGCCTTGCGCACGTCGTCGAAGTTCATCAGGTCGATGAAAACACCACGCCCGTGGTTGCCATCGGTGGGCTTGACGACGACTGGGAAGCCAATGTCTTCAGCCGCGTCGCAGGCGTCGTCAGCACTTTCTACTTCGCGACCTTCCGGTACCGGGACACCGACCGAAGAGATTAGCTCCTTGGTCAAATCCTTGTCGCGCGAGATGGTCTCGGCGATGGCGCTGGTCTGGTCGGTTTCTGCCGTCCAGATGCGGCGCATGGCCGCAGCGTAGCCGAGTTGCACAAGGTTGCCATCGTCGAGCAGGCGAATGTGCGGAATGCCACGCTTTTCTGCGGCTTGAACAATGGCCGCAGTGGAGGGGCCGAGGTATTTGCGATCGACCTTGCGGCGCAAAAGGCGAATCGCTTCGTCGAGATCGTAAGGCTGGTCTTCGATGGCGGCGAGCAACAGCTCACGTCCCACATCCAGCGACATGCGTGTCACTTCTTCATGGAAGTTGGAGACAACCAGTTTGTATACGCCGCGTGTCGAAGTTTCGCGGGTGCGGCCAAAACCGTCCGGCAGGCCGGCCAGTGTCATCAGTTCAAGCACGATGTGCTCAAGAATATGCCCGGCCCATGTACCTTCTTGGAGTCGCCGCAGAAAACCGCCGCGTTCATCGTAGCTGCATCGATGTTCAACCAGCCCCGGCAACCAGCCCTCAAGGCGCTCGAACAGTCCGGGGATTTTGTTTGAGGGAAGGTCTTCAAGCGCCCCGATGTCTACCCAGGTTTCGATGACCGGTGGGTAGGTCCAGATGCTGGGACCTCGCAGAGATAGCGTATCCAGAAAAATAATGTCGATTTTCTTCATGCTCGTGTCGCCCAGTTCTGTTTCGCCGTGTCGTTGTATTTGAGGCAGTTGGCGATTATTAACGCTTTAGAGCGCTTATGGATTACCCGTGACAAAAAAATGTCAGCAAACCCGCCACGGGTACCCGGTGTTACAGGAAACGATCGAGCAACTTGCGGCTATGGCGGTCGAGTTTGCTCAAATCGCGAACCAGAAACTGGATGCCGTTGCTGTCGGCAATCAATAGTCGGGTTGGCGAGAGGCGGCGAATGTCCTCTTCGGCCTTGAGTAGCAATGTCGCCGGGCCGCGATTGGTGCTGAGTTGCCAGCTACTCGGGCAGGCAAAGCTGGAAACCTCGGTGATTTGCTCGATCTCCGGCACAAACTCGCGGCTGGCCAGTTCTTCTTCGATCAACTGGGCGATGGTGAGCGGCAGTTGAGAGAGGCTGTCGATCCAGGCGACTTCGTGGCCTTCGTAATTCACCAGCGAAATGCCTTCATCCGGCGCGGCAATCGGGAAGGCACGCACCGGGGTAACGCCATCGTGGCGTTCGCCATTTTCGGTGCATAAAACGAGTTGACCGTAGGAGTCGCGTTGCAGTTGGAAATTGGCGTTCGACATGGGCTTATTCCGCGTGAGTTTTGGGCAGGCT
>JAQTZQ010000083.1 GCA_028687645.1 Rhodocyclaceae bacterium
TCTCAAGCGCCCGGGGGCTTTTTTGCCGACCTTGTCGCCACTCGCATTGGGTATCGGTATTTCTCTTTTTTTGCACGCAGCCGTACTCACGCTGCACTTCAAATTTCCAGAAGCAAGCCAGGCCATGCGCGAAAAGGCAATGGATATTGTCTTGGTGAATGCCAAGTCAGCGTCAAAGCCGCGTGATGCTCAGGCGCTGGCACAAAACAATCTCGATGGCGGCGGCAATACTGACGAAAATCGGCGCGCCAAGACGCCTTTGCCGCCAACCTTGCAAAAAAACACCGGTGCCGACATTGAACAAACGCAACGTCGGGTGCGTGATCTTGAGGCCCGCCAGCAAATGCTGCTGACCCAAGCCAAAAGCATCAGATCGGTAGCACCGGCACAAAATGCCAGCGAGCAGCCAACGCCCACCCCCAACATCAGCGGCCTCGACCTCGCCGAATCAGCGCGTGCCATGGCCCGACTGGAAGGTGAAATCAGCAAGTCGATCGATGAATACAACAAACGACCACGTAAAAAATTTATCGGGGCACGCACCGAGGAATACCGCTTTGCACAGTACATCGAGGACTGGCGGCAAAAAATCGAGCGGGTTGGCACACTCAACTACCCCAACTCGGCGCGCGGAAAATTGTATGGTTCTTTGCTGTTGACCGTCACCATCATGGCTGACGGCCAGGTCAGCCGGATCGAGATCAACCGCTCATCGGGCCACAAAACCCTTGATGACTCAGCGCGTCGCATCGTTCAGATGGCTGCACCTTACGCCGCTTTCCCACCGAATATTCGGCGTGACACCGATGTTCTGGAAATCACCCGCACCTGGCACTTCACCCAGGGCGATCACCTGAGCACTAAATGACTGACCGCTATTGTGTCTTCGGCAACCCGGTTGCCCACTCAAAATCGCCCACCATTCATGCCCGATTTGCTGCCATTACGCAGCAGGATATGGACTACGAAAAGCGGCTGGCGCCACTGGACGGATTTACCGCCAGCGTTCACGCCTTTATCGCTGCCGGCGGACGAGGTGCCAACGTGACTGTGCCGTTCAAGGAACAAGCCTTTCGCTTGTGCTCGCGCCTGAGCCAGCGTGCCGAACGGGCAGGAGCAGTCAATACGCTGCTCTTTGAGGGGGAAGAGGTTTTGGGTGACAACACCGATGGCGCCGGGCTGGTTCGCGATATCACGCATAACCTGAGCTTTGATCTTACTGGTCGGCGAATCTTGTTGCTTGGCGCTGGCGGCGCTGCCCGTGGGACGTTGGAGCCATTGTTGGCAGCACAACCTGCGAGCCTGTTTGTCGCCAACCGCAGCGCCGACAAAGCCGAGGCGCTGGCTGCCTTTTTCAACTCGGTGATCACGGTCAACGGCGGAAACTTCGCCAAAATTGCTGGCAAAAGCTTCGATCTGATCATCAACGCTACCTCAGCCAGCCTTGCCGGCCAAACGCTACCGCTACCACCCGGCATTTTCGCCGCTGGCAGTCTGGCTTACGACATGATGTACGGCAAAGGCGACACCCCGTTCATGCAGCAAGCCCGAGCGCAAGGCGCTGAGCGCTGTGCCGACGGCCTCGGCATGCTGGTCGAGCAGGCCGCCGAAGCCTTTGCCCTGTGGCGCAAGGTTCGCCCTGAAACTGCCGCTGTTCTGGCTGATTTGCGCACCCAAATCAACGCATGATGCGACTGGGCCGCTGGCTCAAATGGGGCATCCTTGGCATCGTCGGATTATTCCTCGTCTGGCAACTCTGGTTATTGGGCTGGGTCTTGCTGTGGAACTGGGTTAACCCGGGCACCACCCGTTTTATGGAAATCCGCCTCGGCGAATTGCGTCAAAAAGACCCGAATGCCAAACTTAAAAAAGAATGGGTGCCTTACGGGCGTATTTCCAGCCACTTGAAGCGTGCGATTGTTGCCTCAGAAGATGCCAAGTTCGTCGATCACGAAGGCTTCGACTGGGAGGGCATGCAAAAAGCGCTGGAAAAAAACCAGAAAAAAGGTCGCTTTGTCGCGGGTGGTTCAACCATCAGCCAGCAATTAGCCAAAAACCTCTTTCTCAGCCCCAGCAAGTCTTATTTCCGCAAGGCAGAAGAGGCGATCATCACCTTGATGCTCGAAATGCTGTGGAGCAAACAGCGGATTCTTGAGGTTTACCTCAATGTCATCGAATGGGGTAACGGCGTTTTTGGTGCTGAAGCCGCCGCTCGCCATTACTACCATATTAGCGCCGCCCAACTGGGCCGCGAGCAGGCGGCCCGCTTGGCTGGCATGGTGCCTAACCCGCGCTATTACGACCGCAATCGCAACGCGCCGGGGCTGGCCAAAAAAGCCGGAATCATTGCCGCGCGCATGGCCAGTGCCGATATTCCATGAGCCCTGTTTTGGCGCATGGCCGGTGCTAGAATGTCCGCCTTATTGCGCAGCGCAGCATAGATAATCATGAGCGACCCGACTAACCTGACTGAAGCGGATACCGTCAAGGACGATCTCGCTGAAGTGCAAAATTTGCTCGCCAAGCATCGCTTGGTTGAAGATGTCTCAAGACGTCAGGATTCCGGTCGCCACGGGGTTGTAGAAAGCCTGGTTCAGCGCCAGCACATCACCGAGCTACGGCACCTTTTTGGCCGTCTACCGACGGTCACGGTGGCCCTCATTATCAATGCCCTACCGGAAGAAGATCGACTCATCGCCTGGAAGGAAATTCCCGAAGAGCGCATCGACTCGATTCTCGAACTGCTCTCCGAAGAAATCAGCGAAGACCTGGTTGGCGACGGTCACCACACCAGCAACAAGGTGATGGTTAATGCCTTTGAACTGCACAATGGCCGCCTGAGTCAGATCACCGTCGACCGTCCGGCCATGCTCACCAACCTCAAGCCGATCTGGGTTGACCTGGTGGCACCAACGCCGCGTGTGCGGGAGTGGGTCGGCAAGCATTTCGGACTGGAATTGCCGGATCCTCAAAACCTCACCGACCTTGAGGCCAGCGCGCGTTTTTATGTCGAAGACAACGGTGAAGTCCATTTGCACTCGGACTTCCTGCTTGATCTGGAAAGTTCATCGCGCAACGTGGCGGTGGCTTTCATCCTGCACAAGGATATTTTGTTTTCGGTGCGTACCGAAGAACTCCCGGTTTTCCGGCTGCAGCGCCTGCGCGCACGCACGCAACCTGGCTATGTCACCGACGGCACCGACGTGCTGCTCGACCTTTATGCCGCCGATGCTGAATACTCGGCTGATCGCCTGGAAGATGTCTATGCTGATCTTGAATCAGTCGGCAAACAGGTGCTCAACACCAAACTCACCGACGACGAGGCGGGCAACATCCTGGCCGACATCGCCCGTCAGGAAGACCTTAACGGACGCATCCGCCGCAACGTGCTGGACACTCGCCGCGCCCTCTCGTTTCTAATGCGTGGCAAATTTCTGAGCACCAATCAACTGGAAGACGGACGCCAGATCATGCGCGATATCGAGTCGCTCGACGGCCACACGTCGTTCCTGTTCGGCAAGATCAATTTCCTGATGGACGCCACGGTCGGCTTCATCAATATTAACCAGAACAAGATCGTCAAATTGTTCTCAGTGGTGTCGGTCGGCTTGCTACCGCCGACCTTGATCGCCAGCGTGTACGGCATGAATTTCAAGTTCATGCCCGAACTGGAGTGGGAGTACGGCTACGCTTTCTCGCTGACCTTGATGCTGGCTTCAGTCATCGCCCCCTTCTGGTTCTTCCGCAAAAAGGGCTGGCTGAGTTAATCAGGTGTCAGTAGTTTGAGGCCAACGATGCCGGCCACAATCAGTCCGATGCAAACCAGCCGCGCCACCTCGCGCGACTCGCCAAACAAAAACATCCCGAGAATTGCTGTGCCGACCGCGCCAATACCTGTCCACACCGCATAAGCGGTGCCGAGCGGCAAAACCTTGAGCGACCAACCGAGCAAAGCAACGCTGGCCACCATCGCCAGCAAAGTGGCGGCAGATGGCCACAAGCGGCTAAAACCCTCGGTATATTTCAGCCCGACCGCCCAGCCGATTTCGCAGAGGCCTGCGACGAACAGGATCAGCCAGGCGGAGGTGGAACTCACTTCAGCGTGGCGAAGTAGGCATCGGCTGCGGCGATGGTGCCGGCAATGTCAGCATCACTGTGAGCGGCAGAAACAAAGCCCGCCTCAAAAGCTGAGGGCGCGAAATAGTGGCCGGCGTCGAGCATGGCGTGGAAGAAACGATTGAAAGCTTCCTTGTCGCAGGCCAGTACTTCGTCGTAAGTGCCCGGGCATTTCTCGGCAAAATAAAGGCCGAACATGCCACCGACGTTCTGCGCACAGAATTTGACGCCATGTTTTTTCGCCGCGCCCATCAGCCCATCACAAAGCGCCTTGGTTTTGGCCGTCAGCGATGCGTGGAAGCCTTCAGCCTGAATCAGTTTCAGTGTGGCCAGACCAGCCGCCGTCGCTACCGGATTACCGGACAAGGTGCCGGCCTGATAAACCGGGCCGAGCGGAGCAATCTGTTCCATGATTTCGCGCTTGCCACCAAAAGCACCGAGCGGCATGCCGCCACCGACCACTTTGCCGAAAGTGGACAAATCCGGGATGATGCCGTAAAGACCCTGGGCGCTCTTGAGATGCACGCGGAAGCCGGTCATTACCTCATCAAAAATCAGCACCGCACCGTGCTTGGTGCACTGCTCACGCATGGCTTTGAGAAACTCGGGTGTCGGGACGATCAGGTTCATGTTGCCAACGACCGGCTCGACGATCACTGCGGCGATTTTGCTGCCATGTTCAGCGAATGCGTCGGCAAGTTGCTGCGGGTCGTTATAAGTCAGCACCATGGTGTGCTGCGCCAAATCAGCCGGCACGCCACTGGAAGACGGGTTGCCAAAAGTCAGCGCACCGGAGCCGGCCTTAACCAGAAGACTGTCGGAATGACCGTGATAACAGCCCTCAAACTTGATCAGCACATCGCGGCCGGTGTAACCGCGCGCCAGTCGAATGGCGCTCATCGTCGCTTCAGTGCCCGAAGAGACCAGGCGCACCATCTCCATTGATGGCACCAGTTCGCACAACAAGTCGGCGATCTCGACTTCCTTTTCAGTCGGCGCACCGAAGGAGAGGCCGTTCACCACCGTAGCCTGTACGGCAGCGATTACATCCGGATGCGCATGACCGAGAATCATGGGCCCCCAGGAGCCCACGTAGTCGGTGTACCACTTGCCATCGGCATCCTGAACCTGCGAGCCGAGCCCCTTTTGAAAGAAACGCGGCGTCCCGCCCACCGAACGGAAAGCCCGAACCGGCGAATTGACGCCACCGGGAATGTGGCGCTGGGCACGTTCAAACAGCTCTTGATTGCGGGAAGTCATGCGGAATATTCCTCGAAAAGGGATTGGTAAGCGGTGGCGCGGGCGGCAATGTCCGGCGCCGAAAAAAGATCGGTAATCACCGCCAGCAAGGCGGTGCCGGCAGCAATCAATGGCTGCGCATTGTCAAGCGTGATACCGCCGATAGCGCAAATGGGTACGGTCAACTCGTTTTTTGCCCGAAAAAACAGGTCGACCGTGGCCAACGGCGCCTCTGGCTTGGTCGGCGACGGATAGGCAGCACCGAAAGCGACATAATCGGCGCCAGCCGCCTCGGCCTTTTGAGCACTAGCCAGATCTGCGTAGCAGGAAGCACCAAGAATTTTGTCCGGCCCGAGAATGGCGCGGGCGCTGGCCAGCGAACCATCATCCTGACCCAAATGCACACCATCGGCCCCGACCAGATGCGCCAGGGCAAGATCGTCGTTGATCAGCAACAGGGCAGCAAAACGCGCGGTCAGCTCGCGCAGCGCCCGGGCGCGTGCCACACGTTCAGGCATGGCGCTGGTCTTGTCACGAAATTGCACAACCCGGCAACCGCCTTGCAATGCAGCACCAACCTGGGCAAGCAACTGCTGACGATCGGCGCACTCCGGGGTAATGGCGTAAAGCCCGTGCAGCTTATTCGGCATCGGACGCCTCAGCTTCATCGCCGCGTGCCCAGAACAGGCGGTCAGGAATAAATTGCCCCATGCCGCCACGAAAGCCTTTGGCCAGCGCCTGCCAAGTGTAATCCTGCGCATCACGAACCGCTTCTTCGACACTAGCCCCACTAGCAATGCAGCCCGCAATGGCGGAGGCCAGCGTGCAGCCCGAGCCATGGTAACTGCCGGGCAAACGCTCCCAGGTATCACGCCGGATTTCACCCTCGGCACCAAACAGGATGTTGACCACTTGTGGCGTATTTTCGTGCGTGCCGGTAATCAACACATATTCCGCACCCATCTCGATCAGACGCTGGGCGCAAACTTCGAGTGTTGGCTCGCTTTCATCCTCGTCACTCTCTGCCAGACGCCGCGCCTCGGGCGCATTCGGGGTGAGCAGCGTGGTTTGCGGCAGCAGCATTTCGCGCATCGCCGAAATAATATCCTCGCTGGACAAATCGTCGCCGCGTCCGGAAGCCAGAACCGGGTCGAAAACCAGCGGGATCTCCGGGTAATCGGCGGTAATCTCAGCCACCGCCAGCACATTTTCCACACTGCCCAGCAAACCGATTTTGAAGGCGTCAACGGGCATATCTTCCAGTACGGCGCGCGCTTGCAGCTCCAGTAACTCGGCAGCGACCGGATGCACGCTGTGCACACCGACGGTGTCCTGCACTGTCAAAGCGGTAATCGCAGTCAGCGGGTGACAACCAAGGCTGGCCAGCGTCAAAATATCGGCCTGAACGCCAGCGCCGGAAGACGGATCGCTAGCAGAAAAAACCAGAACCTGGGATGGCTTGATGACGGGGAGGGTGTTGGTCATGGAGAGCTGACGATTTGGCGAATGGCTGAGCAGTTCGGTAAGATGGTGGCGATTTTATCCGAATCCGGTACCGCTAACCGTTTGCCCATGGGTGCATCAGAAATCAACATGTTCCTGGGTAGCCGTAGTAGTATGATGATCCAATGGAGAAGCCCTTGATAGCAGGGGCTGAGGGGAAAAAATTGGCTGACTCGTCCAACCTGCACAGCACCAAGGTCATGATCATTGATGACAGCAATACGATACGCCGCAGTGCCGAGATATTTCTCGTGCAGGCGGGGTATCAGGTTGTTCTCGCCGAGGACGGGTTCGACGCGCTGGCCAAGATCGCTGACCACCAGCCACAAGTCATTTTTTGCGACATCATGATGCCGCGCCTCGATGGTTACCAAACCTGCTCGCTGATCAAGAAAAATCCTCGTTTCAAGGCGACGCCAGTGATCATGCTGTCCTCCAAGGACGGTCTTTTTGATCGCGCCCGTGGTCGTATGGTTGGCTCTGACCAATATCTGACCAAACCCTTTACCAAAGACAGCCTGCTGCAAACCGTCGCAAGCTTCGCCCAGCAGGCGAGTAAATCCTTATAAAGTCCCACCGGAGACACCATGCCTGTCAAAAACATTCTCGTCGTCGATGATTCTCCTACCGAGCGTTTTTTTACTGTCGACTTGTTGACCAAAGCCGGTTACCAGGTATCGACTGCCGAAAACGGTGAAGAAGGTATCGCCAAGGCCAAAGCCGAAAAGCCGGATCTGATCCTGATGGATGTCGTAATGCCCGGCCTGAACGGCTACCAGGCGACTCGTACGCTTACCCGGGCTGAAGAAACCAAGAACATTCCGGTCATCGTCTGCACCTCCAAAGGGCAGGAAACCGACAAGATTTGGGGGCTGCGCCAAGGCGCCATTGATTACCTCGTCAAGCCTTTGAACGGTGCCGAGCTATTGCAGAGAGTTGCAGCGCTACCCTGACACATGGCCCAAAAAACCAGCCTTCGTGATTTCCAGGCTTACCTTGCCGAACGACTAACCAGTGCGGCCAAAGGTCAGGGTGCCTCATCCTGGCTTGGGCTGCAGGCGGGCGAAGCCTTCTGGTTGATCGATCTGACGGATAGCGGTGAAATTATTCAAACCCCGCGCTTGACGCAAGTACCGCTAACTCACCCATGGTTTGCTGGCGTTGCCAACATTCGTGGCAATTTGCACTCGGTGGTCGATTTTTCGATGTTCTGCGGTGGTGCGCCAACCGCACACAACAACAATGCTCGTTTGCTGCTGGTCGGCACTCGCTACGGCACCAACGCCTCGTTGCTGGTATCGCGCATGCTTGGCCTGAAAAATCCCGACGATTTCAGCCCCGAGGTAGCAGACTCGGGCGCAGCACCTTGGGAGGTTGCTCGGTTTTCCGATCGGCAGGGCAAAATATGGCGCAAATTATCGGTGCGGGCGCTGCTTGAGAATCACGAATTCATTAATATTGGGGTCTGACTCGGTCAGCCAGAGTGGAGATAGTAATGGCATCAGGTTTAAAAAATCCTTCCCCGGGCGCTGCAGTTACGGCACCATCGACTTTGCCGGGGTTTTTGGCCAGACAATCCGCAACCCAGGCGATGAAGACCTTGGGCGCCTTTTTCCTGCTGCTCCTGCTATTGATTGCCGCCCTCGTTTATCACGACAATCGTGAGTCACTCCACGGTACCGCCTATATTTCAGCCTCCGGCGAAATGCGCATGCTGTCACAGCGGCTAGCCAAGGCATCTTCACTCGCCCTGCAAGGCAAAACCGGCGCTTTTGCCCAGCTCAAGGAATCACACGCAACCTTTGCCGAGTTGCTGGAAAAGCTTAGATCTGGCGGTGAAATCAGTGGCGTCGAAGTACCCCCGTCTCCCGTTGCTGTACAACCACAGATCGATGCCCTGAGCGAGCGCTGGGCGACCACCGACAAAGATGCTTTAGCCTTGATCAATCAGGAAAAAAATCTGGTTGAACTCGGCAAAAATGTGGCGCTCATTGTGCAAAAAAATGGCGATTTGCTGGAGCTGAGCGAGCAAATTGTTACTGAAAAATTACTGGCAGGTGGCAGTGCACGCGACATCGTGAGTGCCAACCAGTTGGTCATGCTGACCCAGCGAATCGCAAAAAATGCGGCGGCTCTTCTGGTCGACGATGAAATCAACCCTGAGGTCGCTATCCTGCTCGCCAAAGACACGAATACTTTCCGTGATCAGGTGCAAGAAGTCGGCAAGAACGTAAGTAGCACAGAGGCCCGCGAGAAGCTAAAAAATCTGGAAACAGCATTCAAAGAGTATGAAGATGCGACCAGCAGCATTCTGCTCAGTCTTCAGCCGCTCGTACTGGCCAAGCAAGCGGGTACTCGCATTTTCCGCGACAGCGATGAACTACTAAAGTCCAGCGATGAACTGGCCAAGGCCTATCAAAGCGAACTCGCTGAGCGGGCGATGTATGTTGTCCTGATGATTGTCATGGCCATGATGGCGATTGGTGTGCTCTATCTGCTGGTCAGAGTTTACCTTGACGATGCGCAAAAGCGTGCTGCTGTCATGGACACGGAGCGCCTGGCCACCGAGCAACTAAACCGTGAAAATCAGGACGCCATTTTGCGTTTGATGAACGAGTTGGGCGACCTCGCCGACGGCGATCTAACGGTAACGGCCACCGTAAGCGAAAGCGTTACCGGCGCTATTGCCGACTCCATTAACTACACGATTGAAGAGCTCCGCGTACTGGTTGGCCGGATCAATGACGCAGCAAATCGCGTGACGCTGGCTACTGAAATTGCCCGCCAGAACTCGGCAGAACTGATCGGCGCCGCCGAACGCCAATCGAATGAGATTCAGGAGGCCGGCCAGTCGGCACTCGACATGGCGCGCTCAATGAATGAGGTTTCGGGCAGCGCCAACGAATCCGCTCAGGTAGCACGCCAGTCATTGGCTGCTGCGGTCAAAGGTACGACGGCTGTGCAGGACTCGATCAAGGGCATGAACGAAATCCGTAACCAGATTCAGGAAACTTCCAAACGGATCAAACGTTTGGGCGAAAGCTCGCAGGAAATTGGCGAGATTGTGGAACTGATTTCTGACATTACTGAGCAAACCAACGTACTGGCTTTGAACGCGGCAATTCAGGCGGCTTCCGCTGGCGATGCCGGGCGCGGCTTTACTGTCGTAGCGGAAGAGGTGCAGCGACTGGCCGAACGCTCCGCTGAAGCAACCAAGCAAATTTCGGCAATTGTAAAAACCATTCAGACTGACACTCAGGATGCAGTCTCGGCGATGGAAGAATCGACCCGTGGTGTGGTTGAGGGTGCCAAGCTCTCTGACGCAGCCGGACAGGCACTGGCTGAAATTGGTCAGGTCTCGAACAATCTTTCCGAGCTGATTGAGAATATTTCTGCATCGACTCAGGGGCAGGCAAATTCGGCGACCAAAGTGGCGCGTCTGATGCAGGATATTTTGCGGGTTAACGAACAAACCACGACCGGTACTCAGCGCACGGCAGATGCGGTTGATGAACTAAATGCACTGGCGACTGAGCTCAAAGGTTCGGTAGCCGGCTTCAAGGTTGGTTGATAAGGGTTTCGATAAACGATGAATGCGGCTACGGAATTCGATCTCGGTCCACTGACCTGGGTCAAGGCGGAAATCGATCTTGCTCTCGGGCGAGCCGAAGCAGCACTCGGCGAATATCAGCAAAGAGGCGACGCCTCTGGCCTGAAATTCTGCCGCACCCATGTCCACCAAGTCTACGGTGCGCTCTCAATCGTCGGGCTGGATGGCGTTACACAGGTTACCGAGAGGCTGGAAGCGCTACTTCTGGCTATCGAAGAAGGTCGTGTCAGTACCTCTGCGGTCAGCGTTGCCGAAATGGCGCTGGGTGCCATTCAAACCTATCTGGATGACCTGATTGCTGGCGAGCCCAACCAGCCCCTGCGCCTCTTCCCTGCGCATAGCGCATTGACCTTGGCTTGTGGTTTGCCCGCACCCAATCCGGCAGAACTTTTTTACCCAAACCCAGGCCACCGCCCACCCAAGCGCAATGTATCTACCCCCCCCGGGGGAGAAGATGCGCTCAAGGCCTTGGTCAAGGCAGAGCGCACCCGCTACCAAAAAGGCTTTCTGATTTGGTTAAGGGCGCCGGAGCAGCTGCCAGCAGCATTGGAACCCATGCACCAGGCATTGGCCAACATTGAAGCCAACCTGGAGACCGCTACGGCCCGTTCATTCTGGTGGGTCGCCCAGGGTTTAATGAGGGCGCTGCCTCACATTCCGCATGATGACAAGGCACTGCGGCAGCTTTTGGCGCGAATCGAAGCACAAATTCGTCATCTGCAGGGCGGCTCATTCAATGTCGCTGAACGTCTAATGCGCGATGTGCTCTACAGTATTGCCCTTGCCCCGCCCGGCGTCAGCCCGCTCGTCGATGAAGTGCAAGTGCTTTTCCAGTTACGCAGCCTGATTCCCGACAGCACCCCTCAAAAGGCAACTAGCACCGCTCAGGATGGCGCCTTGCGCCGCCTGCGTGAAGCACTAGTCGGCGCTGAGGTTGCCTGGAACAAGGTGTGCAATGGCAATCTTCCTGCGTTGCCTGGTTTTGTTCAGTCCGCACGCAGCATTGCCACACTGACCGAAGAAATCGGCAATACCGATCTCAAGCGCCTTGGTCAAGGCTATGGGGCGATTGCCAATTGGCTAAGCGAGGATGGCGCACGCTACGACGATGCTGTCGCCATGGAGGTGGCGACAGCCACCCTTTTACTGCAAAACGCGCAAGAAAATTTCCGGCGCTTGGGGGGCGATTTCGCTCAGCAGGTTGACCTCATGGTGGCACGGCTGTACGCCTGCGTTGGCGGTCACAAGGCCCCCGGCGACGATGATGTCCCGCTGCTTGACGAAATGAGCCGGCGTGCTCAGGAGCGATTGCTGATTGCTCAGGTCGGTCGCGAGATTCAGAACAACCTGGCGCAAATCGAACAAGCTTTGGACGCCTTCTTCCGCAACCCGGAAAAAGCTCAAGATATTTCTGGCCTTGACACCCAGATCAAACAGATCACCGGCGCGCTGGCCATGCTCGGACACTTTGGTGCCGTCAATGATCTCAAGGCTTGTAGCGAGCATATTCAGCGATTTACCGAGCCGGGCTATCAACCCGCCGCAGAGGATTTTGAGAGCGTTGCCCAGCAGCTCTCTCAACTTGGCTTCTTTATTGATGCGCTGAAAGCGGGTGAAACCAGCTACGACAACTTCCTGCAACGTCTTGGCGGGCCACTCTCTGAAGACGAAGAAGAAGCGCTTGAAGCTGTTGCGGTGCCTTCATTTGAATCGCAACTCGTTCAGCAAAAGCAGGAAACCCAAAGCCTGTTCGATGCATACAGGGCGGCTCCAGAGGATGAGCGCCGGCGCGATGAATTGACGCAAAATTTGCTATCGCTGCAAAAAGGCGCCGACTTGGTGGCCGATTCGGGCTTGGGCGAAACCGCCAAGACCGTGCTCCAGGCCATCGCTGCCGGCGAGGTACTGGAGCCGGATATTGGCGAGGCCGTTTCCTCAATTGCCGCACCACAAATTGAAGCACCACGGCCTTCAGCGGCCACCCTTGATCTGGCGCAATCCAGCCACGAAGCAATTGATGCTGAACTGCTCTCCATTTTTCTCGAAGAAGCGAATGAAGTGCTCGCCACAATTGCCGACCAGCTCGCACTATTGCAGGCCAAGCCGGAGAACCAGGAGGCGCTGACGACGATCCGCCGCGCCAGTCACACCCTCAAGGGCAGCGGGCGCATGGTTGGGCTGACCGACTTGGGTGAAACAGGTTGGGCCATGGAGCAAACACTCAACCTGTGGCTGAGTCAGGAATTGGCCGTTACGCCTGACTTGCTGAGCATGATCGCCGATGCCCACGCGCTATTCTCGCGCTGGGTTGTGGCCTTGGAAAATTCAACCTTACCACCCGACCCGTCAGGGCTGGTAGCGCTGACCGAGCGCCTGCGCGGCTTGGAGAGCGAAGCTCCCGAAGCGATACCAACCGTAGCCAGTATTGAGTCAGCAGCGCCCATTCAAGTGATCGAATTGCCAGTCGCCGAGGCTGACAACGAGGCTCCGGCCATGCACTTTGATCTCAGCGTTCTTGTAGACGACCTTGCCACCAGCAACCCGGTGCCTGACAGTAGTGCAGACAGCCATCTTGAGGTCACCGCAGCAGCGCTAGAGGATTTATTGGTCGGCGAAGAGCCGCCATCACGGTCAACGCCAGAAATCGACCAAATTTCAACACCGCCGGCGCCGACGCTGTACGATATTTTCTGTACCGAAGCCCGCGATCATCTGCATACCCTGCTTGATGCCTATGCCGTTCTCGATGGCAATAACGGCGCCCCCACCACTTTCGAGATGACCCGGGCGGCGCATACGCTGGGGGGCATCGCAGCGACAGTCGGCCTGATGCCGCTCAACCATCTGGCGATTACGCTCGAACACGCCCTGCTGCGCCGCAGCCACTCCGCTCGGCCAGACAGCATTGAAGGGCTGGAAACAGTTCGTCAGGCAATCATCACACTCGAAAGCATGTTCGATGGCTTGGCCCAGCAGCAGGCGCCAGAAGAGCAAACGCAGTTGATCGCTGCGCTGAACGAAATATTCCTGCCGGCAGCCCAGTCACCTGAGCCGCAAAAAGAGGCACCGCCCAGTGCCGAAATTACTGCGCCGCCGGCAGCGGAAAACGCACCGGCACCAGCCAGTGCTACAGCTGTCCCGCTGCCGCATTTGCAAGACGAACTGGACGAACAATTACTGCCGATTTTCCTTGAAGAAGCCGACGAACAACTTGGGGAGCTTACCGCCCAACTGCGTCTCTGGCGTGGCGAGCTGGATCAGGACGGCGCCCCCCGAGCGATTGCCCGCCTGCTTCACACCTTCAAGGGCAATGCCCGTATGGCCGGGGCGATGAATCTTGGCGAACTAACCCACCTGCTCGAAACCCGAGTGGAGGATGCCTTGCACGCCGGTGCTGTGACGGCGCCATTTATTGACGAAATCGAGAGCGGCTGTGACTTGCTGGCGCAAGGAGTTGAGCGCATCCGCAGTGGTGAGCCAGAGGCACCAACTGTGCCGATCAGCGTCACCCAGCCCACTGAAAACGCTGCAATCGCAGTCGACATGGGCGCCGAAAAGGACATTGAAAGTGGCCAGCAAGCCACGTTACGTGTCCGCGCCGATTTGGTAGACCGCTTGGTCAACGAAGCCGGTGAATTGTCAATTGCACGCACCCGCATTGAAGGGGAGATGCGCAGTCTCAAAACCTCGTTGCTCGACTTGACAGAAAACGTGATTCGTTTGCGCCGCCAGTTGCGTGAAATCGAAATTCAGGCCGAAGGGCAAATTCAGGCGCGGGTTGCACAAAGCAACGAAGACGAAGCCGATTTTGACCCACTTGAACTCGACCGATTCACGCGCTTTCAAGAGTTGACACGATTCATGGCCGAATCCGTCAATGACGTTGCCACCGTTCAGCAAAGCCTGCTCAAGAATCTCGACGACGCCAATGCCGCACTGATCGCCCAATCCCGCCTCAATCGCAGCCTGCAGCAAGAATTGATGGGCGTGCGCATGTTGCCTTTCGCCAGCCAGACTGAGCGCCTGTATCGTATTGTCCGACAAACCGCCAAGGAAGTCGGCAAGCGCGCCAATCTTGAACTCAAAGGCGGCCAGGTCGAGCTCGACCGCTCGGTGCTCGACAAAATGATGGCGCCGCTCGAACACATGCTGCGTAATGCTGTCACCCACGGTATTGAAACACGAGAAGCTCGCCTCGCCGCCGGCAAATCCGAGGCTGGCGAAATCACCATTGCCCTGACTCAGGAAGGTAATGAAATCATCCTCGCCATGAGTGATGACGGCTGTGGTCTGGATCAGGAACGTATTCGCACGCGCGCTGAATCTTCAGGCTTGCTGGCCGCCGGCAGTGAAATCAGCGAAGCGAAACTTTACGAATTTATCTTTGAACCAGGATTCTCCACCGCCAGCGAACTAAGCCAGGTCTCGGGCCGGGGCGTGGGAATGGACGTGGTCAAAACCGAGGTTGCACAACTCGGCGGGCGGATCGAAATTGTCTCGCAGCCTGGCCAAGGCACCAGTTTCCGCCTCTACTTGCCGCTCACCCTGGCCGTAACCCAGACCCTGCTGATTCGTGCTGGCGCGCAGCACTTTGCGATCCCTTCGACGATGATCGAGCAAGTACTTGAGCTTAAGGAAAAGCCCCTAGCTGAACTGCGTAATGCAGGAGAGGCACAGTGGCTGAGTCAGCGCTACCCTTTCCATTACTTGCCTCATTTGCTGGGCGATAACGATGCCGCTCCCGAAGCTCATCGCCGTTACTGGGTGTTGCTGCTACGTTCCGGCAGTCAGCGTGTTGCGGTGCAGGTGGACGAACTCAAGGGCAATCGTGAAGTCGTCGTCAAAAATATCGGCGCCCAACTGGCGCGTGTCGTTGGCATAGCCGGAGCCACGGTATTGGGTGATGGAGAGGTCGTGCTGATTCTCAACCCAGTGGCACTGGCCACTCGTCTGCCAACTACCGGCGTGCACTCCGCAGTCCCGGAAGCGGTTGCAACCATGATGTCGACCATCCCGACAGTGATGGTGGTCGATGACTCTCTGACAGTACGCAAAATTACCAGTCGTCTGCTGACCCGCGAAGGCTACCAGGTGATCCTGGCCAAAGATGGCGTCGATGCGCTTGAACAATTGATCGATGTGATGCCCGACGTCGTGCTCTCCGACATTGAAATGCCGCGTATGGACGGCTTCGACCTGTTGCGTAACATCCGCGCCGATCAACGGCTCAAGCAGTTGCCGGTCATCATGATCACCTCGCGCACTGCCGAAAAGCACCGCAATTACGCCATGGAAATTGGCGCCAATCACTATCTCGGCAAGCCATTCGACGAAGATGAATTGCTGCGCATGATAAGCGACTACATCTAGCCTGAACGTTGCACAAATTTTGACCTGAGCCACCGCAGCGCTCCGTGGCCCATTTTTTCGATTTTGAGGCGATAGCCCCCGAACCCCACTGACGGGACGAAGCGAGGGAAGCGATTGAAGGGCG
>JAQTZQ010000271.1:0-2245 GCA_028687645.1 Rhodocyclaceae bacterium
CTCACGGTTACAGCGCCTCCGTTTTGAATTCGCTATAGCCTTCGTAGTAATAGCTGACATCAATACCCTTCATGAACAGGGTGCGGTCGTCGATTTTTACGGTCAACGCTTGTTTGAGCAGGAATTTGATTTCCAGGTCTTTGACCGGGCTGCGCTGCATGGCGGAGAGGTAGTCTTCTTTGTCGACCCGGTTCCAATCCACCACCTGCCGGATTTCCTTTTTGAGCATCAGATCCAGCCAGATGCGGGTGGCGCGGCCATTGCCTTCGCGGAAAGGGTGGGCCACGTTCATTTCCACATATTTTTCGATGATTTGCTCAAACGAGCCCTGGGGCATGGCATCAATGTGTTTCAGCGATACTTCCAGGTACATCACCGGGGCAAAGCGAAAATTGCCTTTGGCGATATTCACGTCGCGGATTATTCCGGCGAAGGGGTAAATTTCCCCAAACAGATAGTCATGAATAAAAGCAAGCCCGGCAAATTGGCCAACCTCGACCTTTTGGATGTCGCCAGAGTCAAATAGTTGTTTGGCTTTTTGCTTGCTGATTTTCTCTTCGGCTTTGGCCAGTTCGATTTGGTCAGTGATGTTGAGCTTGTTTTCCAGAATCATGCGGCCTCTCCTTCAATCTCGGCGACGATGGCGTCAATATCGGCTCGCAAGCGGTCAATCTTGTCGACGGTGGTTTTTAGTTCGGCGTTGAGCTTCGCAATATCCACCGCTTCGCGGTTGTCCCTGGCTTCGATGTAGCTGCTGACCGACAGGTTGTAGTCGTTGGCGGCGATGGCTTCGAAGCTCACCGATTTAGCGAAGTGCGCGACATCTGCCTTGCTGTCGAAGGCCTGCATGATGTCTTCGATGTGCTGATCAGTCAGCGTGTTGTTGTTGGTTTCCTTCTTGAACAGGCCGCTGGCGTCGATGAACTGGGTGTTGGTGTCGGTTTTGTGTTTGGACAGCACCAGGATATTGACGGCGATGGTGGTGCCAAAAAACAAGTTGGGCGCGAGAGAAATCACCGTTTCCACGTAATTGTTATCCACCAGGTATTGGCGGATTTTCTGCTCGGCACCGCTCCGGTAGAAGATGCCGGGGAAGCAGACGATGGCGGCGCGGCCCTTGGCGGAGAGGTAGCTGAGAGCGTGCAGCACGAAGGCAAAGTCGGCCTTGGATTTGGGCGCCAGCACGCCGGCCGGGGCAAAGCGGTCGTCGTTGATCAGGGTGGGGTCGTCGCTGCCGATCCATTTCACCGAATACGGCGGGTTGGAGACGATGGCATCAAAGGGTTTGTCATCGCCAAAATGCGGGGCTATCAGGGTATTGCCGAGCTGGATGTCGAACTTGTCGTAGTTGATGTTGTGCAGGAACATGTTCATCCGCGCCAGGTTGTAGGTGGTGTGGTTGATTTCCTGGCCGAAAAAGCCGTCTTCGATGATGTGGGCGTCAAAGTGTTTTTTGGCTTGCAGCAGCAGCGAGCCGGAGCCGCAGGCCGGGTCGTAGATTTTGTTGACGCTGCTTTGCTTGTGCATGGCGAGCTGGGCAATCAGTTTGGACACATGCTGCGGGGTAAAAAACTCGCCGCCGGACTTCCCGGCCGTGGCGGCATAGTTGGAGATGAGGAACTCGTAGGCATCGCCAAACAGATCGATTTTGCTATCTTCAAAATCGCCGAATTCCAGCTTGGCTACGCCTTTGAGCACGTCGGCCAAACGTGCATTTTTATCCTTCACTGTATTGCCAAGGCGGTTGCTGGTGGTGTCAAAGTCGGCAAACAGGCCTTTGATGTCTTGCTCCGATGGGTAGCCGTTGGCGGAGCTTTCGATGGCGGCAAAGGTACCGGCCAGATCGGTATTCAGACTTTCGTTAGTGCTGGCAGTGGCGACGACGGTGGCAAACAGCTGGCTGGGGTAGATGAAATAGCCCTTGGTTCTAACGGCGTCGTCTTTGATTTCCGGGGTGATCACCGCATCGTCCAGTTTTGCATAGTGGATGCTGTCGTCACCGCCTTCGATGTAGGTGGCAAAGTTTTCACTGATAAAGCGATAGAACAGGGTGCCCAGCACATATTGCTTGAAATCCCAGCCATCCACAGCACCCCGTACATCGTTGGCGATTTGCCATATCTGGCGTTGCAGGGCGGCGCGTTGTTGGCTGCTGGTCATGGTGTTATTCCTGTTTCAATGCTGTTCAGGTGCTCATTCCAGCAAAGGTGGAAGTGACTTGAATCTGGATTATTGCGTGCAACAG
>JAQTZQ010000271.1:2345-3802 GCA_028687645.1 Rhodocyclaceae bacterium
CTGTCCGGGCCGGCGAGTTCGGCAAGACGCCGTTCCTGCCATTGCGTCAGCTCATCCCGCATTTTTTGATCCTTGTTGTGCACAATAAAGAGTGTCCGTTATAAGCTTCCACGCATTAACGTCAAGCATCCAGAAAGAAATTGCGCATGAAGAAAATCATTTTCGCAGCGATGGTTGCAACAGCCCCCATATTGGCCAGCGCGGTCGATATCAACGTCAATCTCGGCACTGTCCGGATTGATGCGCCTGGTGTCCGCGTCACCTTTGGCTCGCGCAACGACCGCGGCTATTACTGGGATGGTCATGACTGGCGTGATCCTGGTTACTGGAAGAAACACCATGGCCCGCGTGGCGAAAAACATTACACCGGCCGATCCGGGCCAGGCGTTCCGCACCAAGCGGGCGGCCACTGCCCGCCAGGGCAGGCCAAAAAAGGCAATTGCTGACCAATTTCGTCCGCTGAAAACAGCCAGGGCGAGGCTTGCCGGCCTCGCCCTTTTGCATCAGCTGCGCAATTTTCAAGCTTTGGCGAAACGCATGATGCCCCCTGTCGCCGGATCGCAACTGACGCGAATCACATCCTTGGCGGCGAATTTACCTTCGAGGATGGCCCGCGCCAGCGGGTTCTCGATCTGCTGCTGGATCGCGCGCTTGAGCGGCCGGGCACCGAACATCGGGTCGAAGCCAGCCTTGGCCAGTTCGAGCAAGGCACTTTCTTCGACGACGATGCCCATCTCCAGTTGTGCCAGGCGCTTCTCGAGATAGCCGAGCTGGATTTTCGCAATGCCGGCGATGTTCTTCTCGTCGAGGCTGTGGAAGACCACCACTTCATCGATGCGGTTGATGAACTCGGGACGGAAATAGGTTTTCACCTCGGCCATCACCGCCATCTTGACCATGCCGTAATCGTCGCCGGCCATCTGCTGAATCATCTGGCTGCCGAGGTTGGAGGTCATGACAATCACCGTATTCTTGAAGTCGACCGTGCGCCCCTGCCCGTCAGTCATCCGACCATCGTCCAGCGCCTGCAGCAGCACGTTGAAGACGTCCGGGTGAGCCTTCTCGACCTCGTCGAGCAGGATCACCGAGTACGGCTTGCGACGCACTGCTTCGGTCAGGTAGCCGCCTTCCTCGTAGCCGACATAGCCCGGCGGCGCGCCGATCAGGCGGGCGACCGAATGTTTCTCCATGAATTCGCTCATGTCGATGCGGATCAGGTGATCCTCAGCATCGAACATGAACTCGGCCAGTGCCTTGCACAGCTCGGTCTTGCCGACGCCGGTCGGGCCAAGGAACAGGAAGGAGCCGTAGGGCCGGTTCGGGTCGGACAGGCCGGCCCGCGAACGGCGGATGGCATCGGCGACCAGACGCACCGCCTCATCCTGCCCGACCACACGCTGATGCAGCTTGCCCTCCATCTTCAGCAGCTTGTCGCGCTCGCCCTGCATCATCTTGCT
>JAQTZQ010000272.1 GCA_028687645.1 Rhodocyclaceae bacterium
CGCGGCCGCCGCCAAAAACAGCCCGCAGCTGGAAGTGTTCAAGAAAAAGGGCATCGAAGTGCTGTTGATGACCGACCGTGTCGACGAGTGGGCGCTGAACTACCTGCAGGACTTCGACGGCACACCGCTGCAAAGCGTGGCCAAGGGCGCCGTGGACCTGGGCAAGCTGCAGGATGAGACCGAGAAAAAAGCCGCGGAAGAAGCCGCCGAAACCTTCAAGCCGATGCTGGCCATGCTGAAAGAAGCCCTGAAAGACAAGGCCGAAGACGTGCGTGTGACCACCCGCTTGGTCGACAGCCCGGCCTGCCTGGTGGTGCAGGACCACGGCATGAGCACGCAACTGGCGCGCATGCTCAAGCAAGCCGGCCAGGCGGCACCCGACGTGAAACCGGTGCTTGAAGTCAACGCCGAACACCCGCTGGTGAAAAAACTCGACGGCTCGGTGCACTTCAACGACTTGGCGCACATTTTGTTCGACCAAGCGCTGCTGGCCGAGGGCGGTCTGCCGGCGGATCCGGCGGCTTATGTCAAGCGGGTGAATGCGCTGCTGGTGTAATTCAGTCCGGCTGGCCCGACTGGTCTATTTCATGCTGAACAGGGGGCAAGCCTTTGTCAATGCCGGGCAGGACGAATACGAAGAGCACTACCGTCAAAGAGTGGTGCAAAATCTCACTCGTCGGGCTCACCAACTGGACTTTCAACTTACACCACAGGAAACCTCCTCAGGATGATTTCAAATATCAGATTTGTCAGGGCTGCTGGGGAAGTTTCTTAAGATGTACTCAGAATGCAGACTGCCGCCGACTATCTCCGCTTAACAGCGACGGCTGTCCAACTCCTATTTGAGGGGATCGAATCGTACATATCCATCCTTAGAGTGGCTACTGGGGTCACGTTCCTTACATCGGAACCATACGGGCCAAAGCAGGACGCCGAGTTTGAAGACTGGAAGCAGACGAACGCAGAACGACTTGCGGCGGCTCGCGCTGCGGAGCAGAGCTTTCTTGCTGAGGTCTTTGCGCTCGACACCTTGTGTGGAGCAGTGCTCCAAGTTGCAGGCAAGGCGCTTGAGATATACGGCCAAAATTCAGAAGTTCCGCAAGGATTGCCAAGTTCGATCAAGAGCAAACACGCGAAGTATTGCATCGGCCGTCGTGTGCGAACTGTGCCACTAGGCCTGGTCATCTATGCGGCGCGAAATCAGCATACGCACTTCAACGACGATGCGCTTCGAGAGCCAAGCGCATCGATACTCCGACTGCTTGCTACGGCACGGGGGTACGGTGGAAACCAAGAATTTGCCGATCCAGCGTTTGACGTGAATAACCCATATCTAACCAGCCTTTCGAGCAACATCACAAGCTTGGTGGGCTGGCGTTCCTACGAGGACTATGCCGCTGACATGCATGCGCTACTGGGAACCTAGGGTCGCAGAAAAACCAACCTCACCGGCTGAGACTGAGGCTGCGATAAACTGATTTCATCACGAAGGGCAATATGTTTAACATTCAGTTTCGCAATGCACTTCTTTTTGCGCTATTTGCAACCGCGGCGAGCGCGGCTAGTGGAGGGGTATTCATCAACGAGTTAGATGCTGCTTCAAATGCAAAAAGGGGGGCGATGTGCTCGCCCTTGCTTAGAAAAACGAGTGGCATCTTCGAAATTCCGCTTAGCCGCAAGGCTGACTCTCTTGGAATTGAAGAGCGACACGACCTCGCGAGCAACCTGTTTCAAATCTACTATCGAACAATAGCTCTTGAGAAGTACGGAGAGCGGTCGGCACCGGATATAGTGAATCGGGCGTGGAATACAACTGCTGACGATGTTGATTTAAAAAATCCCAAAACAAGGTATCGCACCATGAATAAGTGTATCGCAGTCTATGCTAGTTTACGTAAATCCGGACACATTACTAAAGAGGATGAAGAAATTGCCCTTGAACTTGCGAAAAAAGAAGTAACAGCAATACTTAAATAAAAATAGAGACTGAAGAACATACCAAAAGGGGAAAAGTTTAACCCGCAATATGAGGATAAAAACTTAATATGTCAAAAAATGAAAATGATCTCGATTCGGAGCAAAAACCGGACCCGCACGGTAAAGCAAAGGGCTATTTTGGCCTGCTAATAGTATTCACCTTTTTGATCGTCATGCACCTGCAACTCGACTTTCGGCAACTGGGCGACTTCGGTGGATTCTTCCAGAAGACGCTCATTAACGCTTTGGTTTGGTCGGAGGGGCGCGGCGGGTTCGTTCGCAACCTTGAAAGATCTGTTGAAAAATGTGAATCCGCACGTCAAGATGTGGCCCAATCAAACGATCTGGAATTCAAAAAATCAACGAGCAGAATGCGTGAAATCTGCAATTGGCTTCCGATTGAATATTACAGCGAGGCTTCTCGCGACCGCATCGAAGCGTTGGATCCTGAATACGAAGCCAACTATAAAAAATATGCGTCTCTATTAGCGCAATCAAAACAAGAAAAAACAGATATCCAAAGCTACCCACAGACAAAAGATGTCGCCGAAAAGTTATTGGCCTCCGTGCATAAAGAGTATTTAAATGCACAAACGTGGCTCACTCGGATGAACATCTTTGCGCACCTCCTGGTGGTTATCCTTTCACTCTTGGGGTTAAGGTATCGTCGAGGACTAGGACATTTGGCCTCAGTCCCACTTCGATGGGCCATCTCAGCAGGCAAGAGCGGACTTGAGGCAGCGAAGGATATTCACAAAAATATTTAACTACGATCCTATCCCGCAAAGGCAATACGACCCGTGAGTTGCGCCACATAGATCACAAAAGCTGCATACCGGCTTGCGCATTCCTTATGGAAACCTGATGGCTGCGGTCTGAAATGAAGCCTTAAAAACCTGCTGATGCACCATCGTTTTCAATCCACCTCAAGCTTATGAAAAAACTTCTTCACCTCACCCTTCTGACCGCCACCTTGTCTTTTGCCACAGCCACCCAAGCCGCCGACGCCACGCTGGCCGCCTCGGCCAAGGAGGCCGGTGCCGTGGTCACGGCCAGCGGCCTGGTCTACAAGTCGCTCAAGGACGGCAGCGGCGCCAGCCCCAAGGCCAGCGACACCGTCAAGGTCAACTACCGTGGCACCTTCCCGGACGGCAAGGAGTTCGACAGCTCGTACAAGCGCAACAAGGCGATTGAATTCCCGCTGGCCAACGTCATCCCGTGCTGGACCGAAGGCGTGCAGCGCATGAAGGTCGGCGGCAAGGCCAAGCTGACTTGTCCCGCGTCGATCGCCTATGGCGCACGCGGCGCCGGGGGTGTGATTCCGCCCAACGCCACGCTGCTGTTTGAAGTCGAGTTGCTGGCCATCAACGGCCAATAAGGCGCAGGGATTTGGTCCTTGTCCGGGCTTGAAATCTGCGCACTGAACCCTATTTTCAGCAGTGAGGCTTGCCGCCACGGGGGCTGCGGGCCGCTCACCCAAAGCACTGTTGAAGAAGGAGAATCTCATGAATGCACTGATGACACGCGGCGGTCTGTTTGACGACTTTTTCCGCGATGTGGCCCCTGGTTTTTACATCAAGCCCCTGCATGGCGATGGCCTGCCAACACCAGCCCAGATCAAGGTGGATGTGAAGGAAAGCGGCGACGCCTACACCGTGCAGGCCGAAATTCCGGGCGTGCCCAAAGAAGACATCCAGGTGGCCGTGGAGGGCAATGTGGTGAGTCTGCGCGCCGAAATCAAGCAGCAGGACAGCACCGGCGCAGACGAAAAAACCCTGCGCAGCGAGCGCTACTACGGCGCCGTGTCACGCAGCTTCCA
>JAQTZQ010000084.1 GCA_028687645.1 Rhodocyclaceae bacterium
TAGTCAAAATCACGGTAGATATCCCGGCCAAACTCCTTCTTCAGTTCATCGGTTGAGGGAGCACCCTCCTCTACTACCACCTCTATTTTTCTTTCCGTCATCTTCCTGTCTCCTTCATAGGTTTGGTTTAAACCCGGCCAAAAACAAACAATCGGTTGTTTGTTTTTTGAATATACTCATAGATACAAAGCGTGTCAACAATGAACACTGTCCGAAAGAAAAGTAGGCTGGAAATAGTAGAGTCCGGCCGATCATGTAATTAAGCTGGCGTCGTGAGCACACGAGACAGACCTATGACTCGGAACGACTGAAAGTGAAATTGGCCGACCATGGGACTCATGCCATAGCCTGCCGATTGCCCCATATCTGCTCGACCGTAAAATTGGGGCATCAGTACTATCTATGCTCGGGTCACCAACATGACGTTCACAGCCGATTCATAGCAGCATCAGAGTAATATTATTTAGATCGTGGCCTGAATGAGTTATTGAATTTTTTTGCGACCTGTCATTTTTTCTGGAGTTTTTAATGAATTACCCGAATACGCAGCTATTGATTAATGGATCTTGGGAAGATGCAGCCGACGGTCGCAGCATTCCTGTCCTCAATCCGGCTACAGATCAGGAGATTGGTCGTGTCGCCCATGCCGGTATCGCGGACCTTGACCGGGCATTGGCTGCCGCCGCCAGCGGCTTTGAAGCGTGGCGTAACAAGTCGGCTTTCGAGCGGGCCAAGACCATGCGTAGAGCCGCGGCGCTAGTCCGCGAACGCGCTCCGGAAATTGCCGCGGTACTGACCCAGGAGCAAGGCAAACCACTGGCCGAGGCCAAAATGGAGACAATGGCCGCGGCAGACATCATCGAATGGTTCGCTGACGAGGGCATGCGAGTCTATGGCCGTATCGTTCCATCACGCCGCCAGTCAACGAGCCAGATGGTGCTGAAGGATCCGGTCGGACCAGTGGCGGCCTTCACGCCTTGGAATTTCCCGATCAATCAGGTCGTACGCAAGCTCGCGGCGGCCCTTGCCACAGGTTGTTCGATTCTGGTCAAAGCGGCGGAAGAGACCCCAGCTGCTCCGGCCGCACTGATCAAGGCTTTTGTCGATGCGGGAGTTCCAGCCGGCACGGTCGGCCTTGTCTACGGCAGTCCAGACGAGATTTCGCGCTACCTGATTGCTCATCCTGTAATCCGTAAGGTTACCTTCACCGGATCGACGCCGGTCGGCAAGCAACTGGCGGCGCTGGCCGGCCAGCACATGAAGCGGGTAACGATGGAACTTGGCGGGCACGCGCCGGTAATTATCAGCGAGGATGCGGACCTAGAGTTAGCTATCAAGACATCTATTGCGTCGAAGTTCGTCAATGCTGGTCAGGTATGCATTTCGCCGACGCGCTTCCTGGTGCACGAGAGCATTTTTCAGGATTTCGCCAAAGCGATGGCTAGGCATGCGAGTGACATCAAGGTTGGCGACGGTATGATTGAGGGAACAAAAATGGGGCCGCTGGCCAATCCGCGTCGCCTGGTTGCTATGGATGAGTTCGTCCAGGATGCCCTAAAATCCGGTGCAAACCTTCTGGCAGGAGGGAACCGAATCGGCGAGGTAGGAAATTTCTTTGCGCCGACCATCTTTGCGAATGTCCCGCTGAGTGCCCGGCTGTTTAATGATGAGCCCTTTGGTCCGATCATTGGCATCCGCAGTTTCGACAAACTTGAGGAGGCCATCAGGGAAGCCAACCGGTTAGCCTATGGCCTGGCCGCCTACGCCTTCACCCGTTCGCTGAAGAATGCCAACCTGCTGACACAAGGCATCGAAGTCGGTATGTTGTGGATCAACCAACCGGCCATGCCGTCTGCGGAAATGCCGTTCGGCGGGATCAAGGATTCCGGTTATGGCACGGAAGGCGGTCCTGAGGCGCTAGAGGCCTATCTCAACACCCGAACAGTAACGATAGCCAACATCTGATAGAGGAGTGGATAGTGGCCGTTGAGCATTGTCGCTCGGATCAAACTCATGATCGCGGCGGTTCACTTTCAGTGCTCGCAGGCTGCCGGCAAAGAGCCAGTTCTTCCGGTTATCGAAACAATTCGATATCCGGAAGAACTATTTGTTCGGCGACTCCGATGCAGTTGGCCAGCGACCAACATGTATTGTCTGATCTGCATTGCAAAAATCAACGGCATTAACCCAGAGACCTACCAGAGTAAGATCCTCCCAAGAATTGCCTAACCCCAGATTAACCGTATCGATGCGACGTTCTGGAATCTTGATCGCGCTCAGGCAGGGAAAACCGCATCAAGGTCGAGAAGAAGTTGCTCGGGAATCCTGAACTATCATACCGCGCCCTATGCCTCGGCGGTACCAATGCGGCGCTACCCGAAGATGTCGGTGGCGCGACAGCCTACGCAGATTTCGTCTTCGCCATCGTCGCCCCCAACTATCCCGAACTCCAACAAATGCGCGAATGGTACGGCAACTCATTTAGCCCCGCACATTTTGACGCCACCACCCTGAGCCTGGCTTTCCACGATCTCAAAATCTAACGGTCAAGACGGTCTCGGAACGACGCTAGCGGTTCGCTGTATGGGAGCCACATTTTCAGTCTTCAAGCAGACTGCATCCAAAAAAATGCCGATTCGAGAAACATTTTCCCGAATCGGCAAAGCCACTAACACGTCCGCAAGAGGAGTAACGTGCCAGCAGAGGAGAGACACTCTAAATACGCTTCAGTAACCAGCCCCAATGAAATCTGGCTTTCAGATACGAGAATCGCATGGTCAATTGGTAGCAACAGGTGAGTTACGTTTGTCCTTAGCCCATTGCTTTCAAATGCTGAATGATTTCCCCGGCCATGGGCTGGGCATCGCCGTAGAGCATCCGGCAGTTATCGGTATAGAACAGCGCATTCTCGACACCGGAGTAACCGGTGCCCTTGCCACGCTTGATGACGATGACGTTCTGCGCCTGATCGGCGTTGAGGATGGGCATGCCGTAGATCGGGCTGGCCTTGTCGGTGCGGGCGCTCGGATTGACCACATCGTTCGCCCCGATGATCAGCGCCACGTCGGCCTGGCCGAACTCGCCGTTGATTTCGTCGAGGTCGAAGATCTTGTCGTAGGGCACACCGGCCTCGGCCAGCAGCACGTTCATGTGCCCCGGCATGCGCCCGGCCACCGGGTGGATGGCGAACTTCACCTCGACCCCGGCTTCCTCGAGGATCGACGTCATTTCCCACACCTTGTGCTGGGCGTGCGCCACGGCCATGCCGTAACCCGGCACGATGATGACCTTGCTGGCGTAGCGCATCATGGCTGCCGCATCGAGACCGGAGAGCTCCTTCATCGAGCCGCTGATCGCCTCACCCGGGCCGCTCGCCACCATCGGCGTGAAGAGGATGTTGGAGATCGGCCGGTTCATGGCCTTGGCCATCAGCTGCGTGAGCAGCGTACCGGCTGCACCGACGACGATGCCGGCGATGATCAGCGACGGATTGCCCAGCACGTAGCCTTCGAAACCGACCGCCAGGCCCGTGAACGCGTTGAACAGCGAGATCACCACGGGCATGTCGGCGCCGCCGATGGGCAGCGTGACGACGAGGCCGAGAATGAGGGCGACGGCGAAGAAGCCGAAGATCAGCTCCGGCTGGGCCGGTGCCATGGCAACCATGGCGCCGCCGAGGCCGATGGCGATCAGGGCGAGCACGACATTGACCGCATTCTGCGCCGGCAGGCGATGCGCTTTTTTCAGCACCCCCTGCAGCTTGGCCCAGGCGACGCAGGAGCCGGTGAAGGACACGGCACCGATCAGCGCGCCGATGACGGCGAGCACCGTCGTGGCCAGACTGTGGGCATCGCCCTTGGCGAACTCGATGGCGGCAATGGCAGCCGCGGCACCGCCGCCCATGCCGTTGTAGATGGCGACCATCTGCGGCATGTCGGTCATCTTGACCTTCTTGCCCGAGATCCAGGCGGCCGAACCGCCGAGCGCGAGGGCCAGGGCCATGAGGGCGAGGTTTTGCAGGCCGGGGATCAGGAAGGTGGCGGCGATGGCGACGAGCATCCCGTAGCCGGCGATGATGATACCCTTGCGCGCCGAGGCCGGCGAGCTCATGCCCTTGAGGCCGAAGATGAAGAGCAGTGCGCCGACGAACCAGGCGCCTTGAACGTAGATTGGCAGCGTCATGGTCAGCCCTCCTTCTTCTTGAACATGGCGAGCATGCGCTCAGTCACGACGTAACCACCCGCCGCATTGGCCGCCCCGAGGGCGACGGCGAAGAAGCCGATGGCCTGTTGAACGGGGGTATCGGCCTGGCCGAGCATGAGCATGGCACCGACGACGACGACGCCGTGGATGAAGTTGGAACCGGACATCAGCGGGGTGTGCAGGATGACCGGGACCTTGGCGATGATCTCGTAGCCGGTGAAGGCGGCGAGCATGAAGATGTACAACGCAAGTAAGCCGTCCATCAGTTCTCTCCCAATACCTGTTTCACGGTGGCATGCACCGTCTGGCCGTTCCGGCACAGCACGGTGCCGGCGAGGACCTCGTCTTCCCAGTCGAAATTGAGCTGGCCGTCCTTGATCCACGGCGACAGGAAGTTGTAGAGGTTCTTGGCGTAGAGCTCGGAGGCGTGGGTCGGCATGCGCGACGGCAGGTTGAGCGGCCCGTGGATGTTTACGTCGTTGGCTATGACGTGTTCGCCGGGTTGGGTCAGTTCGCAGTTGCCGCCCGATTCGGCTGCCATGTCGACGATGATGGCGCCGTATTTCATGCGCCCGACCATGTCGCGGGTGATGATGGTCGGCGCCTTCTTGCCGGGAATGGCTGCAGTGGTGATGACGACGTCGGACAAGGCGACGGCCTTGGCCAGCTTTTCGGCCTGGGCGGCCTTTTCCTCGGCGGTCAGTTCGCGGGCGTAGCCGCCGGTGCCGTCGGCGTGCACGCCGGTGTCGACGAACTTGGCGCCGAGCGATTCGATCTGCTCACGGGCAGCAGCGCGCACATCGTAAGCTTCGACCATGGCGCCAAGGCGCTTGCAGGTGGCGATGGCTTGCAGGCCGGCGACGCCGGCGCCGATGACGAGCACGCGGGCCGGGCGGATGGTGCCGGCGGCGGTGGTCAGCATCGGGAAGAACTTGGTGCACCGGGCGGCGGCAATCAGCCCGCACTGGTAGCCGGCGCAGGCGCCTTGGCTGGACAGGGCGTCCATGCTTTGGGCGCGCGAGATGCGCGGCAGCAACTCCAATGCGAAGGCGGTGATCTTGCGGGCGTTGAGCGCAGCGAGACGTTCCTTGGATTCGAAGGGCTTGAGCAGGCCAATCAGCACCGAGCCTTCGGGCAGGGCAGCAATTTCTTCGGGCGAAGGCGGGGTGACGCGCAGGATGAGTTGCGATCCACCGTAGGCTTGGCCGATGCCGTCGACCAGTTCAACGCCAGGGTAGTCGGAATCCAGGAAGTGGCTTTCCGTCCCCGCGCTTTGCTCCATCCTGAGCGTTGCACCCAAACCGGCAAACTTCTTCGCGGTTTCAGGGACAAGGGACGTGCGATGTTCTCCGGGCACGGTTTCCCTGGCAACAGCTATACTCAGTGACATGCGAAACTCTCCAGATAAATATAGTTAGAAGATCGAAATATCGGATTTATCGTTGTTTTTGACGTTCGGTGAACGTTGGCACTACAAAGCTCCGAAGTTCTTTCTGACCTTTTTCGGGCCAATCACAGCAAAACAAGCAAATGATTGTTTTTATTTTGGTCAAAAAATATACGATCCTGCCCTGAGTCACGAGAACGCGCATCGATCAACTACTGGATGTACTCGCTACAGAATGCCTTAACGGTAGCGCATCGGCACCGACCGTGCCACGGCCTAGTTGTTTGTTACGGCGTTCTGGATTGGATTTATCCTGGAGCGCCCAGGTTCTTTATTCAAGTATTTTTGAATAGGACTTGCTGGCAATGCTAATAAAAAGCACCCCATATTTCTATGGGATACTCCAAAACAAATTAGGCTTTTCCAACGCCAGCCTGCAGCATTAAGAGAGACTCTTGAAGAAGGTTGGGAATCTCGTAAAAGTCACTCATCTTGTAATCTGCACTCACCTCACCCATTACGGCCGCCCAGTTCGCCTTGACCAGTTCTGGAGTCAAGTTGTGGCTATGATGTCCAAGCGGTTCGGCATAAACAACTCTTGCAATCCGTCCTCCGCTCACACTGAAGGATGCTCCTGACACCGGACATTCTTCGTGAAGCAAATAGCCAGATGCCGCTGCAACGCTCTCCGGCGTAGCATATTTCTCCAGAAAATCCCCTTCCGGTGTTCCCTTGAGAAGATCCCAGTTCATCCGGCTATATGCCAATGGCAGAATTGCATTCGCCTTGATTCCGAACTGCTCACCATAACCACCCAACTGACGGGTGTAGGCAGTAATGGCCGATTTCGCCAGCACATAAGACCCCCACCAATTTCCATCCGGCTGATTGAAACCAAATATGGATGCTGAACTGGTATTCAAAATACGGCCGAATTTCTGCGCCTTCATTCGCTCCCAGGCAGCCCGAACAACATACATCGGGCCTTCCAACAGAATGTTTAGATTCCGCTCGTATTTGGGGCCAGGTTCTTCATGGATATTGTCGCAAACGGCGATGCCTGCATTATTGATGATGATGTCGAGACGACCAAATTCATCAAAGGCTTGGTCAACCATCCGTTGAGCCCCCGCAAGGTCCGCAACACTGTCAGTGTTCACGACTGCGTCCGTTCCCAGCGCGCGAAGTTCCTTGGCCACGCGCTCTCCGGGGTTGTCCTGAGCAGTACCAGCCTCTCCGGATACGCTTGTATTGTAGTCATTGACCACAATCTTTGCGCCCCGAGAGGCCAGAAGCATCGCATGCGCCCGGCCAATTGAGCCTCCCGCACCGGTGACTAGCGCCACTCGGCCATCAAATCTCAAATCAGCCATGCGCAGCCTCACTCAATGATGGTAATGCAATGGTCGGGACAAGTGTTGGCCCCACGCTTTGCTGCTGCCTCCATTTCGGGAGGAACATCTACCGTCTTGCCACGAAACTCGGCATATCCAGTTTCATCAAGCTTGTAAAACTCCGGTGCAGTTACCCAGCAACGTGCATGACCACAGCAGTTTTCTCCGTCAATCTTCACTTTCATGATGCAATCTCCAATGATTAATTTGTCAGCAAACAATTCAACCGAAACATTCAGAACCTACTTGACGTCTTTCATCCGACCTTCAGTCGGCAGATGATCAACTGCGGCCAGTGCTTCAAGTGCCAAGCCATAGCCCAGCCCTTCCTGCATCAAACGCTTGATCCGCTGCGTTACTGCGAGTCGCGTATAACGTCGGGTCAAAGTCGGTAATGGCGCAATCTTGCGCGCTAGTGCATAGGCACGATCCATCAACTGCCCCGGCGCCAGCACTTCATTGACAGCACCAAATTCCATCGCCTGGCGCGCTGTCAATTCCTGACCAGAGATCAGGAAATAACGACCGCGATTGGGGCCAAGAATATGGGGCCACACAATGTGTGCGCCGTCCCCGGGAACAATCCCCGATATGAAATGCGGGGCATCTTGAAAGGTTGCCGTCTCCGAAGCCAGCACCATATCCGCGAGTACAGGAATTTCTGGATGGATTCGTGCAGGACCGTTGATGGCACTGATGACCGGAACCTCTATCTCGAGCAGATTCAGCAAAAGCCTCCGCCCTTCAAAAATAATCTGGTCCCAATCCCCTGCGGAACTTAATGTAAAACTCCCCGCATCAATATCGGTGCAATAGTTCGCACCGGCTCCAGTCATGATGACGACTTTATTTTCGCGATCCGCGCTGACATCGGCGAAACAGTAACCTAACTCTTCGTGCGCAAGCGCACTCCAAACCAGGCTACCGCCTCCCGTATGGAACGTCATGGTCAGAATGCCATCACCATCACGCTCCAGCTTGATGTTCTGGTAGCGATCCCGATAGTCCTCGAATTTTTCGGCTAATCGAGACATGGCGGTTAGAACACGAACTCGAGTTTGCGAATAGAGCGCAGGAATCCGGTCAGATATTCCGGCTCGGTACCCGGCTTCAGAGAGAACTCTGGAATCCGCTTCAGCCACTCTTCCATGACGATCCGGAGTTCAAGGCGAGCCAGATTCGAGCCAACGCAGCGATGCGGGCCTGCACCAAACGTCGTATGCAGAACATTGTCTCGGGTAACGTCAACCTTGGCGGCATCCGCAACCGCACGGGGATCACGGGAACTTGCCGAGTAAGCAAGCATCAGGAAATCACCCTTCTTCATCTCGGTGCCCGCCACGGTTACGTCGCGGGTACAGGTGCGTCCGATACCAACAATCGGCGGAAATACACGCGCAAACTCTTCAATTGCATTGGGCATTAGGCTCAGATCAGATGCCAGCAACTTGCGGTCGGCCGGATGCGTGGCCAGATGATGCAGTGCAGATGCCATCACGTAGGTCGTGGTTGCAATGCCGCCAAAGCAGATATCCACGAGAACGCTCAGCTTGTGCTCCCAAGGTGCTTCAGTGCCATCTTCGTAAGTCACGCCCTTGAGAATGGTATCCACCATGTCGCCACGGGGGGGCTCTTTGGAACGCATGGTCAGATAGTTGCCCAGATACTCGAACACGATACCCATGTGATGGGCACGATCTTCTGGCGGGGCGAAGGTTCCCATTTCAACGCCTTCAACCAGCATCGCCAGATCTTTGATTGGCACGCCGAGGATGTTCTTAAAAAATGCCCAGCCAGGAACCACAGCGCCAAATTCGCTGATGAATTCGCACTCGCCTTTATTAATGAACCGATCAATGAGCTCGTTGCAATCGCTGCGAATGGTATCTTCGTAGCCAGCAACCGTCGTCGGGCTGAGGTGTGGATTCAGGGCATTCCGCCAAGCGGTGTGGCGCGGCGGATCAGACTCTTCCGGGTAAAGAAAAGGAAGACCGTCAGGACGATTCGGTTGGTAGCCACCCGCATTGGAAAACGTCTTCCAGTCCTGGGCACACTTCCGTACATCTTCGTTACGGCTGACCCACCAGAAACCAGTTCCGACATTGCTACGGGCTACTGGGCAATGTTGAAGATGAGACTCCAGCACCTCATTGAACTGAGTATTGAATCGCGGATCATCGTAGTCAAAATCACGGTAGATATCCCGGCCAAACTCCTTCTTCAGTTCATCGGTTGAGGGAGCACCCTCCTCTACTACCACCTCTATTTTTCTTTCCGTCATCTTCCTGTCTCCTTCATAGGTTTGGTCTAACACCAGCCGCATAACAAACAATCAGTTGTTTGTTTTTTGACTATACTCATAGATGCAAAACGTGTCAAGCGACCTCTTCGCCCCAGTTTTCGAGCCAACTCACTCTCTCGCGGAATCAAGTTTCTCGTTTCGTGGCATCTAGCAGCGGGATCGCTTGAACCCGAATTGCTCTAATCTACACAAGTCACATCTCGCCAGGGTGATTCTTCTGTAGTAGCTCCTTTATATCAATTCAAGTTGGGAGGAACGCTCGCTCGCCACGGCGAAGTGGCATTCCATAGCGAAGAAACTCCCGAGGATCAGCCAAGCCAAGTACGGCAGTGACTTCTTCATCGTTACAGCACAAGGCTACAAATTTTTCTTCGGCGGGCGAGCCAGCTACATAGACAATGCGTGGGTTAGCGCTGACCTTGCCAACAAATTGCAGCCGGGAACCATGCTGATCGGACCAGAAGTAATGGTCATCAATAACTGGGGTTTCATCGATCTTGCCACAAATTACTTTTGCTACCCGCGTTGCCTGGTCAGTCGTTGCGGTCCAGTGAAATGTCGGAGTGCAAACATTGTCTACATGACAGCAGGTGGCATCACCGACACCCAAAACCAGCGGATCATTGGTTCTGCCATAGACATCACAAACCAAACCATGATGTAGTTCGAGGCCGGTGTCTATTAGCCAATCTATATTGGTTTTCTGCCCAACACCAACTATGACGATATCGACTGACAGCATCTGTCCACTAGCAAGTTCCAATGATATCTGTCCATCAGTTCCGTGAACTTGGCTTACTGGCGAACCACAGCAAAAATTGACCCCCTTGGTTTCATGCCACTGCTGAATAGCTTTACCAAGTTCCCCACCCACTGATCGGATCAATGGCGCTTCTGCAGCTTCGATAACGGTAACCTCGCAGTCAAGCGATTTGGCCGCAGAAGCTATTTCAAGACCGATGAATCCAGCACCGACAATACCAACTCTCGATTTGGGCTTTAGCGCCCCGTTCAGAAGACGGGCGTCGTCAGCGCTACGAAGCACGTGAATATTTTTCTTTCCCTGAAATATCGTCGGAAGAATAGGACTCGCGCCGGTTGCAATCACCAAGCGGTCATAAGAGACTGCGCCCCCCCCTTTAACGGATACTTTTTTCGCAACCCGGTCCAACCCAACGGCCTTGTGTCCCAGAAGGAGATCGACTTTCAATTCCGCAAATGCCTCAGCTGACAGCAACCGGATTTTTTCGTCAGAAGATTTACCCAGAAGATAATTTTTTGACAACGGCGGCCGATCATAGGGCAACTCCATCTCATCCGAGAGAATGGATATCTTTCCGGCATACGCCTGATCCCTTAATGCCTGCGCTGTTCGAACTGCAGCAAGTCCTCCTCCAACAATCACGGTGTGCTCGATATTTGAAGCCATTATTTGTTCTCCATAGGGGCTACGCATTCGCGAGCTAACTGTGACGCGCCGGCAATCCCGTTCCTGATTTCGAAACATTCCGACAGAAAATCTAAAAACACTGGATTTACTCTCACCCGGAATACCGTCAGATGAATTTCTTTGGTTCTTTTCTGCATAAAGGTCTAACAAACCCAAAAGGTATAGGCATCACATTAGATCAATCAGATACTCAATCTAATGAACACACGAAAAACCTAACAACTGTTTGTTTTAAATTAGCATCAACTACAAAAACAGTCAACTGAGGGAGTTGCCCGTGTTTAGAGGGAGCCTCTCCCGAAATTTCACAATATGCTCAACCAAATGACATGTAATTACCAATAACGATCGGCGCTGCAGCGAAATTCCAAGTCTCATATAGAAAACGCTGCGAGCCTAGGTGCCATGTGCTTTACCGCTGCTGAGGGCATGCCAAATGACCCTATTTATCCTGCCTTGCAGGAGTCGAAGGCCGGCGTCATACTTGACTCTATTTTCAGTAAAAGCAGCAATGAACAGCCCATCACCTAACTCCGCACAATAATCCGTTGAGAAGCAATTTGTTTGGTCCTGACAGTTGCTCATTTCGCATAAGATAATTGCATGCTGTAAATCCATGGCTATCTCGTGTAACACTGCTTGCGCCGTGAGCGAGCAGTAACTGCACAGCTTCAGGACTCGCATTGGCAGCGGCGTACATTAGCGCAGTTCGATTCGCCACACTCCCTTCCTCATTGTCGAGGCCACCGGCACCGAACTGATACCAAGTAATCGTAGCTGCGTTCACGTCTGCCCCAGCATCAAGCAGTAAGCGAAGGCTCTCCAGTTGATTTGCCTGTGCTGCGCTCATCAGGGCTGTTTTTTTCCAGTCATTATTTGCATTTACATCAAAGCCAGCTGATATGAGCGTAGGAATTATCTCTGGTGTTCGTACTGCAGCCATCAAGGCCGTATCACCTGAAGGTCCGCTACCGGCCTGACGATTCGGCACCATGAATTCATATTTCATAAAATCCACGACAACCTTAGGCCCAGCGCGATTTAGCAAAGCACTGTGTAAATTGCCCAATCGGCGACCACGCTCGATTTCCCCCGGGGTTGGCACTGCAGAAAACCTCGGAACATAATTCGCCAATGTGGGGAGAGGACTAATGGTCGCAACACCATCAACCAAAAGCATCTCGACGCTGCGATCAATCGCATCGATCATCAGCAAGTCTGCTGCAGCCAAAGCTACATGCCGCTTCATGCCCAGAACCTGCACAAAAGTGGAAACCAGTTCCGCCTTTGCCGGCTGCATTAAAGGTATCAGACGACGGTAATGTTGCTTACTCGGAACATTGCGCTCCGACCACATAAAAATAGCTTCAAGCGCAGCATCGTGTCGCTGAAGCAGCGCTCTATTGTGGCCATATCGCTCCATATCAGCAAGAACCACTTCGGGCATGTTCAAGAGCATCCATTCACTCTCTCGCCTTAGCAGCGACTCATCTCGGCGTTCATCCTGGGCAAGTAGTGAGACAGTATCGCCAGAGATCACAGCGAGCGTATTAAGCAACTCGCCCCAAGCCGCCAATTTCTCCAGATGATTCCTCACAGGTGGTGCTTGGTACGTCTGATAGAGGCAAACAGGTACAGCATTCGAATCATTCACATCGTAAAGTCCAGCATAGGCAGACTCTCCATGGGCTGCAGGAGAAAAATATCCCCAAGATTCAAGCACCAATGCGTAATTTCTTTGGCCTGACCGAAAGACATCAATGGATGCATAGTCGCGGGTTTGCGACGAAATGTTGCTAAAACGGCCTCCAGCATTAGGTAGTTGGGCAATCCACTCCCCCAGCGTCATATCGCCGATCCTTGATTGTCCGTCAACGCGCAAAGCGCGCGCCCGCCGCTGATATCCAGCAAAGGGGCCTGCATCATGCGTTTCTAGTTCGTAGCGATGCCCGGCGAAGCTGCCGACACCCGAAGATTTCGAAGTGGCAATCAAATGAGTGCTGCCCGTTTGGAGACTTTCTAGTCCAACACCATCAGCTATGGAAGCGTTCAAACGCGAAGCGAACTCACCGCAAATGCCTGAATCTCGTGCGTCAACCACACGGAACTCTACGTATCCAGACAAAGGATAAGCCCGTCCATCAACCAGTGGCCGAGCCTTGGGTATCTGCCAGCCTCGAAGCTCGTCAAGTCGGGACCGATACAGCCCACCAAGACAATTAATCTGTGCGACGTCAGGCCTTGAATCTCCCAACCTGGCGACCCCAAGCTTGCACAGTTCCGCACGCTTTTGAAGCCATTGCCTCTGATTTGGGATTAGTAAAAAGCGCCCTCCCCAATCAAGCTTGCGCAACTTGACTTGAAAGGCCTCCGACGTTTGATGATCCAGATGCATCAATTCTTTATCGGCGCAAATTAGATCCTGAAGGCGACTTTCAGCTTCTCTGCAATCGAAACTCGCCATGTGACGTGGTGGCTCAGGCAGCGGATCGATAGGCGGTCTACTTGGGATGACGACAGGCCCCTGCGTGGCACAGCCCACCACAATCACACATGACAGCAGGACAAGAAACTTCATGGCGATGTACCTCATTTGCCTCTCCTAACTGCGCGCCTATTTTGTGCGAAAAATCTGCACACCATAAATAACAAGGTTTTCCGAATCTTGATCCGGGGGCGGTGGGAATGGTCCTGTTTTTTTTAACGCCTCCTCGGCTGCCGCATCCAACTTGCCATTTCCGCAACGCTCAAACTTGTACGACAGCACATTCCCATTCCGATCTACCGTAATCTCGTAAGGGATACGGCATTGCTGCTGCAGTAACCGAAGATCTCCTTTGTATCGACGTGGCGCCTCATAGAGAGCATCAGCCGGATATTGCATATTGGCAACGACAAGTCCCTTGACCTTGTCAGCGTAACCAGAAGGGGCTCGCCTCGAACTGAGCACAGGATCCGGCGCGCCTTCGACAGGCATAACCCATTCGTCACTTCCAGTCGATATGTCATGGACTGGAGGCCCAGATACGTCCCTACGATCTAAGGGCCGCGCTTCCCTAACTTTGGGGATTTCGCCTTTAACAGACTTGGGATGGACCTTAACCTGCTCTTTAATCTCTTCTGGTGCTAGCTTTTGCTCAGGTACCAACCTTACCAATTCGATGCTAATGGCTGGAGAAGCAGCCTGAGATGCGGAGTGTCCAGCTAAGTTAACAACGACTAACCACCAGGCCAATCCCAGATGTACCAGCAGGGAAAAGGTCAGCGTGCCAAAACGCAACACGCTGCCAGCAGGCGAACCCACCGAAGCACTCAAGATGCCCTCATTTACTCGTAGCATCCTCGGCAACTAAAGCAATTTTGCTATAGCCGTCCTTTTGCAGGACATTCATAACTTCCATCACCCTGCCGTATTCCGCATGAATATCCCCACGTAGAAGGATGCGCGTGTCAGTATCTCCTTTAGCCAATCTCCTCAATGCTCCGGAAATACCTGCCAAATCGCTAAGCTCATTCTGGAGATAAATGCCGCCTTGTTGCTGGATACTGATATAAATCGGATCGGATTGGCGCGGCACGGGATTGGCAGTATTGGACGGCAAGTCCAGAGGCACTTCAACTGTAGCGATAGGCGCCACGACCATGAAAATGATTAGCAGTACTAGCATTACGTCGACAAAGGGCGTCACATTCATCTCAGCATTCTGCTGATAGCTATGACGTTTTACCTGACCGCCAGAAGCAAGCTGAATAGTCACGTGTTACTCCGCCACATCAAGTTGCCGCGAAAGATTTGCGACCATTTCAGCTGAGAAATTATCAAGGGCACCGACAAAACCGTTAATGTCGCGTACAAACTTGTTGTAAATCATGACCGCAGGAATGGCCGCAAAAAGGCCAATTGCCGTCGCCAGCAAAGCTTCAGCGATGCCCGGCGCTACCACCGAAAGGCTCGTGGACTTGCTGACTGCAATCTGAGCAAAGCTATTTAGAATGCCCCACACCGTTCCAAACAACCCGACGAATGGTGACGTAGAACCGATGGTCGCCAATACGCCCATCATTGTTCCTAAGCGTGAGAGCTCTTGCTCCTGAACGATACCGGCAGTGAGTGCGGCACGTTGCAGCAGTCGATTGGCCTGATGAGAGCTTGGTTGCTTGGCGTGTTGCTCGCGAAAAATTTCGATTTCTGAACGTGCAGCCCCCCACATTCGCCCCATCGCGCTGCCATCACTGCTATCTGGCATGTCACCGCGAGCAGATTGTTGCCGAAAACTTGCTAGAAATTGTAAGTTTGTGCGGCGTACTTGAACAAATGCCCAAGTTTTCTCAATAAATAATGCCCAAGTCAGCAGCGAACATAGCGACAGAAAAACAATTACTGCTTTAACGACGATATGCGACTGCATGAACATTTCGCCAACACCAAACTGAACAGCCATCGTTGCAGGCTCTCCGATGGCACCCCAAGCCTGATTGATTCCTTGAGAAACAAGAAACATCAAGGATGAATAGCGTAGTGCTAGCAAGGATGAACTATCGATTTTGGGCATATCTATTTCCTCAGCAATTCTCAAGGAGCATAGTGACCAACAGCAACCATGTACGATCCAACGCGTTGCAGATAGCTTGTTTTATGTTCTACTTTGCGAGTGACAGGATTTGGCCACGAGTAACTAAACTCACCACTGCCTTTGAGCTTTACGATTGAGAGCATTTTCTGAATGATGGGTTTGCCATCCACATCCTTCAGGTCATCGACATTACGCCCAACCAACCGGGGCATGGCGCCATGCGCATACATCATGACATTGTCAACACCCACAACGAATACGTATAGATCATCCTCGATGAATCCACCGTTCATATCATTGAAGCGCTCAATGGCGACTTTGGGATCCGCTTTCATTACTGTAACCGCCTTGTCTAGAAGACTTCTAGCCTCCTGCGCTGCGGCCCTGGGAATGTAATAACCTACAGCGATGATTGCGTCACCGACTTTGCGGTAATAAGCGACTTTCCGCTCTACTTTGCCGTGCTCTCGATTGAGCCAGCGATATTCAACAAATCCACTGCCACTCTTTTGTGCTCCATCGAGCATTTCT
>JAQTZQ010000273.1 GCA_028687645.1 Rhodocyclaceae bacterium
AATGCGGCGGGCAACATCCCCGCTGCCAACGATCAATATTTTTTGCACGCAGCATTGTAGCCGACCGAAGGAAACAGATGAGCCACCAGATCAAGGTATCGCCCAGCGGACACCAGTTTGTCGCCGAAGCCGACGAAACCATTCTTGACGCCGCCTTGCGCCAGGGCCTGAGCATGCCTTACGGCTGCCGCGATGGCGCCTGCGGCGCGTGCAAAGGCAAGGTGCTGGACGGCAGCGTCGATCATGGCAAAGCGCAGGCGCACGCCCTGAGTGACGACGAGAAGGCCGCTGGCCTGACACTTTTCTGTTGCGCCAAGCCGCAAGGTGACATCACCATCGAATCCAAGCAAATCACCACTGGCAAGGACATTCCGGTCAAAACGCTGCCTTCTCGCATTGAGAAACTGGAGCGCCTGGCACCTGACGTGCTAGCCATCCATCTCAAACTCCCGGCTAACGAGCGCCTGCAATTTCTCGCCGGCCAATATATCGACATCCTGCTCAAGGACGGCAAGAAGCGCAGCTTTTCGCTGGCTAACGCACCGCATGACGACGCCTTGCTGCAATTGCACATCCGCCATGTGCCGGGTGGTTTATTCACCGATCAGGCATTTTCCAGCATGAAGGTGCGCGACATCCTGCGCTTCAACGGCCCGCACGGTACTTTTTATCTGCGTGAAGACTCCAAGAAGCCGATGATCCTGCTCGCCGGCGGCACTGGTTTCGCACCAATCAAGGCGCTGGTTGAGCACGCAATTGCCGAAAACTGCGAGCGCCCGATTTACATTTACTGGGGTGCCAAGGCGCGCATCGATCTTTACCTGCCGGCACTCGGCGAACATTGGGCAGCCGCGCACAGCAATATTCAATACACCCCGGTACTCTCCGAACCGGCGGCGGATGACGCGTGGACCGGCCGCACCGGCCTGGTGCACCAAAGTGTTACGGTCGACCACCAAAATCTGGCTAATTTTCAGGTTTACGCCTGCGGCTCACCTAGCATGATCGACGCCGCCAAACGCGACTTCATGGCCGCCGGCCTGCCCGAAGAAGAATTCTTCGCCGACGCCTTTACCTTCGCCGCCAACTAACCTTGCGTATTGAGCACATTCGCCAGCGCCTGCAAACGCTGGGGGCGCTGCCTTGCCACGAGCAACGGGTGCTGCGCGCGTGGACGCAGCACGTCTCGCTCGACACGCGCCATCGCAAGGCCGAAAACTTTCTGCCCCTCGCCCTGCGCAACGCGCTGCCGGAAATCACCGATCTATTGGCCGGCCTCGCCCGCATTCGCTCAGAACATCCGGGGGAAGACGGTTCGGCGCGTTTGCTGGTCAAACTGGCCGATCAACAATGCGTCGAAAGCGTTCTACTACCGCGCGATGGTTTGTGTGTATCAACGCAAGTCGGCTGCGCGGTCGGCTGCGTTTTCTGCATGACCGGACGCGATGGGCTGCTGCGCCAGTTGGGCAGTGCCGAAATCGTCGCTCAGGTGGTGCTGGCGCGTGCGCTACGTCCGGTCAAAAAAGTGGTATTCATGGGCATGGGCGAGCCGGCGCACAATCTCGACAACGTGATCGAAGCCATTGAACTGCTTGGGCTTGAAGGCGGTATCGGCCACAAAAGCCTGGTGTTTTCCACGGTCGGCGACTATCGGGTTTTTGAGCAATTGCCAAAAGCCAAAGTGGTTCCCGCACTGGCGCTGTCGCTACACACCACACGCGCCGATTTGCGCGAAAAACTGCTGCCCAACGCACCGCGCATCACGCCGGAAGAATTGGTCGAACTTGGTGAGCGTTACGCGCGCACGACCGGCTACCCGATTCAATACCAATGGACGCTGCTCGACGGTGTCAACGACAGCGAAGAAGAGCTCGACGGCATCGTTCGGCTACTGACCGGCAAGTACGCGATCATGAACCTGATTCCCTACAACAGCATCGATGACCTGGAATTCAAACGCCCCGACGTTGAAAAAGCCAGAAACATTGCCCGCAGCCTGCACACCCGACGAATTTTGACCAAGCTGCGCAACTCCGCCGGTCAGGATATTGATGGCGCTTGCGGCCAACTACGGGCGCGCGACAGTGTCAAAAAGTCGCGCACCATTCCGATCAGCGTTGCCAGGCACAACCCTTGAGCACTTGACCGTTGTGTTCAACGGTCGCCGTCCAGCCAAAAACCGCATCAGCCATGGTGTCGAAACACTGCTTGCGCTCAAAACGTAACGCCAGCTTCTGGTTTTCCTTGCTCGCCTCGAAACGCGTCATCGTACCCTCGGTTTTGAAGGCTGAATAAGGCACGCTGACATCCGCCTTGCCCATCCGCTTGAGTGTGACCTCAACCCCCGTTTCGCCAGCCACCAAAGACCAACCCGGCTCATTCCCCGCTGCCCGCCAAACTTCGTCCTTGCCACCCGGCAACTGGCAACGCCCTTCAGTGCGTGCGAGATTGATGTCCGACACTTTGAGAATGCTGTTTTCCAAAACGCCAACCAACTCGACGTACAGCTTTTTGCCCGCAGCCAAGCCAATTTTATTCAGCGCCTTGGTGACCTGGCTATCGTTGGAAATATCCTGCACCGTCGCATAACTGCGATCCCGGCAGGGTGAAAAAACCAGCTTGTCGCCACTCTTCATCATCTGTCCCAAGGCCAACTTGGGCGTCGTGTCGGGCGGTGTCGCAATGGGCGAAGGGGTGACCAGCGGCGACATGGGCGTCGCCGGCGTCTGGGCGCTGGCAGCGCCGACCACAAAAACGAAAAGTACCGGAGCGAGACGTGCAGAAATTTTCATCGGGTTTGACCAATTGACAATAACAAGTGCGCCATTGTCGCCTGTGCTGCATCCAATGCGTTTGATCTGGCAAAAAAAAGTGCTCACTGGCAGAGCCAATCCTTGCTTTCGACACATCAGCTCAACGCGATGGCCGGAATCAGCGCCCGACCAATTATGACCAACATCCGCTGGCGGCTTGTATAACCTCATAAAAATACGGGCAAATCCGGCGTTGACCGTAGCACGCTTGGGTCACCATCTGCTACAGCGCCGAAATCGCTTGGTAAGCCCGTAACTGAGGTCGAGACTCCAAAGCCGCAAAGGCCATCGACGATTGATCGGAGTTACGAAAATCACCCGCAACTGCCGCTCGTGCACTTTCACTAAAACTGACGCGGTATGACTCCTGAATCTCTGGTAAATCAATCCGCTCATCGCGGGCCAGACGATCCTGGCGCATCACGAATTCGCGCAGCACCCCACTACGCATGGGGGTGCTGATCGCCGAGAGCGCCTGCCTATCCTGTATCAACATACTCAGCCTCCATAGACTCGCTGACTTTTGCCCAGCCACCACTCGACGCGCACATCGAATCAGGAATCCAGATGGCTATGGCGAGGAGCGACGGCAGCACCGTGATGGTACGAAAGCGTACTATCCGACACCTCACAGAGATCGAGCTCCCAACGCTCCAGAGCCTGAGCGATCAGCAATGCCTCCGACGCGGACAGACAGTGGTCGGCATTGACGATATCAATCATGAAGCGAATGGCCTTTTTTTGTAGCAACGGATCACGAATTTCGTCAAACAAGCGGTTGATGGTTTCCTTGTCCAACTCAAGACGTCCCGAAGAATGGCGATCGGCGCTGGTCAGCATATCCTCGCAAAACTCGTAAAAAATCCGGTCAAACTGCGAAAGATTCATTCCCAGACGACTGATCATATTGTTACTTTCTATCAATTTGAGTTCGCTGGCATCGACGGCACCGTCGGCCATCAGGGTCA
>JAQTZQ010000004.1 GCA_028687645.1 Rhodocyclaceae bacterium
ATCGCAGCGGTAAAAACAGCGCACGCAGAAGCCACGCCCTTGCGCCTACGTGGTTCAGGCAGCAAGGATTTTTACGGCACGCTGCTGGCTGGCGAGGTGCTTGATGTGTCTGCCTATCGCGGCATCATCGCCTACGAGCCGACCGAGCTTTACATCACCGTCAAAGGCGGCACGCCCTTGAGCGAAATCGAGGCAGCGCTGGCGGAAAAGGGGCAAATGCTGGCCTTTGAACCGCCCGGTTTCGGTTCAGCCACAGCGGGAGGTTGTATAGCGGCAGGCTTGTCCGGGCCAAGGCGTCAGCAGGCCGGTGCAGTGCGCGACTTTGTGCTGGGCGTCAAATTGATCGATGGCCGTGGGCAGGTGCTCGATTTTGGTGGCCAGGTGATGAAAAACGTCGCCGGCTACGATGTCTCGCGCCTGATCGCCGGCAGCCTGGGCACCCTCGGTTTAATCGCCGAAGCTACGCTCAAGGTTTTGCCGCTGCCGGTGGCCGAGCAAACCCGGTGTTTTGAGTTGAGCGAAGGCGAGGCGATTAGCAAGCTCAATCAATGGGGCGGCCAACCGCTGCCAATTTCCGCCTCTTTCTGGCGCGACGGGCAACTGTGGCTACGCCTGTCGGGCGCTAAAGCGGCGGTCGACGCGGCATGCGCCAAATTAGGTGGAAGTATTACGGTCAACGCCGAAAAACACTGGAATTTTGTTCGCGAACAAACGCATCCGGCCTTTCAAGCGCCCATCCTGTGGCGTCTGGCCTTGCCGTCGACCACGCCTGCGCTGGCGCTTGAGGGCTTGCGCGCCATCGAATGGGGCGGCGCACTGCGCTGGTATGCCGGAGAAGGCCAAGCGGTTCGCGAGGTGGCCAATAAGCCAGGCGGCCATGCCGTGCTTTATCGCGCGCCGGAATCCTTGCGCCTGCGCGAAGGCGTTTTCGCGCCACTTCCGCCGGCCTTGCTGGCTTTGCATCGTCGGTTGAAAAAGACTTTTGACCCCAAAGGCATTCTCAACCCGGGCCGGATCTACGCGGAACTCTGATGGATACCCGACTCGCCGATTTCGTTCGTGACACCCGCGCCGGCCAGCAAGCCGAGGCCATTTTGCGCCAGTGTGTGCATTGCGGGTTTTGTAACGCTACCTGCCCAACTTACCAATTACTGGGCGATGAACTGGACGGCCCGCGCGGTCGGATTTATCTCATCAAGCAGGTGCTTGAAGGCCAGTCGGTTACCGAGAAAACCCGCCTCCATCTCGATCGCTGCCTGACTTGTCGGGCTTGTGAAACAACCTGTCCGTCAGGCGTCAAATTCACCCATCTGCTGGATATCGGGCGCCACATTGTCGAGCAAAAGCTACCGCGCCAAACCGGTGATGCGCTGGCTCGAACCTTGTTGCGCGAAACCTTGCCACGACCGGCGGTTTTTGCCCCGGCGGTCAAACTCGGTCGCTTGCTGCGCCCCTTGTTGCCAGATTTTTTAGCCGATAAATTACCGCCAGAATCAATGAGCGGTAGCAAACCGTGGCCTGACGCTGTGCCTCATCCACGCCGCATGCTGGCGCTGGCCGGTTGTGTTCAGCCGTCGCTGGCACCCAATATCAACGCCGCCACAGCGCGGGTGCTGGATAAGCTGGGGATCGCCTTGTTTGAGGAAAGCAAGGCCGGCTGTTGCGGTGCCTTGCGTTTTCATTTGAATGATCAGGATGCGGCCAAAGATGACATGCGCCGCAATATCGACGCCTGGTGGCCGCATGTGGAAGCCGGGGTTGAAGCGATTGTCGTGACGGCCTCGGGGTGTGGCGTGCAGGTCAGTGAATACGGGTATGTTCTGGCCACTGATACGGTCTACGCCGAAAAAGCGGCAAAAATCAGTGCTTTGTGTCGCGATCCGGCGCAGGTTTTGTTAGCGGAAAGGGAGACATTAAAGCAAATGCTGCAAGCGTGTGCTGCACCAGGGTCGGGTGGAAAAGTCGCTTTTCATTCCCCCTGTACGCTGCAACACGGGCTGAAAATTCGTGGTGTTATTGAAACATTGTTGGTCGCAGCGGGTTATCAGCTAACGCCCGTTGCGGACAGCCATCTCTGTTGCGGATCCGCCGGAACTTACTCAGTATTGCAGCCGGCGTTGTCAGAGAAGTTGCGACACAACAAGTTGTCGGCGTTGAATGCTGGTTTGCCAGCCGTCATTGCGACAGCTAACATTGGCTGCTTGACGCATCTTCAGGCGGGAAGCGTGCTGCCGGTCAGGCACTGGATAGAACTAATTGACGAGGTTTTGGTATGAGCGCGGCGGTATCGGTCGGGGAAGCAATGCAGTCTTTGGATGTGGTCGATGCCGGGCGCGTCAAGCGCTTGCTGGAGGGCGGCATAAAAATCCCGCCGCAGCCACGCGTACTTGAAGAACTCCGTCAGCAGACGATGCGCAAGCAATTCGATGTCCGTGTTCTGGCGCGTATCATCGGCCAGGATCCGGGGATCGCCGCCATGCTCTTCAAAGTGGTCACCAACGCTGCCTATCGTCAGCATCAGCCCTTTGATTCGATTGAGCAGATTTTGCACGCGGTTGGTGTGCGCCAGACTTTCAATCTGGTTCAAGCCATATCAATGATCAATCTGGGTAGTATCAAAAAACATCAGCTGGTTTACGAAGCGTTTTGGGCGCGCTCGAAAACGATTGCTCAACTCGCCATGCTGATTGCCGATGAGCGCATTGCCGTATGCAACATTTTTCCTGATCAGGCCTATATCGCCGCCATTTTCCATGACTGCGGCGTCTTGCTCCAGTTACAGCGCTTCCCGACTTACTGTGCAGAAATGCGCCTGGAAGAGCCGGGGCGCTGGGTGCAACTGGCTGATGAGGATCGAAAATTCAATGCCGATCATTGTGTGGTCGGCTATATCGTGGCGCGCCACTGGTGTTTGCCGGAATTCATTTGCGATGCCATTCGCTTTCATCACGATATTTCACAACTACAGAATCACGTCTCGCGCACCATGGTGGCTATTTTGCAACTGGCCTCCGAGTTGTATTACCGCGAGCAGCGCGTTCCCAATCCGGAATGGGATCTGGTCAAGCTTGAAGTGCTACCTGAGTTGGGCCTCGATGAAGATGCCCTGCTTGAGTTTGCCGATATCATTACGGAGCGCTTCCATGCGGAGCCATCCATGGCTTAGTTTTAGCTATTTCGGCTATGATTTTTGTGATAATCCTAGATTCCTCAGTTGGACGGACCCGCTGGTGCGTTTGGGCGGGATGGCCTGCGCGAAGCAACGACGCGGCAGGCTCATGCCTGCAAGGAGGCGCGACAAAGCAGGACGCCTGACCAGACGTGCCAGCGGGTGCGTAGCGCTATCACCCAACAGGTGAAGTGCATCGAAGACGATGAAGCTCGGGTTCACGAGGCTTTCCGGCAAGTGAGCAGCGGTCAACCGAGGAATCTAGGATAATGTGCCCACACAAAAGGAGATGCAATGCCGCTAACTGTAGATGCGTGTGTCGCCCAGCATCAGGGCGATCGTAAAGAGCAGCAGGATCGAGTTGCGATCTTTCCGCATCCCCGGATTAAAGGCGTTGCCATGGCCGTTGTTGCCGATGGCATGGGCGGGCACACTGGCGGCGCCCTGGCTGCCGAGCAGGTGATTCATACCGCCAAAAACAGCCTTGCAAATTTTGCTCCGGCAGAAGAAACGCCGCAGATGATGCTCGAAAGCAGTATGCGGGAGGCGCATACGATGATCAAAGCCTCGCGTTTCATCAACGAAAAAGATCCGCATAGCACCGCCGTCATGCTTGTACTGCAACCAGGGAAGGTGACCTGGGCACACTGTGGCGATAGCCGCCTATATCATTTTTGCGGTGAGCAACTGGTCAATCGTACGGTCGACCACTCTTATGTCGAACATTTGCTGTCCATTGGTCGTATCACCCCTGAACAAGCGTTGACTCACCCGAATCGTAACGTCCTGCTCACCTCGCTGGGGGGGCAGGATGAGCCCAAGTTTTCCTTTGCCGAAAGCATGGATGCCAAGGGTGGGGATAGCTTTGTCCTCTGCTCGGATGGCCTCTGGGCCTATTTCGACGATGTCGAATTGGGCGGTGTTGTTGCCTCGTTCTCAGCGCGCCAAGCCAGCGAAATTTTGCTCGAACGAGCTCGCGAGCGCGGTGCTGGCGGTGGTGACAATATTTCCCTGGCGATTATCAAGCTGGTTGAAATCGCCGCGACTAAACCCAAGCCGCCCACCGGTTTCGTGCCCCGCGCACGGCTTTGATTGCAAATTAGACATCTTCGCGCTGTGTTTTACAAAGATGCAAAGATTGTCTACTACTGTTGCAGAAGCCCCCAAGCGCGCTGCGACATCATGTCGCAGTTAGTAAGCACTGTAGGGGACTAAAATTCGCCGCTTTAAAACTTGCGATTCATTCGATTGTTAAATCCGAATCAAATTGCAAAAGAAGTGGATTCCCGCGTTTTGTCAGCCAGCCCCCCTTTTTCTGCCCTCAATGAAGCGCTGATTCCAGATGCGTTGCCGCCATTTCGTCTGGCCAGACCTCGGCGCACCCCCGGTGAGCGCCTGCTGACCTGGGGCTTGGCGGTACTGGTGCATGTTCTGCTGCTCTATGCCGTGCTTTATATCTCGGTCAAAAATGATCTGATTCAGTTGCCCTCCACGATCAGCGCCCGCCTGCTCCCCTTGGTGGAAGAGAAAAAGGTCGAGCCACCGAAGCCGCTGCCGCCGCCACCCAAACCCGTTCCGCAAGTGCGCCGCCCAAAAGTTCAGCCGCAACCTGTATTGGCCGTCGCCAGCACAGCGAATACCAGCAGCAGTTTTGTCGTTGCCCCCCAGCCGCCGGCGCCGCCACCCCAACCGGTTGTTGCCGAGCCAGCCCCCGCGCCACCCGCGCCACTGGTTGCTGCCCGCTTCGACGCCGATTATCTGCATAACCCCAAGCCGATTTACCCACCACTTTCTCGCCGTCAGAGCGAAGAAGGCAAGGTCTTGCTGAAAGTTCGGGTTAGCGCCAAAGGCGAGGCGCTGGAGGTCACTATTTCAAAATCGAGCGGCTACCCCCGCCTTGATAGCGCGGCAATTGATGCGGTAACGCACTGGCGTTTCGTCCCGGCCAAACGCGGTGACGAAACCGTTGATTCTTCGGTGGTCGTGCCGATCACTTTTGCCCTTGAGTAAATTGCACTTGAATAAGGAAAGTTAAAGCATGGAATCGCAAATGGGCCTTGCCCACTTCTGGAACCAGGGGGATCTGGTCACCCACACCACCGCCATCATTCTGGCGCTGCTCTCCCTTTCATCGTGGACCGTGATCCTCGGCAAAATGATGTCGACTTGGCGCGCCTCACGCTCACAAGAGAAAGCACTCAACAGCTTCTGGAGCGCCAATTCGCTGCCTGAAGCACTGGAAGCCCTGCGCCGTGACGATCCTTCGGGGATTTTCGCCGGTCTCGCGCTGACTGGTGCCCATTCAGCTCAAGCGCACCAACAAAATGCCGCGCGCGGGATTGGCGCTGGTGTCAATGCCAGCGAATTTGTCACCCGTTCGATGCGCTCGCACATTGTCAATTCTCAAGCACGCATTGAGCAGGGGCTAACGTTTCTTGCTTCAGTCGGGTCGACCGCACCTTTCATTGGTCTCTTCGGCACCGTTTGGGGGATTTACCACGCGCTGGTCGGTCTTTCTGGTGCATCACAAGTGGTGCTCGACAAGGTGGCCGGGCCAGTGGGCGAAGCATTGATCATGACCGCCGCCGGCCTCTTCGTCGCCATTCCCGCCGTTCTCGCCTATAACGCCTTCACCCGCGCCAATCGCTTGGTCGCCGTGCAACTCGATGGTTTTGCCCACGACCTGCACGCCTACCTGACGACCGGCGTGCGCGTTGGCGGCAACGTCAATCTGGTCGACATCGCTGCCGCCCGCAGCAGCCGGCAGGCCTGATTATGGCTTTCGGAAGCTTTGACGAAGCCGGCGTGACCCAGCCGATGGCCGAGATCAACACGACGCCACTGGTCGACGTGATGTTGGTGTTGCTGGTTATTTTCATCATCACCGCGCCGCTCTTTCACCAGGCCGTGCCCATCGACCTGCCGCAAGTTACGGCCACCAAGCTGGAGGACAAACCGGAAGTCATCCAGCTGGCAATTGATGCAGACGGCAAGATTTTCTGGAATGGCGAAGCCATTGAACGTACGGAACTGGATGCCCGCTTTGCCGCCGCCAGCGCCCGCCAGCCGGAACTTCACCTGCGCGCCGACCGCAAGGTGGTGTACGAAAAAGTGGCCGATGTGATGGCTGCAGCACAACGCGCCAGCATTGTGAAAATTGCCTTTTTAACTGAGCCGGCGCGCTAGATGCCGCATTGATTCATATCCCGCCGAGGCGGAAAAATAACAGGGGTTTTAAAGTGGGACAAAATAATTTCAGGCTCAAGCGCCTTTCACTGGCGCTGCTCGCCATCTTCGCCCAAGCTACGCCAGCCTTGGCTGCCGAGCAGGATGAAGACAAGCAACTGGGTGAAATGGTCATCAAGAGCGACAAGGCGGCAGTGCCGGCCAACGTGCCATCAATCACCGAGAGCTTTACGGCCAAACAGGTAGCCGAAAGCGTCAATTCGGTATCTTCTTCAGGGGTTCTCCAATATCTACCCAGCGTTCACGTTCGCGAACGCTTTATCGGCGACGTCAATGGCGGCCTCGCCATGCGCATGTATGGCGTCAATTCCAGCGCCTCAACTATCGTCTATGCCGATGGCCTGCTACTCTCCAACTTCCTGACTAATAGCTGCTGCCCCGGCCCGCGCTGGGGCTTGGTATCGCAACATGCCATTGACCGCGTTGATGTCATGTACGGCCCGTTCTCGGCGCTTTATCCGGGCAACTCGATAGGCGGCGTGGTTTTGATGAGCACCAGCATGCCGACGAAAATGGAAGCGCACGTCCAGTTCGACACCTTCGGTGAGAATTTCAAGCTTTACGGCACCGACAAAAATTTTATCGGTAGCCACGGCGCAGCGATGGTCGGCAACAAAATCGGTGACTGGTCTTTCTCGATCAGCGCCGACCGCCTGGATAATCACAGCCATCCCACCGACTTCACGCCAGCGACAGCCAAAACCGGAGCGGCTGCGGCGAGCGGACAATACACCGTCGTCACCGGCGCGCATTACGACAGCGATATCGCCAACAAGCCACGGGTCACGACCGCCGCTATCAGTGCCGACCATACGGTAAAAGACGATGGCACCTTTAAGCTGGGCTATGACTTTACCCCGTCAACCCGTGCGATCTACACCTTCAATATCTGGCAAAACACCTCAGATAAAAAGGTGGAAAGCTACCTGCGCGATAGCGCCGGCAACACCATCTACGGCACCAGTAGCACTGCCGGCCCCTATCGTTACCTGCGCATCGATGGCAAGGATTATTCAGTAAGCGCGCCCAGCGCCAGCCACGCCGAAGCGGAATATCTGATGCACGGTTTGACGGTCAAATCGGATGATGGCGGTGCCTGGGCCTGGGAGATGGCGGGCAGTTACTTCACCCAGCGCAAGGATGAGACCCGGGCATCTTCCGGCAACTTTGGCCTGACTGCTAGCGATGATGCCACCGCCGGCACTCTGACCATCCTCGACGGCACCGGCTGGAAAAATCTTGATCTGCGTGGCGAATGGCGCCCTGACGGCAACAAGAAAAGCGCGCATCAAATCAGTTTTGGCTTCCACACCGACACCTATACGACCAAATCGGATCAATACCGCCTCAACACTGGCAACTGGCAAAGCAGCACGCCGGGCGCACTGAATACCAATTCGCGTGGCCAGACGTCAACCGATGCCATCTATATACAGGATGCCTGGCAGATCTCTCCTGACTGGAAACTGGTTGTCGGTGGTCGTCAAGAAAGATGGGAAGCAAGTGACGGGAGCAATTTCGCTAATGGCAAAGAGGTCAGCTATCAGGATAAAAGCGACAGCGCCTTTTCGCCCAAAGCCGCACTCTCCTACCAAATGTCTGATGCCTGGGCCTTGCGCGGTTCTTATGGTCGCGGGGTACGCTTCCCGACAGTGGGCGAGCTGTTCAAGAACGTCGGGATAACCAGGGTCGGTGGCGGAACACCAACGGCTGCCGAAATCGCTGCTTTCCCTTCCCCGTATAACGTTGCACTGACCAATAATCCGAACCTCAAGCCAGAAACTGCGGACTCATGGGAGTTTGCCGTCGAACGCTTCCTGCCCAATGGCTTGTGGCGAACCTCATTGTTCGGCGAGGAAAAAAAAGATGCGCTGGTTTCGCAGAGCGACATTTCCACCCTGCCCGGTTACAGCATCAGCAGCGTGCAAAATATCGACAAGGTTCGCAGCTACGGGGTTGAAACCTCGCTGCAAAGCAATGATCTGCTGATTCGCGGCCTCGACCTGATGGGCAGCGTTGGCTATGTTCATACCCGAATCAAGGAGGACATCGCCAATCCAGGGCTGGAGGGGACAACCTTGCCGCTCATTCCGGAATGGCGCGCTGCCTTGCTTGGCGTTTATCATCAATCGGATGCGCTGTCCTACAGCCTCGGCTGGCGCTATAGCGGCAGGCAGCACAGCGGTTTGTACAACACCGCCACCCAGCAATATCCCGATCCGAATCCAAATACCTATGGCGGTCGGAGCAGCTTCAGTGTTTTTGATGTAAAAGTGCTCTACAAGGTGAATAAGCAGTGGTCAGCGTCGCTCGGCGTCGACAACCTGACCAACGTCAAGTACTACACGCTGTATCCCTATGCGCAGCGGACTTTCTTCGCTGGCGTCAAGTTTGACCTTTGATGACGGGAGATGAGATGAGAACACTCAGCAACGATACCCGCACGCCCAAGCGGCACAAGAATCCAGCTGGCCGCAAGCTGCGGTTAATTATCGAGCTGGGTGTTGCACTCATCGCCACAATCAGCGCAGCTCAGGCAGCCGACAGCATGCCCGCCATGTCAAAAAAGGCAGCACGGCCAGAACTCGGCTCGTCAGCTATTTTTGCTCCAGACGGCAAGCTGCTGGTGGCCGCCAAACAAGGCGAACATGTGATGCTTTACCGCAGTGCCGACGAGGGCAAAACCTGGTCGGCACCTGCTGCGGTCAACGCCCAACCCGAGGCTATTTCTGCCGATGGTGAAAATCGGCCTAAGCTTGCCTTTGCTGCCGACGGCGGTTTGCTGGTCTCGTGGACGCATCCCTTCCCCAAATCCAACACCGGTTCGGTACGCCTGGCGCGCGCCGATGATGGTTTGAACTTCGCCCCCCCGATCACCGTGCATCAAGATCAGGCGATCATCACGCACCGCTTCGAATCCATGCTCACCACCCCGGATAACAAGGTGATCCTGGCCTGGATCGACAAGCGCGACCTGGAAGCAGCCAAAGCCAGCAAAACCCCCTATCGTGGCGCCGGCATCTACGCCGCTGTTTCCAAAGACGGTGGCCGCAGCTTTCAGCCCGAATACAAACTGACCGATCATTCCTGCGAATGCTGTCGCGTAACTAGCGCTCTTGACCATGATGGCGCCCCGCTCTTCATGTGGCGCCACGTTTACGCGCCCAACGAACGCGACCACGCGCTGGTCCGTTTAAAGCCGGATGGCACGCCAGAAACCGTCAAACGCGCCACCTTTGACCGCTGGAAGGTTGATGGCTGCCCGCATCACGGGCCATCGCTGGTGGTCGACACGCAAGGCGTTCGGCATGCGGTCTGGTTTAACCAAAAAGAAGGTGGCGGACCGGTTCATTACGGTCGACTGCTAAAAAGTGCCGAAAATTCTGATGAATTGCGCGTCGAAGGCCAGCGCACCGTCGGTGGTCCGCGTGCGGCGCATGCAGATATAGCCAGTGCGGGCGACAAGCTGGCCATTGTCTGGAAGGAGTTTGATGGCGAACGAACGCAACTCCAGGCATTGCTTTCCAGTGATGGCGGCAAAACCTTTACGGAAAAAAACCTGACGGCAACCGATGGTGCCTCCGACCAGGCTCGGGTCATTCATCATCGCGGTAAGCTTTACGCCTTCTGGCGCACCAACAATGAAAACTTCAGGCTCTTTGCTTTGCCATGAACAAGATCATATTCATTTTGCTGGTGATCCTTGGCGGCTCAAGCCAGGCTGCTGAATTCGCAAGCATTGATCGTACTGCTGCTGCCAAGCTGTTTGCAGCTGGCAACTATCGCGAACCCACCATCATCACTTTGTGGTCGTCCGATTGCAGCCACTGCAAGAAAAACCTGCAATTTCTCTCCGAGCACGTCAAAACCAACAAGCACCTGCGCATTATCACCCTTGCCGCTGAACAGGAAAGTAACGAACTCGCCCCTATCCTCAATCGCTACCCCTTGCCGGGGCCGCGCTACGTCTATGGCAGCGATAACCCCGAGGCGATTGCTTATGCGATTGATCCCAACTGGGCTGGCGAGTTGCCGCGCAGCTATCTATTCGATGGTCGCGGCGGAAAAGAGAAAATTTCCGGTGTAATTAGTGCCGCAACGCTTGAAAAGGCTTTTATGCCGAGATAAACCTTGGGTGGGTTTATTTTCGCCCAATGCCGCCCAAAAGAGCCGCGACCACCCGCTTGGGTTTGTGCGGGTCGACCTTGGGCGGGGCGTTCGGTGAGTCAGGAATCTCGCCGCGCGGCTTGTTGTCTTCGTAGGGCTTGCTGAAATCAAAGCCATCAGCGGCAATCATCGGGTTGCGGCGGGGTGCTCGCCGATCGTTGCGATCACTGCGCTCGTGGCGATCAGGGCGTTCAGTCCGCTCCGGACGCTGTGCCAAAGGCGCTTTAGGCGGTGGTAGCGCACGCTTTTTCTTGTTACCCGGCGGATATTCGTATTCCGCTTCCGGCTCAAAGCCGACGACCTCAACTTGCTCAATCGGGCGCTTGATGAGTTTCTCGATATCAACGAGGTAGCCGACTTCATGCGCACTGACCAGCGAAATGGCGTTACCCAGCTTGCCAGCGCGACCGGTACGACCGATGCGGTGCACGTAATCTTCCGGCGTGTGCGGTAATTCATAATTGATGACGTAAGGCAGGTCGTCCACATCAAGACCGCGCGCGGCGACATCGGTAGCGATCAGGGCATGCGTTTCACCCGCCTTGAAGGCTTCCAGCGCCTTGATGCGCTCAAGCTGGCTCTTGTCGCCGTGGATCGCGTCGGCGTGAATGCCGGCACGCTGCAGTTCGCGTGTCAGACGCGAGCAACCCTGCTTGGTGCGCATAAAGATGAGGCATTGACGAATCTCGCTCGATTTGAGCAGCTTGATCAACAGGCCGCGCTTGCCGTATTCAGAGACGGGATGAACGCGGTGGGTAATATTGTCGGAGACCTGATTGCGCCGGGCGACTTCAATCAGCACCGGGGCGCGCAGCATTTTGTCGGCGAGTTTTTTGATTTCTTCGGAGAAAGTCGCTGAAAACAGCAGGCTTTGCCGTTGTGCCGGCAACATGTTGAGAATGCGCGTGACATCGGGAACAAAGCCCATGTCGAGCATGCGGTCGGCTTCGTCAAGAACCAGCACTTGCACCGAGGCAAAACTGACGCTCTTGTTTTCAACGTGATCGAGCAAACGACCGGGGGTGGCGACGAGAATTTCGACGCCGCGTTTGAGTTCAGCGATTTGCGGCTTGATATCGACACCGCCAAAAGCGCACATGGCGCGCAGCGGCGTGTGAATGCTGTACGCCTTGACCGATTCGAAAACCTGCATCGCCAGTTCGCGTGTTGGCGCGAGAATCAGCGCACGAACCGGGTGCTTGGCCGGTGAAGGGCTGCTGCTGGCAAAGGGCAGGATGCGCTGCAAAATCGGCAGCGTGAACGCAGCGGTTTTGCCGGTGCCGGTCTGGGCGCCGCCCATGATGTCCTGGCCGCCAATAACCAGCGGGATGGCCTGGGCCTGGATCGGGGTGGGTTTGGTATAGCCTTCGTCGAGCACGGCGCGCAGCAGTTCCGGCGCGAGGCCGAGATCGGCAAAGGTGATTTCGGGGGCTACATCGGCAGCCTCTATGATGGCGCTGGCGCCTTGTAAGGTATTGATTTCAGACATGGGGCAGGATTATACCCCTAGCGTCTTCGGGCAAGCTTTTCTCTGCGCCAACGATCAGGCTTGCTTGAGCAAATCTTCAAGCCGCTGGCGGTTGATGGGTTTGACCAAAATTTCATCAAAGCCCGCTGCCAGAAAGCGTTCCCGCTCTTCCGGGAAGGCGTGTGCGGTGTAGGCAATGATACGCACGCCGTCACCATTGGGCATGGTTCGCAGGCGCGTGCAGGTTTCTTCGCCGGAGATGCCGGGCATGCTGATGTCGAGCAGAATCAACGAAAAGCGGGTCTGGCTGACCAGTTCAATGGCTCGCTCGCCGCTGTCGGCTTCCTCGGTCTTCCAGCCCAGCTTGCTGAGCAGGGTGCAGCCTAGCAGCCGGTTGGTGGGATGGTCGTCGACAACGAGCGCGAGGCGATCAGACATGGTGCTTTTCCGGTAGATAGACGGTGAACGTAGAGCCTAACCCAATTTCGGACTCAAGGGTGATGCGCCCCCCCATATGTTCAACCAATTGTTTGACCAGTGCCAGGCCCAAACCGGTGCCATCATGCTGGCGAGTCAGGAAATTTTCGAGTTGCTTGAATTTTTCAAAGACCTGCTCACGAGCTTCCGGGGGAATGCCGGGGCCGGTGTCGGCAACGGCAAAAGCGATATCGCTCCCGGAACGACTGGCGCGAACGGTAATGCTGCCCTGGTCGGTAAATTTGACCGCGTTGCTCAGCAAATTATTGAGGATCTGCAGCAGACGCGTGGGGTCGGTTTCAATCGTTCCCGGCAGCGTTTCGGCAAGCTCGAGCGTCAAGCTCAGTTGCTTGGCGGTAGCTGTCGATTGGTGAGCCATGGCAGCTTCATTGAGCAGTGAGTTAAGCGGCGTGTTTTGGTAATTGAAACTGAGCTCACCGGCTTCAATTTTTGAGAGATCAAGAATTTCATTGACCAGATTGAGCAAGTGCGTGCCACTATTTAAGATAACTTCGGCGTATTCCTGAGCATCCGGTTCGCTGGCTTCGGACTTGATCAGCTCGGCAAAGCCAAGAATGCCATTGAGCGGCGTGCGCAGCTCGTGCGACATATTGGCCAGGAAAGACGATTTGAGGCGGCTGGCTTCTTCGGCTTTTTCTTTGGCTTCTTCAAGGCGCTTGAAGGATTCAGCAACGGAATCGGCCATGACGTTGAATGAATCGGCCAGTTCGCCCATTTCGTCCTTGCTGGAAGCGTCAAGGCGATGCCCGAGATCGCCCTGCTGGAAGCGCTTGATGCCGCCGATCATGTCGGTGATCTGGCGCGTCAGGAGATTGGCCATCCAGATTGCCACACCAATGACGAAGATGACCATTAGCAGTGTCGAACCCCAAAGACCCAGGGCAGTGGCGCCCAGGCGTTCGGTAATATTGCTCAGCATGTCGGCGCGTTGGGCCTTGAAGCTGGCATCCTTTTCATTGACCAGGGTGTTGATTTTTTTCGCGGTTTCAGTTGCCGATTTATGGAATTCATCGACATTGGCACCAATCGTCACAAAACCGAAGCCTTGCGGTGAGTTGGCGTATTGGCCCGTGTAATAAGGGATGGCGGCAGCGGTGGTGAGTTTCCAGAGCCCGGAGAAGAAAATGACGAAGGAACCAGAGCCGCCGTGTTCCGTGAGCGCATTCCAGCCATCGCATTGCGGGGAGAAATTCAAATAGCGACAGTCAAGGGCAATGGTGCCGGCCTTGATCAAGGCCTTGGCCGGCTTTTTCTTGAGGTTCTGATCCTTGAAGGCCGGGGTGGCCGCGAGGAATTCATGTGCCGGCTTACCGCTCGCTTGCCATTCGGTGTACAACTCTTCATCCATCCAAGGCGTTTCTGGCAGGCCGGTTTGCGGGTTGTAGCCCACGATAAAGTAGTCGCGCGGGTGCGAGATTGAACGGCTTTTGTGATCCCACAAAAAGGCGTAATTGCCTTTGATTGCATCGGCGATGGGGGTGTAGCGTTCCTCAGTCGGCATCAGGCGGTCAGAAAACTGGCGGATGTGATCGTGATCAAGCGCCAGCGTCACATAGCCGGTAATTTGCCCGTTTTTGACCACTGGTGTCGCCCAGCGGACGATACCGCGAAAGCGTTTGCCAACCGGGTTTTCGGTGCCGGCATAGGCGGATTCTTCCGGTTTGAAGGGCTTGCCGGCCTTTTCAAGTGCCGCCGGCAGGTAGGGGCCGATGGCCTGGGTCGGCACATAGGCGCCGATGACGTCAGAAACGAATATTTCGCCCGCTTTGAGCTTTTTGAGTTCAGAGAAGTAGGTTTCGGCACGGACGAAGGTGTTGTTACGGTCAACGACGTTTTTGAGCGATTTTTCTGTCAGGTCGCTGGTCGTGACCTTGATCTTTTCCTGACCATTGAGATCAACCAAAGTCATTTCGACGAAGAGTGGTCGCTGTTCGGCTTCGCCAAGATATTCAGGGGGGCGAATATGGAAATTTTTGGCATTATCAACCAGCACCGGGCGGGTGATTTTGGCTTCCTGGCTGACCAATTTTTCCGGCACCCAGGACTTGCCATCTTCCGCCAGTTTCCAGGGGCCGTGCTGGTTCAGTGTCCGGCTACGTTCGCTGAGAAAACGCCGAAAGGCCGCCTCGGAAGGCTCAAGCCCGGCGGCTTGCTGGATGTCACGGTCGCGGTCATAGAGAAAACTGGCAATCTCCTTGGCGGTATCGGTCGTCAGCGCTTCAATGGCCTCCCGCGAGCGCAGGTCGAGGGCGTCGATCGAGTCATCGGTCACTGTCTGGCCCATCGATCTGATGCTGGAAAGCATCGAATCAGCCATGCTGCCAGCCTGGCTCGAAACATCTTCACCCAACTGCTGGGAAGCGTGCCAGGCATACCAGGCGATGAGAATGAGGGGGATCACCTTGATCAGGATAAAAATCCCGATCAGTTTTGCACGTATTCCTTGTAACCAACCTGCGTATTTCATCAATGTCTCCAGGCGATTTTAAGAATCGCTCAGTGTTTGGCGGTGCTCTTGCTTTCTTCTTTGGGCGCCGCTGCTTTATCGCTACTTGGCTTTGTCTCGTCTTTGTCGACGGCTTCTTCTACCGGGGCCGGGGCCGCCTTCTTTTTCTTCACGGTGCCCGGCTTTTCCGGAGGTGGCAAAACAGGAACGATGGTTTCCAGCTTGTTTTCACGCATGTATTCGTCCATCTCTCGCCAGCCGGCAAAAATGGAGGCTTTGGGCAACCAGGTGTAGATCGCGTAACAGTCTTCAATGGCACGACCTGACTGGCGACAGCCACTGCCTACTGCCTTGCCGTCCGGTTCGAGGCGAGCCTCTTTTTTGGCGGGATCTTCCAAACCCAGTTTTTGGGTGATCTGGTCGCAGCCTGAGAGTGCGAGCAGGGCGATGACGAGTAAGGAGGTACGCTTGATCATGCTTTGAATTTTCGCACATTCGCCGAATCATTGACCATTGCCAAGAGAATTTGCCTGCGAATTCAATTGGTTTTTAAAGGTTTGCTGTGAAGTTGCTTGAAAATTGGGCGCGTATAATGAGGCCTCTGCAAAACCGCTTCGGAGTGTTCATGTCTTTCCTTATTCGACCATTAGTAGTTGCGATGGGTGTTGCGTTGGCTTTTCCCGTTCAGGCAGCCAAGCCCAGCAAGCCAGTCGCCAAACCTGCCGCTGCGGCAGCTGCCAAGTTTGAGTTGGCGCACAACCTTGGGCCAACAGGCGAGGCGCATTTGCAGGCGGTGGTCGAGCGTTTCAATAAAGAATCCAACACCAACCTGCAACTGACGCGTCTTGAAAAAGGACAAAAGCCAGCCAGTTTGAACTTGGTCAGTCGCTACGATATGGCCGATATTCTGGCGCGGCCAAAAAGTTTTGTGCCGATGTACGAAATGATGGCCAAGGCGGGGCTGCCACTCAAACTGAATGGCATGTCCGCTGATCTTAAAGCTGGCGTACTGGATGGCAAAGGTCGTTTGGTGGCGCTGCCAGTCGCTTATTCGACGCCGGTGCTGTTCTTTAACAAAAATGCCATGCGCAAGGCTGATCTGGACCCGGAGCAGCCGCCCAAAACCTGGTTTGAAATGCAGGGCATGCTGGATAAGTTGCAGAGCGCCGGTTATGCCTGCCCTTATACGACCTCCTGGCCGGTGTGGGTGCATATCGATAACGTCAGTGCGGTGTCCGGCGTCCCTTCGATGAGCGAGAAGGGCACGCTGACTTTCAACGGCATGCCGCAAGTCAAACATTTGGCGATGATGACGACCTGGGTCAAGGCGGGTTACTTCAAAACCTACGGGCGTCGCAATGAGGCCAGCGCCAAGTTTCAAGATGGCGAGTGCGCCATGATCACCACGGATTCCCGCGAGGCTGCTGATTTTCGTGAAGCCAAGGGGATTGATTTGGGGGTGGCGCCGATGCCGTTCCACGATGATATCTATGGTGGCCGCCAAAATACCCTGGCCGATGGTGCTTCATTGTGGGCGGGGGCTGGGCAGTCAGCCGCCAATTCAAAGCTGGCCGCCAAGTTCGTCAGTTTCATGCTGAAACCAGAGATGCAGGTTGAAATGGTGCGTGCCTACGGCCAGATGCCACTCACCTCGGCAGCGCGCGAAGCCTCGCGCAGCAAGATTTTGAAGAACGACGACGATACCTTGCAGATCGCCTACGCCTCGACCATGGGTAAAGGGGCGCTACCCAGCGTCCGTACTGCCAATATTGACCCGGTGCGCATTATCGCCAATGAGGAATTGGAAGCCGCCTGGGCTGACCAAAAGCCACCCAAGGCAGCGCTCGATGCCGCTGTTAGCCGAGGCAACGCGGTACTTAAGGCCAAGCCTGGCTTGAAAAAATCACAACCGTTCTGATGCCGCATTTGCCACTCGCGCTGCCGCGCTGGTTTGCCCATCGCGGTGGCGGCAGCTTGGCACCGGAAAATACGCTGGCCGGTATTCGATTGGCTGCCCGTCTTGGTTTCAAGGCGGTTGAATTTGATGTGATGTTGAGTGGTGACGGTACGCCTGTCCTCATTCACGATGAAACACTGGAGGGCACCACCGATGGCGTCGGCAATGTTTGCGCAACACCCGACGCCGTACTTTTTGCGCTCGATGCCGGCGACGGTGAGCCGATTCCCCGTTTTGCCGAGGCTGCGCTGCTGTGCCGTCAGCTTGGTCTGGTGGCCAATGTTGAAATCAAACCGGCAACCGGCTTCGAGCGATCCACGGCTGAAATTGTTGCCCGGATGACCGGCGAGTTGTGGCGTGATGCGCCTGTGCCGCCGCTAATTTCATCCTTTTCGCTGGAAGCCTTGGAAATTGCGCGCGATCTTGCTCCACAAATCCGGCGCGGCATTCTTTACGAAGCGGTGCCGGCTGACTGGCTGGCCGAAATGCAGCGTTTGCAAGCAGTGTCGCTGCATGGCGATGCTGATTTGCTGACCGATCAAGTGCTGGCCGAGGCGAAGGCTGAGGGCATTCCCGTTTTGTGTTACACGGTCAACGCCGAAAATCAGGCAAAAAATCTGCTTTCACGCGGTGTTTCCGGCATGTTCACCGATAGGCTTGATCTCTTTGCCGCCGAGGCCGGGTTTTTCTTTTAAAATCGGGCGCTTCAAATTCAACGCCTTTAAGGCTGAACCGCCATGAAAAGCTCCGAAATCCGCCAGCAGTTCCTCGACTTCTTCGCCTCCAAGGGGCACCAGATCGTGTCCTCCAGCTCGCTGGTGCCGCACGAGGACCCGACGCTGTTGTTCACCAATGCCGGGATGAACCAGTTCAAGGACGTTTTCCTCGGTTTCGACAAGCGCCCCTACAGCCGCGCGACCACCTCGCAAAAATGCGTGCGCGCCGGCGGCAAGCACAACGACCTCGAAAACGTCGGCTACACGGCGCGTCACCACACTTTCTTCGAAATGCTCGGCAACTTCTCGTTTGGCGACTATTTCAAGCGCGACGCGATCAAGTACGCCTGGGAGCTGCTGACTGAAGTCTACAAGCTGCCCAAGGACAAGCTGACGGTGACCGTCTATGCCGAGGACGATGAGGCCTACGACATTTGGACCAGGGAAATCGGCGTCCCGGTTGAGCGCGTCATTCGCATCGGCGACAACAAGGGCGGTCGTTACGCCTCCGACAACTTCTGGATGATGGGCGACACCGGCCCCTGCGGCCCATGCACCGAAATTTTCTATGACCACGGCGAACAGCACTGGGGCGGCCCTCCGGGAAGCCCGGACGAAGACGGCGACCGTTTCATCGAAATTTGGAACAACGTCTTTATGCAGTTCAACCGCGACGAAGCCGGCGTCATGCATCCGCTGCCCAAGCCTTCCGTTGATACCGGCATGGGCCTGGAACGCGTTTCTGCCGTGCTGCAAGGCGTGCACGCCAATTACGAGATCGACCTGTTCCAGGCGCTGCTCAAGGCCGCAGCCCGCGAAACTTCCGATGCCAATCTCGATAGCCCGTCGCTGAAAGTCCTGGCCGACCACATTCGTGCTTGCTCCTTCCTGCTCGCCGATGGCGTCATTCCCGGCAATGAAGGCCGAGGCTACGTGCTGCGTCGCATCATCCGCCGCGCCATCCGCCATGGCTACAAGCTCGGTGCTCGCGCTGCCTTCTTCCACAAGATGGTGCCCGACCTCGTTGCTGAAATGGGCATGGCCTATCCGGAGCTGGGCCAGAACCAGTACAAGATCATCGCCACGCTCAAGCAGGAAGAAGACCGCTTCTTTGAAACCATCGAACACGGCATGGCCATTCTCGACGGCGAACTGAAAGCGCTGAGCGAAGGTGGCGTTTTCAACGGCGACACCGCTTTTAAGCTGCACGACACCTACGGCTTCCCGCTCGATTTGACGCAGGACATTTGCCGCGAACACAAGATCACCGTCGATGCCGTTGCCTTCGACGCTGCCATGACGCGTCAGAAGGAACAGGCGCGGGCCGCTGGTAAGTTCAAGATGGCGACCAACCTCGACTACAGCGGTCCGGCGACCACCTTCCACGGTTACGCTGCGCTGGAAACCAAAGCCAATGTGCTGGCGCTCTATAAAGACGGGGTTGCGGTCAACGCCCTAAATGAGGGAGAAATTGGCGTCGTGGTGCTTGACGATACGCCGTTCTACGCCGAGTCCGGCGGCCAGGTCGGTGACTGCGGCGCGCTACAGTCGGTGCATGGCATCTTCGCCGTTGAAGATACGCAGAAAATTCAGGCCACCGTTTTCGGCCACCATGGCGTCGTCAAGACCGGCACCATTACGGTTGGCAATGGCGTTGCCGCCAAGGTCGACGTGCTGGCCCGCCAGCGCATCATGCGCAACCACTCGGCGACCCATCTGCTGCACAAGGCGCTGCGCGAAGTGCTCGGCGACCACGTTCAGCAAAAGGGCTCGCAGGTTGATCCTGACAAGACCCGTTTCGACTTCGTGCACAACCAACCGATGAGCAACGAGGAAATCCGTCGCGTCGAAAATATCGTCAATGCCGAAATTCTCGCCAACGTGGCGACCGAAACCCGCGTCTTGCCGATTGCTGAAGCGCAGAAACTGGGTGCGATGATGCTCTTCGGGGAAAAATACGGCGACAGCGTGCGCGTGCTTGATATTGGCACCTCACGCGAATTGTGCGGCGGCACCCACGTTTCGCGCACCGGTGACATTGGCTTGTTCAGCATTGCCGCCGAGGGTGGCGTGGCGGCAGGTGTGCGCCGCGTTGAAGCGGTGACTGGTGACAATGCGCTGCGTTACATGCAGGACATGGAGTCGGCATTGGGTGGCGTGGCGGGCACCTTGAAAGTGCTGCCCAAAGACGTGCATGGCCGCGTGCTGGCAGTGCTCGATCAGGTCAAAAAGCTGGAACGCGAACTGGCCGCACTGAAGGGCAAACTGGCCTCGGCGCAAGGCGACGACATGCTCAGTCTGGCGGTTGAGATCAAGGGTGCCAAAGTGCTGGCGGCAACGCTGGAAGGTGCCGACATCAATGTGCTGCGCGAAACGATGGACAAGCTGCGCGACAAACTGAAATCAGCCGCCATCGTGCTGGCCTCGGTGGTCGATGGCAAAGTGACGCTGATTGCCGGCGTCACGGCTGACTTGACCGCCAAGGTCAAAGCCGGCGAGTTGGTTAATATGGTCGCTCAGCAGGTCGGCGGCAAAGGCGGTGGACGTCCGGACATGGCGCAGGCAGGCGGTACGCAGCCGGAAAACCTGGCGGCGGCGCTGGCCTCGGTCGTGGCCTGGGTCGAAGCCAAGCTGTGACTCCAAAATCCGGGCGCCCCCTGTTTTTGTGGTGGCGGTCCCGGACTCATGCCGCCACGAGTTCGCCATGAAACAAGCGATCAGCTTCATCACCCTCGGCGTTGTGGACCTGCCCCGCAGCCGTGCTTTCTACAAGGCGCTGGGCTGGCAGGAGTCGCCGGCCAGCCAGGAGGGCATCGCCTTCTACCAGGCTGGCTCGGTGGCCTTTGCCCTTTTTCAGCGAGACGCTCTGGCGGAGGACGCCAACCTACCCTCAGCGGGGAGCGGCTTTGCCGGCTTTACCCTGGCCCACAATGTCGAATCCGAAGCTGCCGTACAGGTTTTGCTGGATGAAGCCGTTGCCGCCGGTGCCACACTGGTGCGGCCTGCTGACAAGGTTTTCTGGGGCGGCTTTCGCGGTTACTTCGCCGACCCGGATGGCTTTCTCTGGGAAGCCTGCTACAACCCCTTCGTCGCCCTGGATCCGAACGGGTTTATCCAGCTGTAAAGCTTACGGTCAACGCCGAAATCAGGCCAAAAAATCTGGTTAGCACTACGTTGGCTGGACTATTTTTTTGAGGCTTGTGCTGCCGCACGATCGGCATCCTCATCGCCAAGAGAATGTCCTTCTTCGCCCGCTGCATGCAACAGCCAGCAAAGGTCGCTGCCTTGCACCGGCATCGGGATCATCTGATTCCAGCCCCAGCGAAAAACCGGGCCATAAGGTACATAGCGCGCTAATACATCACCCTGCGGACTGACGCCAAAGAACGGCCAATGAGAAGTAATGCGTTCTTTAAGTTGCGATTCGGTCATGATCGTTTCCCTTTGTTGATCTTCATTTAGACGAGTCTGCACCTGTCTTTTGCATCGATCAAGAGTAAAAAAACTAGCGTGCCTTTTATGAAAAAAACAGGTTTGTAATCAATTGATCTAGACCCCTTTGGTTTTTGGCGGTGCTTGTACTGGGCTTAATTACCAGAAACACAATTACGCCATCACAAATGGCGTGGGCAATCCATGGGGGCTGCCTCAGCGCAGTAGGCGCTCAGGCCGGCTTGCTGGTTCGTGTTCGCGGATCACTTCGCCTTCGATGATTTGACCGTCGCTGAAGTCGTTCGTCATTGGTCCTTGGGCTAGGTCTTGCTCGCGGATTTGTTGGCGAATGGCGCGGGTTTTCCACCACAGCCAGCCCCAAACCATCAGCCCGCCAACGGCGACGACGGCGAGAGCGACCAGTGAAAACATGAAGCCCAGTACCAGCATGGCGGCTGCGACGATAAAGGCTAGCATCTTGCCGAGTGGGCCGGGTTGCTGGGGGCTGCTCGGCGCAGAAGATTGTTCAGTAGTCATTGAATTCCAAGTGGGACCATCAGGTTGTTCAGTTTGCCGCAAGAATGGCTCAGGGTCTGTTGCCTCTGTGTCGCGCTTCTGTAACGCTTGGCTTGTGGCACTTAGTTTGTGGCTTTTTCCTGGCCGATGCTGTTGGCCCATTGCAAGGCGCTGGTTTGTGCCTGGTTGAGCAGCTTGGGCGTTAGTTCGGAGAGGCGGGCGAGATTGCCGCTGAGTTGCGCGAGGTCGCCGCTCTCGCTGCTTTCGGCGAGATTGAGCATGTCGCCCAAGACGCCGCTGCGATCGCACAAAGCATCGCGCACCGCGCCGGTTAAGCCCAGCGGGGCGACAATTTCAGCAATTGGTAAGCCAACCAGCGCTGGCATGAGTGACATGATGCCAGCCATGAAGGCTTGGTCGGCAAAGGGTGTGTCGCCAGAGTGCAAATCGGCGGCGAGCAACTCCATCAGTCGGCCACGCGTGGCGGCGAGCATGAGTAGCGGATTGCTGGGGCCGGCTTCCTTGTTGGAGGCAAAAAGCAGCAATTGCAGCCAGCGCTGTAATTGACGGCGACCAAGAACGGTAATCGCATGCCCCAGCGAGGTGATTTTTGCTGTGCTGCCGGTAGCAACCGAATTGGTCATGCGTAGCAGGTTGATGGTCAGGCCGGGTTCTGACTTGAGTGCGGCTTCGATTTTTGCCGTATCGGCATCGCTGAGTAACAGCCCCATCAGTTTCATCAGCGAGAGTTGCGAGTGGTCGAGCTTTTTGCCGGATATGATCGTCGGTTTGGCGAAGTAATAGCCCTGGAAAAGGGTGAAGCCAAGCGTCAGGCATTGCTCCATCTGCTCGCGTGAATCGACTTTTTCAGCCAGCAATTGCTTGCCTATCGGTTTCAGTTTCATCACCAGCTGCATTAACTCGACGCGCGAGAGGGGCTGAATATCGACCTTGATGATTTCGACTAGCGCCAGCAGTTCGGCAAATTCCGGCTCCAGTTGAATCACATCGTCGAGTGCGAGGGTGAAACCAGCGGCTTTCAGCGCGATACAGCGCTCAATGACAGCCGCAGTTGGCGGTACTGTTTCGAGAATTTCCAGTACCACGGATTGGTGTGGCAAGAGTTCGAGCATGTCGCTGAAGAGAAATTCTTCATCGACATTGATGAAACCACGGCAACTGCCGAGTGCCGCTTCAACACCGAGTTCGGCAAAGGCATTGACGATCACCGTGGCCGTCGCCTGGACGCCATTGGTGACATTGGCAAAGTTGCGGCTGCCGTCGCGGAACAGGAGTTCGTAGGCGAACAGGCGCTGATTGCGGTCAAGGATCGGTTGGCGACCCAGAAAGAGTTGATCTTCGGCGTTGTCGCTCATGACCTTTTCGCTCACGGAGTTTGCTTAAAACGGTAATTGTATGCCCGGCAAGACGGCATTGAGGGCGCTACGGAAAGTTTGCTGGATGCGCTCCAGCGCCGCAGCGTTATCCGCCTCAAAGCGCAGGACGACGACCGGCGTGGTGTTGGACGGGCGGGCAAGGCCGAAACCATCGGCGAATTCGACGCGCAGGCCGTCGATGGTGATTTTCTCGATGGCGCCCTCAAACTGGCCTTCGGCCTTGAGCTTGTCGATGATGGCGAACGGCTCGCCTTCGGCCATCTTGATGTTGAGCTCCGGGGTCGATGGCGAATTGGGTAAATTTTTGAGCACAGAATTACCGTCGACCGTACGACTCAGGATTTCGAGCAGGCGTGCTCCTGTATACAGGCCATCATCGAAGCCGTACCAGCGTTCCTTGAAGAAGGTATGGCCGGACATTTCGCCGGCCAACGGGGCGCCGGTTTCTTTCAGTTTTTTCTTGACCAGCGCGTGGCCGGTGTTCCACATCAGTGGTACCCCGCCGTGTTGTTTGATCCACGGGGCGAGCAAACGAGTGCATTTGACGTCGTAAATGATCTGGCCGCCGGGCACGCGCGACAGCACATCAGCGGCGAAAAGCATCAGTTGGCGGTCGGGGTAGATGATCTCGCCATCTTTGGTGACGACGCCGAGACGGTCGCCGTCGCCGTCGAAGGCAATGCCGATTTCGGCGTCGGTTTCCTTGAGCGCCTTGATGACATCGGCCAGGTTTTCCGGCTTGGAGGGATCGGGATGGTGGTTGGGGAAGTTGCCATCCACTTCGCAAAACAGCGGCACGATTTCGCAGCCGAGGCGCTTGAAAAGTTCGGGGGCGATTGCCCCGGCGACGCCGTTGCCGCAATCCATGACGATTTTCATCGGCCGTGCCAGCTTGACGTCGCCGATGATTTTTTCAACGTAGGCCGGCAGGACGTTGGCTGAGCGGCGCTCGCCTTTGCCGTGTTTGAGATTGCCGGATTCGGCGCGGCGTTTCAAATCCTGTATCGCCTCCAGCGCCAGCGTGGTGCCGGCGATAACCATTTTCAGGCCGTTGTAATCTGGTGGGTTGTGGCTGCCGGTAACGGAAACGCAGGAGTTGCAGCCAAACTCGCAGCCGAGTTCGTATGCGGCAAAGTAGGTGACCGGGGTTGGTACGCAGCCGACATCAATGGCGTCGACACCGGCGGCGCAGATGCCGTCCATCAACGCGCCAGCCAGCTCGGGGCCGGAGAGGCGACCGTCGCGACCGACGGCGATGGCGCGTTGGCCTTGTTCGGCAGCCAGCGAACCGAGGGCGTGGCCGATGCGGCGGACGATGTCAGCGGTCAGGGATTTATCGACGATGCCGCGAATGTCGTAGGCTTTGAAGATTTCGGCGGGGAGTAATTGGCTCATGGCGGCTTATGACGTTTCGTGAAGGAAGAAGTGTAAGAGTCTTTGCGCTAACCAGTCCAGATTTCCCGGAAAGGCGCCACTGACGAAGCCGACATGCCCCCCCTCGGCGGGGTGTTCGAGACGTACAAAAGGGCTGACTTCGCCGGCTTTGGGTAAGTAGCTGGCGGGTAAAAACGGGTCGTTTTTGGCGTTGACCGCAAGACTTGGGATGGCGATGGATTTTAGCCACGGTTTGGCTGACGAGCGCGCCCAGTAATCGTCGGCGCCGGCAAAGCCATGGACCGGGGCGGTGACGGCATCATCAAACTGGTAGAGATTGATCGCCGCACGCATTTTGGCTTCGTCGAACAAGCCGGGGAATTGCTGGAGACGGGCCGCTGAAACGGTGCGCATGGTGTTGAGAAAGTGGCGGGTATAAACGCGATTAAAGCCACGCGCCAGATGGTGGCCGCAGGCGGCGAGGTCAAGCGGGGCGCAGATGGCAGCGGTGCCGGTGACGACTTCAGCAGCAGAAGCCCCGCGCTCGCCGGCCCATTTGAGCAGCGCGTTGCCGCCGAGTGAAACACCGGCAGCGTGGATAGTGCGCCCTTGGTTGGCCACTTGCAGGCGGCGCAAAATCCAGTTGATTTCCTCAGAGTCGCCAGAGTGGTAGGAGCGCGGCATGCGGTTAAGTTCGCCCGAGCAGCCACGAAAATGCGGCAGTGCTAGTCGCCAGCCGGCCTTGCGGCAGGCTTGGGCGGTGGAACGGGCGTAATGGCTGTTGGCGCTGCCTTCGAGGCCGTGAAAAAGTACGAGTAGTGGTGCGTTTGGCGGGCCGTCGAGATGATCGACGTCGATGAAGTCGCCATCCGGCGTTTCCCAGCGCTCGCGGCGTAATTTGAGCGGCTGAGGTTTGATCAGCAGCGGCCAGATCGTTTGTGCGTGGCCGCCGGGTAGCCAGGCCGGAGCGTGGTAGGGCTTCAATGCAGGGTATGCGGGTAGGCTTCGGCCATCGCCTGATGGCCGTCATCAGCCGCTGAGGCGTGACGGCTGAGCAGGCGCCAGCCGTGCGCGCCGCGTCCGTAAACGTGGGTAACGTAAAGTGGGCCATGCGGGCTGGGGTCATTGCCGACGAACAAAATTTCGGTCAAATGATGGATGGCCAGCACGCTGCCTTGCCAGCGCGCCACCGTTTCGGCCTGGACGCGTAATTTGGTGTTGGCAAAAATACCCTGCCAACTCTCGCGGATCGACAGGAGGCCAAGCAAACGCACGCCGGTGGGATGAACGCAGAGTGTCTCCTCTTCGTCCGACCAGAGTTGCATCAGCAGATCAGCGTCGCCTTTGGCGATCAGCTGGTAGAAATTTTGTTCAACATCTTCAGGCGAGGCGTAGGCGGCAGGCTTGCTCATTTTGCGATCCGTTTCAGGCAGGCGTCGAAAACGATGTCAGGGGTGAGCTGCTTGAGGCAATTCAGGTGACCCAGCGGACATTCTCGCTTGAAGCAGGGGCTACAGTCGAGCTTGAGACTGAGGATGTCGGCCTGATCCGAGAGCGGCGGCGTGAAGCCGGGCGAGGAGGAGCCGTAAAGCGTGACCAACGGGCGATTGACCGCCGCAGCAACGTGCATCAGGCCGGAATCGTTGCAGACCACGAGATCGGCCATGGCGATTAAATCAAGCGCCTGATCCAGCGAAGTGGTGCCGCACAGATTGCGGCACAGACCGGGGGCGAGTTGCGAAATTTCTTCGGCGACGGCATGGTCTTTGGGCGAACCGAAGAGCCAGATGGCGTAGCCATGAGCCGCCAGCCTTTTGGCCAGTTCGGCAAAGTGGACGGCGGGCCAGCGCTTGGCGGGGCCATACTCGGCACCGGGGCAGAAGGCGGCGATGCGTTCCAGTCGCGCTATGGCGAGTTCGGCCAGGGTTTTTTGCTGATCTGTTACGGTCGACCGGATTTTTGGGTGAAAAATTGGTTTGGGTAAAGCACTGCCCGGGGCTTCGGCCAGAATGGCAAAGCGTTCAACCATCAGCGGCAGGGCGGTTTTATCGAGATGATGGCGAACATTGATCAGCCCATAGCGCGATTCGCCGGTGAAGCCGATACGCTTGGGAATGCCCGCCATAAAAGGCACCAGCGCCGATTTCAGCGAGTTGGGCAGGACATAAACGGCATCGTAGTTGCTGGCTGCCAATTGCCGGGCCAGTCGCCAGCGCGGCTTGATGGACAGTTGCCCGTGGCCGAAGGGACTGTCGATGACCTCGCTGATTTCGTCCATGCGCTTAAGCACCGGGGCAACCCAGCGCGGGGCCAGGGCGTCAAGCTGCAAACCGGGATGTTTGGCATGCAGCCGCGCAAACAGCGGCTGTGCCATGATCGTGTCGCCAATCCACGAAGGAGCAATGACCAGCGCTTTGCGCTGGTCGGTAATTGGGGATTGGTCATTGGTCATTGGGGTACAGCTGGCTCCGCGATGCTTTGTCCCAATTCCCTATCCCTAAGCCAATCCCTGCCTTAAACCTAATGACCGCCTTTGGGTGCTTCACCCGTGAAGACATACTTGGCGCTGCAATACGGGCAAACTACTTCACCGCTCTTCAGGACATCCAGAAAAACGCGCGGGTGCAAACTAGACAATTGTGCACCCGGCTGCGGGCAATGCAGCGGCAGGTCGTGGGCGGTGACTTCGATGGTCTTGTTGTCGGACATCTTTTTCTCCCTGAGCTTAAATGTAGGCCAGCCAGTCGTCATGCTGGGCTGAGCGGCCATAGACCACGTCGAAGTATTTGGCCTGAATTTTTGCGGTAATCGGGCCGCGATGGCCAACGCCAATCTGCCGGCCATCGAGTTCGCGAATTGGCGTCACTTCAGCGGCGGTGCCGGTGAAGAAAGCTTCGTCGCAACAATAAACTTCGTCGCGCGTGATGCGCTTTTCCTGAACGGAAAGGCCGAGTTCTTCGGCGATTTGCAGCACGGTGGCGCGGGTGATGCCTTCCAGGCAGGAGGTCAAATCCGGCGTGTACAGCTTGCCCTTCTTGACGATGAACAGGTTCTCGCCAGCGCCTTCGGCAACGTAGCCTTCGGGATCGAGCAGCATGGCTTCGTCGTAACCTTCGTTGGTCACTTCGTTATTGGCCAGAATGGAGTTGATGTAATGGCCGGACGCCTTGGCGCGCACCATCGAAATATTGACGTGGTGGCGGGTGTAGCTCGACACTTTGACGCGAATGCCGCGCTCCATGCCCTCTTCGCCGAGGTAAGCACCCCACGGCCAGGCGGCGATGGCGACGTGCACTTTGGCACCTTTGGGCGACACGCCCATTTTCTCGGAGCCGTAGAAGGCGATTGGGCGCAGGTAGCCAGAATCGAGATTGTTGGCGCGCAGCACTTCCTTGTGCGCTTCGTTGATGGTTGCCTTGTCGAAAGGCATCGCCATCTGGAAGATGTGGGCGGAGTTGAAGAGGCGGTCGGTGTGATCTTCCAGACGGAAAATCGCGGTGCCACGCTCGGTTTTATAGGCCCGGACGCCTTCAAAAACGCTCATGCCGTAGTGCAGCGAGTGCGTGAGGACGTGGGTGGTGGCTTCGCGCCAAGGCACGAGTTTGCCGTCTTGCCAAATAAATCCGTCGCGGTCAGACATCGACATAGTGATTTCTCCGTGGTGCGCGTGTCAAAGCGCACAATTCTAGCCGAATTCAGCGGGTAAAATAATGCCTTTACCGACGAATAACGCGATGATCTGGAAACCGAATGTGACTGTTGCCGCCGTCGTTCAACGCGATGGCAAGTTTCTGCTGGTTGAGGAAGAAACTGACGCCGGGCTGGCCTTCAATCAGCCGGCTGGTCATCTAGAAGAAGGCGAGTCGCTGATCGCTGCCGTCGTGCGCGAAACGCTGGAAGAAACCGCCTACCACTTCAAGCCAACGCATTTAATTGGTGTGTACAACTGGAAGCACCCGAGCAAGGACGTGACTTATTTGCGTTTTGCCTTTGGCGGCGAGTTGCGCGGTTTTGAGGCAGAGCGCCAGCTGGACGACGGCATTGTCGCCGCCCGCTGGTTGACGTTGGCCGAGGTGAAGGAAACGCAGGCGCGCCATCGTAGCCCTTTGATTTTGCGCTGTATTGAGGATTTGATCGCTGGCAAGCGCTATCCGCTGGATTTGCTGGTGCATTACGATTGATGTTGCGCGCCTGGTTCCTGGGTTTGCTGCTGGCGGGGAACGCAGCTTTTGCCGACGAAATTGTGCCGATCTGCCACGGTTATGGCTGCTTGGCTCAGGCGACGATTCAATACGACGAGTCAAGCCTCAATGAAATCGGTGCCGCGCTAAATGTTGCGGTCGACGCCGAAAATGAGCGGAAAATTTTGGCCGGGGTGATTGGGCAACTGTATGCCTGGGCCGGCGAGCAGTCGGATATCCGCAATGATCGCGGTGGCAATTTTGCGGATGGAGAGGTGCTTGGCAAAATGGATTGCATCGATCATTCGACGTCAACCACGCGCCTGTTGAATCTGCTTGAAGCGCGGGGCTATTTGCGTTGGCATCGGGTGCTGGCACCTGAAGTACGCAATTTGATCTGGATTTTCACCGTTCATTGGTCGGCGGTGATTGAAGAGAATGACGGCGCGGCACGTTTTGTCGTTGATAGCTGGTTTGTTGATAATGGTCAGCCAGCGGTGATTTTGCCGCTGGAAGAATGGAAGAAAGGGGCTGGGCCCGATGTCTAAAGGTACTGTGGTCGTCGGGCTGTCCGGCGGTGTGGATTCGTCCGTAGCGGCGTTGTTGCTCAAGCAGCAGGGCTGGAACGTTATCGGCCTGTTCATGAAAAACTGGGAGGACGACGATACCGAGGAATACTGCTCGTCGCGCCAGGATCTCGTCGATGTCATGAGCGTCACTGATCGTATCGGTATCGACGTTGAGGTGGTTAATTTCTCCGCTGAATATCGCGAGCGGGTGTTTGCCGAATTCCTGCGTGAATACAAGGCCGGGCGCACGCCGAACCCGGATGTGCTGTGCAATTCGGAAATCAAGTTCAAGGCTTTTCTCGATCACGCCATGCAAATGGGCGCCGACAAGATCGCCACCGGCCACTATGCCGGGGTGCGTGAATTCGATGGCGAATTCCAACTGCTGAAAGCCGAAGACGGCACCAAGGATCAGAGTTATTTTCTCTATCGACTGAATCAGGCACAGCTCTCCAAAACCTTGTTTCCGCTGGCCAATATTTACAAGCGCGAGGTGCGCAAAATCGCCGAAGCGGAAAATCTGCACGTCGCTGCCAAGAAGGATTCAACCGGCATTTGCTTCATCGGCGAGCGGCCATTCAAGGATTTTCTCAGCACCTATTTGCCACCGAACAAGGGCGAAATCCGCCGCCTGGATGACGGCAAAGTCATGGGCGAGCACGATGGCTTGATGTACCACACCCTCGGTCAGCGCAAGGGTTTGCATATTGGCGGGATCAAGGAAAAAGGCCAGCCCGGCGGCAGCGATCACGACGCCTGGTTTGTCGCCGGCAAGGATATGGAAAAGAACGTGCTGTATGTGGTTCAGGGCCACGATCACCCGGCCTTGTTTAATTCAAGCCTGGTGGCCGAGCAGTTGTCCTGGATTTCAAATCGCCCACCGCATCCGCATTGGGTGTACACCGCCAAGCCGCGTTACCGCACCACAGATCAGGCCTGCGAGGTTGAGCGTGTTGATGCTGAGAGTTGTCAGATCAATTTTGCCGAAGCCCAATGGGCATTAACGCCAGGGCAATCGGTGGTGCTTTACGAGAGCCGGGTATGTCTGGGGGGCGGGGTGATTCGCTAGCAATAAAAAGGGCGCCAGCAGCGCCCTTTTTAGCTCAGTCGTGCGGAACAGTCTCCGCTAGCGAGGGCCGCAGCATCAGCTTGGCGTAGAGCTTGCCCAGATTCGGGTGGCTTTCTTGCCAGTTGATATCGGCAAAGCGAAATGCCAGGTAACCCAGTGCGGTGCCTACGGCAATGTCGGCCATCGAAAAATGGGTGCCGGTACAGAAAGGCTTTTCCCCGAGTTGCTCAGACATGAATTCCAGCGAGCGGGTGATTTTGTCTTGCTGGCGGCTGATCGCGCTGGCGCTTTGTTCCTTTTTGGGGCGTTTGGCCTCAAGGAAGGCGCTTGTAGCGGCATCGCAAATGCCATCGGCCAGCGCTTCCCAACGCTTGACTTCGATGCGCTCGCGGTTGGGGGCAGGGAACAGCTTGTTGTTCGGCGTCACGGCGTCGATGTATTCAACGATGACGCGTGAGTCGAATAACGGCGTCTCGTCGTCAAGCAGCAGCACCGGAATTTTGCCCAGCGGGTTGAGATTGGGAACGCCACTTTCGGGCAGCCATGGGGAGTCGATCACAAAATCGTAGTCGATTTTCTTTTCGGCCAGCACGGCGCGTACTTTGCGGACGTAAGGGCTGGTGTAGGAACCGATCAGCTTCATCGCATACTCTTGGATTTGGGGAGCCCGATTATAGCGTATGGCGCTGGGTCGGCTAGGGCAGGTAAAATTATCGGCTTACTGAAAAGGATGTTTTATGACCTTCAATCCCCAGACTGCCAGTCTTCTAACTGCAATTTCCCCGCTTGATGGCCGCTACGCCGGCAAAGTGGATGCCCTGCGCGAGCATTTTTCTGAATTTGGCCTGATCAAAGCCCGCTTGAAGGTCGAGATCGAATGGCTCAAGGCGCTGGCCGCCGAACCGCATTTCGAAGAAATTGCCCCCTTTTCGCCGTCGACCGTAACAGAGCTGGATGCGCTGGTTGCCAACTTCACAGTTGAGCAGGCCGCCGAGGTCAAGGCCGAGGAAGCCGTCACCAACCACGACGTCAAGGCGCTGGAATACTGGATTAAGAAGAATACCAAGGGCAATGCGGAAGTGACCAAGGTCAGCGAGTTCATTCACTTCGCCTGTACTTCGGAAGACATCAATAACCTCTCGCACGCGCTGATGTGCCAAGGCGCGCGCGAACAGGCGATGCTGCCGGGGCTTGATAAGGTCATTGCCCGCCTCAAGGAGCTGGCGCACGTCAACGCCGAAGTGCCGATGATGAGTCGCACGCACGGCCAGCCGGCGACGCCGACGACGCTCGGCAAGGAAATGGCCAACGTGGTCTACCGTCTGGAGCGCGCCCGCGCCCGCATCGTGGCCGTTGAACTGCTCGGCAAAATCAACGGCGCCGTTGGCAACTACAACGCCCATTTGATTGCTTACCCCGGCTACGACTGGGAAGGCTTCGCCCAGCGTTTCGTCGAATCGCTCGGCCTGACCTTCAACCCCTACACCATCCAGATCGAGCCGCATGATGCGCTGGCTGAGCTGTTTGACACCTTTGCCCGTGCCAACAGCATCCTGATCGATCTCGATCGTGACATCTGGGGCTACATCTCGCTCGGCTTCTTCAAGCAGAAGGTCAAGGCCGGCGAAATCGGCTCGTCGACCATGCCGCACAAAGTTAATCCAATCGACTTTGAGAACTCCGAAGGCAATCTTGGCTTGGCCAATGCCGTGCTCAAACATTTGACTGAAAAACTGCCGATCTCGCGCTGGCAGCGTGACCTGACCGACTCTACCGTGCTGCGCAACATGGGCGTCGGCTTGGGTTACTCGCTACTGGCTTACGATTCCTTGCTCAAGGGATTGAACAAGCTGGAAGTGAACGCCGACCTGATGAAAGCCGACCTCGACGCCAACTGGGAGTTGTTGGCCGAGCCGATCCAGACCGTCATGCGCCGCTATGCCGTGCCGAACGCCTACGAGAAGCTCAAAGAACTGACGCGTGGCACGCGGGTCTCGCGCGAAGGCATGCAGGCTTTTGTCGCCACGCTGGAAATCCCCGAAGCGGCTAAGGCCGAGTTGCTGCAACTGACGCCGTGGACTTACACGGGTAAAGCCGCTGAACTGGCGAAGCGTATCTAAATGCAGTGCGCCAAATGTGGCCAGGAGGTGCCGGCGGAGGCGATTTATTGCCCGCATTGCACCGGTGATCGTAAAACCACTGACCGCCAGGTGATGCAGGGGGGCGTTAAAGGCGCACTCATCGGCTTTTTTATCGGGCTGTTACCAGCCATCTGGTTGCTAAATCAATACGGTGCTGTGCGCGGCATCAAGGCCATTGCTGTCATCCTGCCGTTGACCGGTCTGGCCACCGGCCTGACTTATGGGTTGGTGCGCGCCAAGAGGGAATGGAAATAAATGTCTTTTGCTGAGAATTTAAAAAAACTGCCGGGGATTTCTCATCTGGCTGCGGTCAATCTGCTGGATGGCGAAGAAAAAATTGTTGCCAGTATCGAAAACAAACCAGGTAGCCAGGGCTCACTGGCGGTGTACAACCATCTGGCCCAGACCTACGGTTCGATCAATCTGGAGGCGGCCAAAAAAGGCTTGGAGATATTTGCAGAGCATACGGATGATGCGCGTGCCAATCCGGGCAAACATCCCAATATCGATCGCCTGATTGCGATTGAGTGCGGTCAACCGGCTTTACGGGTCAAACACGCTTTTGCTGTGTGAGTCGCTGTTTAAAAAACATCAGTTGGAGGATGAAAATTAATCATCATTGAAGATCTTGGGCGAAGTTGACAGCGGCTATAATCTTCGTTTGTTAGCATTTGTTAATATACCAACCCACGGAGAAGCAATAATGAAATCCAAGCTACTACTCGCTTTGCTGGCCCTTACCTTGACGGGTTTTGCCAATGCTCAGGTCAAGCCGGAAGAGGCAATCAAATTCCGGCAGTCCGGTTATGGCTTCATGGCCTGGAACATGGGGCGGATTAAATCCAACGTTGAAGGTGCCTACAATAAGGACGAGGTCATCAAGGCTGCCAACGCCATTCAGGCCATAGCCAATTCTGGCATGGGCGCGCTCTACCTCCCGGGGACCGACAAGGGGACGGGCTGGGAAAAGACCCGCGTCAAACCCGAATTTTTTACCAACAAGGAAGGCGTGACCAAGGTTGCCCTTGCCTTTGGTAAAGAAGCCAACGAAATGGCCAAAGTCGCTGCGACAGGTGATGCCGCTGCCGTCAAGGCTCAATTGGGAAAATTGGGCAGCACCTGCAAAGGCTGTCATGACGACTTCAAAATCAAGGACTAAGTTACCTGAGCTTGCATGATTTAAAACAGGCACCGTTTGGTGCCTGTTTTTTTCCAGATCATAAAAATGGCAGGATCAAAATGAATCGCAAACGTATCCGTCTTTGGGATTTGCCAACACGCCTGTTTCACTGGCTACTCGCCCTCTGCGTCGCCGCCTCCATCGTCAGCGGGCAACTGGGCGGTAATTTGATTGACTGGCACGGCAGAATTGGCGTTTTTGTCGTCGGCCTGATTGTGTTTCGTCTGGTTTGGGGTCTGCTGGGCTCGACTTATGCACGCTTTGCTCAGTTTTTTCCGACGCCGAGTAAGGTTAGTACCTATTTGCGTGGTGAGTGGCAAGGTTTGGGCCATAACCCGCTGGGGGCGTTTTCGGTTTTTGGACTGCTTGGGCTGCTCGCCTTCCAGGTTTTTTCCGGCCTGTTTTCCAATGACGACATCACCTTTGTCGGGCCGCTCTTTGATTTGGTTAGTAAAGATTTAAGTAATCAGCTCACCGGTCTACACAAACAGGCGTCGACATTGCTGTTTATCCTGATCGGCCTCCATCTGGCGGCGATTGCCTTTTATGGGCAGGTTAAAAAGGACAATTTGATCAAGCCGATGATTTCAGGCTGGAAAGAAGCCGAGCAGGGAGAGTCTGCCCAGGGTGGTGGCGTTTTATCCTTGATTTTTGCGCTGATCATCGCGGCGGCTGCGGTCTATGGCGCCAGCGGTGCCTGGTTGCCGGATCAGCCACCACCCCCGCCAGCGGCCGAGACGCCCAGTTGGTGATGCATCGGCTTGTTCAAGGCCACGACATTCCAGAAGAATGCTTGGGGTCTTCTGTTAAAATCGCCGGTCTTTTTCAGGAATAACACTTTGTCTGACGACATTCTGGTCGACATTCAGGACCTGCATTTCAAGTTTGATGAGCGCCCTGTGCTTGAGGGAATCAACATGAAGATTCCGCGCGGCAAGGTGGTGGCCATCATGGGCGGGTCCGGGTGCGGCAAGACAACCCTGTTGCGTTGTATCGGTGGTCAGTTACGGCCGACTGCGGGGTCGGTGCGTCTCGATCAGCATCAGGTTCACCAGATGTCGCATAAAGATTTGTATCGGTTGCGCCGCAAAATGGGCATGCTGTTCCAGTTCGGTGCGCTGTTTACCGACATGAGCGTGTTCGAGAATGTCGCATTTCCGATTCGTGAGCACACCGATATGTCGGAAGCCATGATTCGTGATCTGGTCTTGATGAAGCTGGAGGCAGTTGGTTTGCGTGGCGCCAGCGAACTGATGCCGGGCGAGCTTTCCGGCGGCATGGCGCGGCGTGTGGCGCTGGCGCGGGCGGTCGCACTAGACCCGATGTTGATCATGTACGACGAGCCGTTCACCGGTCTTGACCCGATCGCCCTGAGCGTCATTGGTCAGTTGATCCGCAAATTGAACGATGCGCTCGGCGCGACTTCAATCATGGTGACGCACGATGTGCAGGAGTCGCTGCTGATCGTCGATTACATTTATTTTGTCTCGCAGGGGCGCATTGTTGCGCAAGGCACGCCGGACGAAATCCGTGCCTCGAAGGATCCGTTTGTGCATCAGTTTGTCCATGCCGAGCCGGATGGCCCGGTGCATTTTGATTACCCGGCCCCACCGGTGCGTCAGGCATTTTTAGGCGAGGTGGCGCGTGCTTAATCCGGTCAGTTGGGCGCAGAAAATTGGCCATGCAACTGTTGATGCCATCTGGCGCCTGGGATTTGCCGCACGCTTCTTCTTCGCTGTCCTGATGTATTCCGGCACCTCGTTTCGTCGCCTGCATCTGACGCTGCGCGAGATTTTTTTCAGTGGCGTACTGTCATTGCTGATTATTCTGGTCTCAGGCTTGTTCGTTGGTTTGGTGCTTGGCTTGCAGGGCTACGAAACCTTGCAGCGCTATGGCTCGACCGAGGCGCTGGGCACGCTGGTGGCGCTGTCCTTGACGCGTGAATTGGGCCCGGTGCTGGCGGCGATCTTGTTTGCTTCGCGTGCCGGTTCGTCGGTGACTGCTGAAATTGGCCTGATGAAAGCGACCGAGCAATTGAAGGCGATGGACATGATGGCGATCAATCCGATTGCCCGCGTCGTCGCGCCGCGCTTCTGGGGCGGCGTCATCGCCATGCCGCTGCTGGCCGCCATGTTTTCCGCCATGGGTATTTTTGGCGGCTGGCTGATTGGTGTCGTCTTTATTGGCGTCGACGACGGAGCCTTCTGGTCGCAGATGCAGGCCTCTGTCGATTTTCGCTACGATATCTGGAACGGTGTGATCAAAAGCCTGGTTTTTGGGGTGGCGGTGTCGCTGATTGCGGTTTTTGAAGGCTATGACTCGGCGCCAACTGCCGAGGGCGTATCGCGGGCTATTACCCGTACTGTCGTGACTTCCGCGCTGACTATTCTGGCGTTGGATTTCGTTTTAACCTCGTTCATGTTCCGGGGAACATCATGAGCCGTAAAATTCTCGACCTGTGGGTTGGATTCTTTGTCCTGATCGGCATCATCGCCCTGTTGTTTTTAGCTTTGAAAGTGGGGAACCTTTCCTCTGCTCACATGGCCCAAACTTACGAGCTGGAAGCCAAGTTTGATAACATCGGCGGCTTGAAAGTCCGTGGCCCGGTCAAGAGTGCTGGCGTTGTCGTTGGACGGATTGCAGAAATAAAATTTGATCCGGTTTCGTATGAGGCAGTGGTGATAATGACCATCGATGGTCGTTATCAATTCCCCAAAGATACCTTTGCTTCAATTTATACGGCGGGTTTGCTGGGTGAGCAATACATAGGGTTTGATGCCGGGGGCGATGAAAAAATGCTCAAGGCGGGTGACAAGATCATGAAGACACAATCAGCGGTAGTGCTTGAAAAATTGATCAGTCAGTTCTTGTTTAGCAAGGCAGCAGATGGACAGGATAAAAAATGAACAGGTTTTTTGGTGCAATCGAGGCAAAAGCCAGGGCTAGATGGCTGATTGGTGCTCTGTTTGTGCTTTGTGCCGGGATGGTTTTGGCCGACGAGAATCCGCGTGACCCTTATGAGGATTTCAACCGCTCCATGTATTCAGTGAATGACGCACTGGATCGTGCTGCACTCAAGCCAGTTGCCAAAGCTTATGACAGCGTTTTGCCCTTGCCGGTACGTGCCGGGGTTGGTAATTTTTTCGGCAATGCCGGTGATCTCTGGATTGGTATCAATGATGTGATGCAGGGTAAGTTTGCCGATGCTGGTATTGATGCCACACGTCTGCTGGTGAATTCGACCTTGGGTATTTTTGGCTTTTTTGATGTGGCTAGCGAGATGGGGCTCGACAAGCATGACGAAGATTTTGGTCAGACCATGGCTGTTTGGGGAGTGCCGAGTGGCCCTTATCTCTTTTGGCCTTTTATCGGCCCGCGTTCTGTTCGCGACACGGCCGGTTGGTTAGCCGACACCTTTGTTGATCCGGTATGGAGCGTGCGCACGCGAACAGAGTTAGTGCGCAATAGTTTGGTTGTAACCCGCTTTGTTGATGTGCGTGCGGGACTGTTGCCTGCCGACAGGGTGGTTGACGAAGGTGCGCTAGATAAATATGCCTACATCCGCGATGCTTACATGCAGCGTCGTCGTAACCAGATTTTCGATGGCCGTCCGCCACGTATTGATGATTAACCTCTGCTCCGAACCATAATGAAAAATTTTTTTCCTTTTCTTTTTGCCGCTTTTATCTCAGCGGGCGCTTTTGCTCAAGAGGCGCCTGATGTACTGATCAAAAAAGTCACCGATGAAGTGCTGGAAATCGTTCGTAATGATAAAGATATCCAGAATGGCGACACGCACAAGGCAATCGCGCTGGTTGATGCGCAGATTTTGCCGCATTTCAATTTTCCTCACATGACCGCTTTGGCGGTTGGCAAAGATTGGCGCAAGGCCACTACGCAGCAGCAGCAGCAGCTGACGGCGGAGTTCAAAACTTTGCTGGTGCGGACTTATTCAAATGCCCTGACTGGTTATCGGGATCAGAAGGTCAAATTCAAACCCATCAAAATTGGCGCTGCAGATACCGATGTGCTGATTCGTTCCGAAATCCAGCAATCCGGTTCCAAGCCAGTGCAACTCGATTACAGCATGGAGAAGCTGGATAGCGGCTGGAAGGTTTACGACGTAACGGTTGCCGGGATTAGCCTGGTGACCAATTATCGTGATCAATTTGGTCAGGAAATCCGTAACGGTGGCATTGATGGACTGATTCAAACCATCGCCGCTAAAAACAAATCACTTGAGTCCACGCTGGTCAAGGCGAGCAAGTAATGATTGAAACGGCGCCGGGACGCCTGATCGTGACCGCGCCGTTGGTCATGGACAATGCCTGCAAATTGCTGGCCGCCGGCTGCTCGGCCTTGCAACCTGGCGAACAGGTGATTGATCTGGGCCGGGTCACTGAAGCTGATTCGTCCGCGCTGGCCGTCATGCTGGGCTGGTTGCGGGCGGCTGAATCATTACACCCCAAGAGTGCTTCCTGCGGGGCGCGGTCAACCGTCAAATTTGCGAATATTCCTGCGGGTGTGCGTTCGCTGGCCGAACTCTACGGCATCACTGAACTTCTGCCGCTCGCCTGAGCGCTTTGCCGATGACCGCTGCTGTTTCCATTATTGACGCCGTCAAGCATTTTGGCTCGCTAAAAGCGCTGGCCGGTGTCTCGCTGGAGATCGAACAGGGAGAATTTTTCGGTTTGCTTGGTCAGAATGGCGCCGGCAAAACCACGCTGATTTCCTCCCTCGCCGGCCTCGTGCGGCCCGATTCTGGCACCCTGAAAGTGCTAGGTTACGACGTCATCAAGGATTTTCGTGAGGCACGTCGGCGTTTGGGCGTGGTGCCGCAGGAACTGGTTTTTGACCCCTTCTTCAATGTTCGCGAAACCTTGCAGATTCAGTCCGGCTACTTTGGCATTCGCAAGAATGATGACTGGATCGACGAAATTCTGGCCAATCTTGATTTGACCAGCAAGGCCAACGTCAATATGCGCCGCCTGTCCGGTGGCATGAAGCGCCGCGTGCTGGTGGCCCAGGCCCTGGTGCACAAACCGCCGGTGATTGTGCTGGATGAGCCAACGGCGGGGGTCGATGTCGAGCTGCGTCAGGGCTTGTGGCAATTTGTCCGGCGCCTGAATAGCGAAGGCCACACGATTATTTTGACCACCCATTACCTGGAAGAGGCGGAGAGCCTTTGCGGGCGAATCGCGCTGATGAAGCAGGGCAGGGTGATGGCGCTTGATACAACGGCCAACCTGATGTCTGCCGGCGATACGCTGGAAGAGGTGTTTGTCCGGACGATGCGACTATGATCGGCTTCTGGACGCTTTTCTATAAAGAAATCCTGCGCTTCTGGAAGGTGGCTTTTCAGACGGTGGGCGCCCCCGTCTTGACTGCTCTGCTTTACCTGATGATTTTTGGTCATGTACTGGATGAGCACGTCAAGGTTCATGGCGTGCCTTACACTTCCTTTCTGGTGCCTGGGTTGGTGATGATGCAGGTGCTGCAAAACGCCTTTGCAAATTCATCATCCAGCCTAATTCAGGCCAAAATAACTGGCTCCATTGTTTTTGTCCTGTTGCCGCCGATTCCCTACAGTGCATTTTTTGCCGCCTACGTTCTGGCCGCCATGGCGCGTGGCTTGATGGTTGGCGTCGGTGTCTTGCTCGCTACCTTGTGGTTCACCGAATTGAAGCTGGTCGCGCCGCTGTGGATACTGGCGTTTGCCTTGTTGGGCGGCTCGCTTTTTGGTGCGTTGGGCATGATCGCCGGCATCTGGTCGGAAAAGTTTGACCAGCTGGCCGGTTTCCAGAATTTTTTAATCATGCCCCTGACCATGCTTTCCGGGGTTTTCTATTCGATTTACACTTTGCCAAACTTTTGGCAGCATGTGTCGCATTACAATCCTGTCTTTTACATGATTGACGGCTTTCGTTATGGCTTTTTCGGCGTCTCTGACGTTGCACCGGAAATTAGCCTGGCAGTCGTCTTTGCCTGCTTTACGGCGGTGTCCTTGCTGACACTCAGCCTCTTAAAGCGCGGTTGGAAGTTGAGAACCTAAAAACATGCACCCTGATCAAATTAAACAACTCATCCTGGCCGGTATGGTCTGCGAACATCTGGCGCTCGATGGCGATGGCCAGCATTTTGAGGCCCTGATCGTCAGCGCCGAATTTGCGGGCAAAAATCGCGTTCAGCGCCAGCAGCACGTCTATGCCACGCTCAAGGAAAAACTCGCCACCGGTGAGCTACATGCCCTGTCATTCAAAACCTTGACGCCGGAAGAATGGAGTGCGCAAGGTGGATAAGCTATTGATTGTAGGCGGAACGCCGCTCTCCGGTGAAGTCGCGATGTCTGGCGCCAAGAATGCCGCCTTGCCGATTTTATGCGCCTCATTGCTCACCAGCGACCCGCTGCAGCTGACCAATGTGCCGCAGCTCAAGGACATCTCCACCATGCTGCGCCTGCTGGGTGACATGGGCGTGGGTGTGACCATGGACGGTGTTGATGGCATGGTGCTTGACGCTAGCGCTTTGACCAATCCGGTGGCCTCGTACGAGATGGTCAAAACCATGCGCGCCTCGATTCTCGTGCTCGGCCCGCTGCTTGCCCGTTGCGGCGAAGCCCGGGTTTCTTTGCCCGGCGGTTGTGCCATTGGCGCGCGACCGGTCGAGCAGCATATCAAGGGTTTGCAGGCGATGGGCGCCGAGATTACCGTTGAGCAGGGTTATGTGCTGGCCAAAGCCAGCCGCCTCAAAGGCGCGCGGATTTGTACCGATATGGTGACCGTGACCGGCACCGAAAACCTGATGATGGCTGCTTGCTTGGCCGATGGCGAAACCATTATCGAAAACGCTGCGCGCGAGCCAGAAGTGGTCGATCTGGCCAATTGCCTGGTGAGCATGGGCGCCCGGATCTCTGGTGCTGGCACTGACATTATTCGTATTCAGGGCGTTGAAAAATTACACGGCGCGACGCATGCCATCATGCCGGACCGTATCGAAACCGGCACCTATCTCTGTGCTGCCGCTGCAACCGGGGGCGATATTCGGTTGACCAGAACCTCAGCAGCCTACCTTGATACCGTCGTTGATAAATTGCTCGATGCCGGCTGTGACATTACTGTTGAGCGCGACGCGATCCGCATCCGTGCGCCGCAGCGCCTCAAGGCCGTCAGCTTGCGCACGGCGCCGTACCCAGCCTTTCCGACCGACATGCAGGCACAGTTCATGGCCATTAACTGCATTGCCGATGGGGTGGCGACGATTCGTGAAACGATCTTTGAAAATCGTTTCATGCACGTTAATGAGCTGATGCGTCTGGGGGCCAATATCCAGATCGAAGGTAACAACGCCATCGTTCGCGGTTGCGATCATCTGGAGGGCGCGACCGTCATGGCCACCGACTTGCGGGCTTCTGCTTCACTGGTCATTGCCGGCTTGGTGGCGCGCGGTGAAACCCTGATTGATCGCATTTATCACCTGGATCGCGGCTATGAGCGGATTGAGGAAAAGCTGGAAAAACTCGGTGCTCAAGTGAAGCGGGTGCATTGAGAAATTGTTGTTTATTACGGTCAACCGCGAAAAATCGCGAAAAACAGCAAAAAATTCTTGGACGAATCCCGAATAACCGGCATACTCCGGGCTTCGGGATTTCCAGCCAGTGTTTTGTTCCTGCGCCGTACGTCGGTTTGTCAGTTCCTAGGTCTTGATTCTCGTATTTTTTGGGCATTAGCCCGTTATTTTTTTCTTAGGAAGCTTCAAATGGCAAACGGTACCGTTAAGTGGTTCAACGACTCCAAAGGTTTTGGTTTTATCTCCCCGTCTGATGGTGGTGAAGATCTCTTCGCTCACTTCTCAGCAATTCAAGGCAACGGTTTCAAAACCCTGGCCGAGAACCAAAAGGTAACCTTCGACGTCGTTACCGGCCCGAAAGGCAAGCAAGCTGCAAACATCCGTCCTGAGTAATTTATTACTCGGCTGGTTTTAGCAAGCAAGAAAAGCCCGGTTTTCCGGGCTTTTTTCGTTAACGCTTGCGGTAAAATCCAGTCTTTGCCTTGAGAGTTCCTGTGAACGGCATCACCATCGCCCTGTCCAAGGGCCGCATTTTTGACGAAACCTTGCCGCTGTTGGCTGCCGCAGGGATCGTCCCGACCGAAAACCCGGAAACTTCGCGCAAGTTGATCATCGAGACCAACCAGCCGAATGTGCGCGTCGTCATCGTCCGCGCCACCGATGTGCCGACTTATGTGCAGTACGGCGCCGCCGATATTGGCGTTGCCGGCAAGGATGTGCTGATCGAGCATGGCGGCGAGGGGCTTTATTCACCGCTTGACCTGAAGATCGCCAAATGCCGGATGATGGTCGCGATTCCTGAAGGTTTTGATTACGCCAACGCGGTTCGTCAGGGGGCGCGCCTGAAGGTGGCCTCCAAGTACACCAAGACGGCACGCGAACATTTCGCCAGCAAGGGTGTCCACATTGACCTGATCAAGCTCTACGGCTCGATGGAGTTGGCGCCGTTGGCTGGTTTGGCTGATGCGATTGTCGATCTGGTATCGACCGGCGGTACGCTGAAGGCCAACAGGCTGGTTGCCTGTGAGCACATCATGGATATTTCCTCGCGCCTGGTAATCAATCAGGCCGCGCTCAAGGTCAAGCGCGAAACTTTGCAACCCATCATCGACGCCTTTGCTCAGGCGGTGGAGAAGTAAATGGTCGCGATCAAACGACTTGTTACGGTCGACGCCGATTTCACGGCAAAAATGGATGCGCTGCTGGCCTTTGAGGCGGCTGCCGATGAAGGTATCGAGCGCACCGTTGCTGGCATTCTGGCGGACGTGAAAACGCGCGGCGATGCGGCAGTGGTTGAATACAGCAACAAATTTGATCGGCTATCGGTGGCTTCGATGGCCGATCTTGAGCTCTCCAAGGCTGAAATGCAGCAGGCACTCGACGCCTTGCCGGCTGACCGCCGTGCCGCGCTGGAAGCCGCCGCCCACCGCGTCCGTATTTACCACGAGCGGCAGCGCCTCGAAGGCTGGTCTTACACAGAGGCCGATGGCACCATGCTCGGCCAGATGATCACCCCGCTCGACCGCGTTGGCCTCTACGTGCCGGGCGGCAAGGCGGCGTATCCGTCGTCTGTGCTGATGAACGCGATTCCGGCCAAGGTGGCGGGGGTCAAGGAATTGATCATGGTCGTCCCGACCCCTGACGGCGAAAAGAACCAGCTGGTGCTGGCTGCCGCTTGTCTGGCCGGCGTTGATCGGGTCTTTACCATTGGCGGGGCGCAGGCGGTGGGTGCGCTGGCTTATGGCACGCAAACCGTGCCGCAGGTGGACAAGATCGTCGGCCCGGGTAATGCCTATGTAGCGACGGCCAAGCGCCGGGTGTTCGGTATTGTCGGCATCGACATGGTGGCCGGCCCGTCAGAAATTTTGGTGGTCTCTGATGGTTCGGGTAACCCGGACTGGGTGGCGATGGACCTTTTCTCGCAGGCCGAGCACGACGAGCTGGCGCAGTCCATCCTGATTTGCACCGATGCCGGTTTTATCGAGCAGGTACAGGCCAGTATCGAAAAACTGCTGCCAACCATGCCGCGCCGCGCCACGATTGAAACCTCGCTGACCAATCGCGGTGCTTTCATTCTGGTCCGCGATCTTGAAGAGGCGGTCGCTATCGCCAATCGCGTTGCGCCGGAACACCTTGAGCTGTCGCTGGCCGACCCCGATCCGTGGGTTGAGAAAATCCACCACGCCGGTGCCATTTTCATTGGTCACTACACCTCCGAGTCGCTCGGTGATTATTGCGCCGGCCCGAACCATGTGCTGCCAACCTCCGGTAGTGCACGTTTTTCATCGCCACTTGGCGTCTATGACTTCCAGAAGCGCACCAGCCTGATCAAGGTTTCCAAGGCCGGTGCACAGACTTTGGGTCGTATCGCCTCAACTTTGGCGCATGGCGAAGGCCTGCCGGCACACGCCAAATCGGCTGAGTTCCGGCTGGAAAATTGAGCCAAAAACGCCGTTGACCGTCATGATTTCAGAATCCCAAAGCCGCCCGGACCTCCGGGCGCTTTTTTTGGGCTTTTCCTCGGTCGGCCTCTCCGGCTTTGGCGGCGTCTTGCCCTTCGCCCGACGCATGCTGGTTGAGGAGCGCCAATGGATGAGCGCCGAAGAATTCAACGCCCAACTTGGTCTTTGCCAGTTTTTGCCGGGGCCGAATGTGATCAATCTGGCGGTGGTTGTCGGCAAACGCTATCAAGGCCTGCGCGGCGCCCTTGTCGCGCCGTTCGGCCTGCTGGCCGGCCCATTGCTGATCGTCCTGCTGCTCGCCATGCTCTACGACCGCTACGGCAGCCTGCCGTTGGCGCAAGGCATGCTGCGCGGTATCGCCGCCGTGGGTTGCGGACTGCTACTGACGATGGCCTGGCGCATGGGAATGGCGCTCAAGGACAAACCCATTTTTCTGCCATTTACGGCGTTGACCGTAACAGCCATCGCTTTTTTGCGTTGGCCGATGCCGTTGGTCATGATCGCCGGCCTCATCCTCTCGGGCGGCGTCGCTTACTGGCAATTGGGGCGAAAATGATTGTCCTTGAGCTTTTCCTGGAATTTGCGTTGCTGTCTTTCGTCGCCTTTGGCGGCGCCACCGCACTGCTGCCGGAAATGCACCGGGTAGTGGTCGAAAACCATCATTGGCTGGACGACACCACCTTTACCCATCTGTACGCCATCGCCCAAGCTGCGCCGGGGCCGAATGTGCTGGTCGTTACGCTGATCGGCTGGAAAGTGGCGGGGCTGGCCGGGGCGCTGGCGGCAACTTTGGCCATGTGTCTGCCGATGAGCGTGGTGATTTACCTGCTGATTGATCGCTGGGAGGGTTTTGCCGGCGCACGCTGGCAAAAGGCGATCAGTCTCGGTGTGGCACCGCTGGCAGTTGGGCTGATTTTCTCTGGCGCGACCCTGATTGCGCAGGCCGCAGCCTTTGGTTGGGCAGCATGGCTACTGGTGGCGGCAACCGTGATCGCCAATTTGCGCAGCAAACTGCATCCGCTGTGGTTCATCGGTGTTGGTGCCACCCTTGGTTTGCTCGGTCTGGTCTGAGATGGCTATCGTTCCCTTTGCCTCCCTGGCTTGCCCGCTCGATGGCGCACCGTTAAAACGCATTGGTGCAGCCTGGCGCTGTGCCGCCGGCCACAGTTTTGACGTTGCCAGTCAGGGCTACACCAACCTGCTGCCAGTGCAGAAAAAGCGCTCGCTTGATCCGGGTGACAGCAAGGAGATGGTCGCCGCCCGGCGGCGCTTCCTTAATGCCGGGTTCTATCAACCGATTGCCGCAGCGGTGAGCCGCGCCGTGCTGGCCGATTTACCGGTCAACGCCACGGCCAGTTGTCTCGATGCCGGATGCGGCGAGGGCTATTACCTGCGCCAGTTGGCTGCCGCCGCTGACGATGAGGGTAAAGCGCTGGCCATCCTCGGGCTGGATATTTCGAAATGGGCGGTGCTGTCCGCCGCGAAACAGGATAAAAGGCCCAACTGGGTGGTTGGTAGTAATGCCAATCTGCCGGTATTAACGGGTACCGTGGATCGCTTACTCTGCCTCTTCGGCTTTCCCGTTTATCCCGAGTTTGCCCGCGTGCTAAAGCCGGGTGGCTTGTTGTTGCAGGTCGATACAGGGCCGGATCACCTGCGCGAGTTACGCGAAGTGATCTACCCGATGTTGAAGCCTGAACGCCTTGCGCTGGCGCAGATTCCCGAAGGATTTAGCGATCAGGGGTGCGAAACCGTGCGTTTGGGGCTGGAAGTTGCCGGCGCCGAACAGATCGCCGATTTACTGGCGATGACCCCGCATCTGTATCGCGCCACTGCCGAGGGGCGCGCCCGAGCAGCGGCGCTGACGGAGATTTCGTTGACCGTCGATGTCCGCTTGCGGCGCTTTGAGCGGCTAGCCCTGTGACCCAGTTATCTGGCGCAGGGCGTCAGTCAGGGCCTTGCATTCGCCTTCAGTGCCGACGGTAATGCGCAGGAACTGATCGATACGCGGCAGCTTGAAATGGCGGACGATGATGTTCTTTTCGCGCAGTGATTTGGCCAACTGCGCAGCGTCATGTTGCGCATGGCGGGCAAAAATGAAATTGGCGGCAGAGGGCAGCACTTCAAAGCCGATATCATGGAGTTCGGCGGTCAGTGAGTCACGGGTAGCGATCACGGCGCGGCAGCATTGCTCAAAATAAGCCTGATCTTCCATCGCTGCAACGGCGCCGACAATGGCCAGCCGATCCAGCGGGTAGGAGTTGAAACTGTTTTTGACCCGCTCCAGCGCCTCAATCAGTGCCGGGTGGCCGACTGCAAAACCGACGCGCATGCCAGCCAGTGAGCGGGATTTGGATAGCGTGTGCACAACCAGCACGTTGTCGTAGTGCTCGACCAGCTTGATCGCCGTCTCACCACCGAAATCGACATAGGCCTCATCAACGACGACCGGCGTATCCGGATTGGCCTTGAGGATCTGCTCAATGGCATCCAGGGCCAGCAGGCGGCCAGTGGGGGCGTTGGGGTTGGGGAAAATGATGCCACCAATTCTGCCCATTTTTCCCGGTTGACCGTAAGATTCACCGCAATAATCTGCCGGATTGATCGAAAAATCCTCAGCCAGCGGCACAGTGCGGTGGTCAACGCCATAAAGGCCGCAATAAACCGGGTAAAAGCTGTAAGTGATATCCGGGAACAAAATCGGCGCATCGTGCTTGAGTAGCGCCATGAAAACATGCGCCAGCACCTCGTCCGAACCGTTGCCGACGAAAACCTGCTTTGCTGTAACGCCATGCTGTTGGGCGATGGCGTTTTTGAGCAGGTCAGCATTCGGATCAGGATAAAGGCGCAGGCGTGCTGCGTCGTCACCCAATTCCGCCAGAATCCCCGCCAGCACCTTGGGCGAGGGGGGAAAAGGGTTCTCGTTGGTATTGAGCTTGATCAGGTTGGCGATCTTGGGCTGCTCGCCGGGGACGTAGGGGGTAAGGTCGCGGACGACCTGGCTCCAGAAGCGACTCATGGGATATTCACGAAAGGCGTAAAAGTGGACTGAAATGGTATCATGGTCGTCCATTTAACGCCTGTTAAGCCCCCTCTCATGCGGCAAGTTGAAATTACGCGGAATACGCTGGAGACGCAGATTACCGTGCGTCTCAATCTTGATGGTACCGGTCAGGGCAAGTTTGCCACCGGCGTGCCTTTTCTCGATCACATGCTCGACCAGATCGCCCGGCATGGCCTGATTGATCTCGATGTCGAGGCCAATGGCGATTTGCACATCGATGCGCATCACACGGTTGAAGATATCGGCATTTCCATTGGCCAGGCGCTGGCCAAGGCCTGGGGCGACAAAAAAGGGCTGACCCGCTACGGCCACAGCTATGTGCCGCTCGATGAGGCGCTATCGCGTGTAGTCATCGATCTCTCTGGGCGTCCGGAGCTGGAATTCAATGTGCCGTTTACGCGCGCAGTCATCGGTCAGTTTGATGTTGATCTGGTCCATGAATTTTTCCAGGGGCTGGTCAATCACGCCGGCATGACGCTGCACATCGACAACTTGCGTGGCGTCAATGCCCACCATCAGGCTGAAACGGTGTTCAAGGCGTTCGGTCGCGCGCTGCGCATGGCGGCCACGCCTGATCAACGCATGGCCGGCGCCATGCCGTCCACGAAAGGCTCGCTGTGACGGCTGGCAGTGAATGCAAAGGCGCCATCGCCGTCATCGACTACGGCATGGGCAACCTGCGCTCGGTGTCGAAGGCGCTGGAGCATGTCGCTGGTAATAACCAAGTTATCGTTACCGCTGATCCAGCAGTCGTTGCTGCCGCTGAGCGCGTTGTTTTCCCCGGCCAAGGCGCGATGCCGGATTGCATGCGTGAGCTTGATGCGCGTGGTTTGCGCCCGGCTGTGCTGGCGGCGGCCAAAGACAAGCCGTTTCTCGGTATTTGTATCGGTCTGCAAATGCTCTTTGGTCACAGCGAAGAAGGCAATGTCTCCGGCCTGGGTGTATTTGATGGCGACATCAAGCGCTTCCCGGAAACCAAAATGATCGGTGCCGATGGTCAGCGCCTCAAAGTGCCGCACATGGGCTGGAATAATGTGGCGCAAAAGCCGCATCCTTTGTGGGCCAATATTGAAGATGGTGCCCGTTTTTATTTCGTCCATAGCTACTGCGTGCAGCCTGCCGATACAGCGCTAGTCACCGGCACGACCGACTATGGCATCCCCTTTACCTGCGCAGTGGGGCGGGATAATATCTTCGCGGTGCAATTCCACCCTGAGAAAAGTGCTCGTGACGGCCTGCAACTGCTGCAAAATTTTGTAGAGTGGCGTCCCTAAACTGCTTCATCCAAGTTTCCTTCCCTTTATTTCCCCATGCTGATTATTCCTGCAATCGATCTCAAAGACGGCCAATGTGTTCGTCTCAAACAGGGCCTGATGGAACAGGCGACTGTTTTCTCCGACAGCCCGGCTGACATGGCGCGCCATTGGGTCGCTCAAGGTGCTCGTCGCCTGCATCTGGTTGATTTGAATGGTGCTTTTGCCGGCAAGCCAAAAAATGAATCGGCGATCAAAGCCATTCTTAAAGTGGTTGGTGACGATATTCCCGTTCAATTGGGCGGTGGTATTCGTGACCTAGACACCATCGAGCGCTGTCTTGATGATGGTTTGACTTACGTCATCATCGGCACCGCAGCGGTCAAAAACCCAGGTTTTTTGCACGATGCCTGCACCGCTTTTCCCGGTCACATCATCGTCGGTCTTGACGCCAAGGATGGCAAGGTGGCGACTGATGGCTGGTCGAAACTGACGGGTCACGATGTGGTCGACCTCGGCAAGAAATTTGAAGATTACGGCGTCGAATCCATTATTTACACCGACATTGGCCGTGATGGCATGCTGTCTGGCATCAATATCGAAGCAACGGTTCGTCTGGCGCAAGCCTTGACCATCCCGGTCATCGCCTCCGGTGGCTTGTCGCGGCTCGAAGATATCAGGGCGCTCTGCGAGGTTGAGGGCGAAGGCGTGGTCGGCACGATTGCCGGACGCGCGGTTTACGATGGCTCACTCGATTTCAAAGCCGCGCAGCAAATGGCCGACGAGTTGGGCCGCTGATGCTTGCCAAGCGGATCATCCCCTGTCTCGATGTCACGGCAGGGCGCGTTGTCAAAGGCACCAATTTTGTCGATTTGCGCGACGCCGGTGATCCGATTGAAATCGCCCGTCGTTACGATGAGCAAGGCGCGGACGAAGTAACTTTCCTCGATATCACCGCTTCCTCCGATCAGCGCGACATCATCCTGCACATCATCGAAGCCTGCGCAGAACAGGTTTTCATTCCGCTGACCGTCGGTGGCGGCGTGCGCAAGGTTGAAGATGTGCGTCGCCTGCTCAATGCCGGCGCCGACAAGGTATCGATGAACACCGCAGCGGTGCAAAACCCTGATCTGGTCTTTGACGCCTCCAGCAAGGTCGGCTCGCAGTGCATCGTCGTAGCGATTGATGCCAAGCAGACCGGGCCGGGCAAATGGAACGTCTTTACCCACGGTGGGCGTAACGACACCGGAATTGATGCGGTCGACTGGGCAAAACGGGTCGAAAAATTGGGTGCTGGTGAAATCCTGCTGACCAGCATGGATAGAGACGGTACCAAAAATGGCTTCGATCTGGCGCTGACCCGTGCAGTTTCCGATGCGATCAAAATTCCCGTTATTGCCTCGGGTGGGGTCGGCAATCTTCAGCACCTCGCCGATGGTGTGGGCGAAGGCCATGCTGACGCGGTACTTGCAGCTTCAATTTTCCATTTTGGCGAATACACCGTGCGTCAAGCCAAAGAATACATGGCCAGTCGTGGCATTGAAGTTCGCCTGTGAGCGATCTGAATAACGCTTTGCCGTGGCTTGAAGCCCTGAAGTGGGATGCTGACGGGATGATCCCCGCGATTGCCCAGGATCAAAATGGGCGTGTTGTCATGTTTGCCTTTATGAGCCGTGACGCCCTGCTGGAAACGCAACGAAGTGGCAACGCAGTGTATTGGTCGCGTTCGCGCCAGCGTCTCTGGCGCAAGGGCGAAGAGTCCGGCCATTTCCAGAAAGTGAAGGCGATTCGTACCGACTGTGACGGCGATGTGCTGTTGCTGACCATCGAACAGGTCGGAGGAATTGCCTGTCACACTGGTCGGGAGAGCTGTTTTTTCAATGAGTTGAATGGTGAGCGCTGGGTGTCTGTCGATCCGGTACTAAAAGACCCCAAAGTCATTTATGGGTCTTGAAAAATAATAGTGGGTGGGGTTTTGAATGAGTGCATCTAGCCAGATTCGTCTGGGTCTATCGTGCTGTCTGCTGTTTCTTTTTTCACCTTTGGTAGAGAGTTCAGCTTCTACGCCATTGGAGAAGATAGAGCAGGTTGCAACTGTCGATGATCAGCCTTTGCATTTGAGTTTTTCCCCGAGCATCAGGCCTGCGGCGGCAAAACCACACAAATTTAATCTGGAAGGTGCCGAGTTTGCGGCAGCCCCTGAATATTTCCCTGCGCTGCCACGCAAAACAAACGCTAACCCCGAACCAGCCCTTGATGATTTTAAGCAGAATTCAGGCTATCAATGGCGCTCCATGCCGCCGGATCAGCCAGATTGGAGCGGGGCGATGCGTGACGCTGCTTATTTCGTTGGTTATCAATTCATTGGCGTAGCGATTCTGTATGTGGCGCCTGAGAGCATTTCTGGCTGGACTGATGAATCGAAGGAGGATTACAGTTTCCAGAAGTGGCGAGAGAATGTCTCCAATCCTGTCTGGGACAAGGACAAGTGGTACGTGAATTATCTCGCCCACCCATATTGGGGTGGCGCCTACTACATTCAGGCCAGGGAACGCGGTCTCGATAAAACCCAGTCATTTTTATACACTGTCCTGCTGTCCACGCTCTGGGAGTATGGCGTAGAGGCCGTCGCCGAGCCGGTTTCCAAGCAGGATTTGATCGTAACCCCCTTGCTTGGCTATCTGGTGGGCGAATATTTGTTTGCCCCTTGGCGTCAATACATCCGTGATCAAGCGGGTGAAATTGGTTGGGGCGAAAAGATTGTTTTGGCACTTACTGACCCACTGGGTGTGCTGAGTGTGCAAACGGACAAAATTTTGGGGATCAAGACCAGGGTTCGCTTGACTCAAGGTGCAACAGCGACCACGACCAGCGCGCCGCTAATGAATACGCCGAATGCCAGTCTGGCGTATGCCTCAGGTATGCCCAGGTCGACCTTGGGAATTGAACTGCGGATGGATTGGTAGTCATTGGCGACGACCTGTGATGTAAAATCTCGCGACTACAACCGTTAGGCCTATTGAAACTAAGGAATTGACGAAAAATGAGCACGCATGACATCCTGCACCGTCTTTCAGAAACGCTTGCTTCGCGCCGCAACGCTGATCCGGAAAAATCCTATACCGCCCAGTTGTTTGCTAATGGCCCGGATTCCATCCTGAAGAAAATTGGTGAAGAAACGGCTGAGCTGATTATGGCCGGCAAGGAAGGCAAGCGGTTGAATGTGGTCTGGGAATCAACCGATGTGATTTACCATGTCCTTGTTCTGCTGGCATTTTATGGCCTGAGCATTGAGGATGTTTCCCAGGAAATGCGCCGTCGTGAGGGTATTTCCGGGATTGACGAAAAGGCAGCACGAGGCGCAAAGTGAGCGAGTGTATTTTCTGCAAAATCGTTGAAGGCAAAATCCCGGCCAAAAAAGTATTTGAGGATGAGGATATGCTGGCCTTCAATGACATCAGCCCGATTCGCCCGGTGCACGTTTTGGTGATTCCGAAAAAGCACATCACGTCCTTGGCTACTGCGACGCCTGAAGATGCTTTGGTGCTCGGCAAGATGTTGGCCAAGGCCAACGAAATTGCCGTCAGCCAGGGAAGCCCGGATGGTTTTCGTGTCATCATCAACACTGGTCGGGTGGGGCAGCAGGAAGTGCAGCACTTGCATATACATATCGTCGGCGGGCCGGATCCGGTTGGCCCGATGCTTAAACGCCTCTAGGAGACAACCATGGGCAGTTTTTCAATTTGGCACTGGCTGATAGTTCTGGTCATCGTCATGCTGGTTTTTGGTACTAAAAAATTGCGTAACGTCGGCCAGGATCTGGGCGGTGCGGTCAAAGGCTTCAAGGATGGGATGAAGGAGGCTGGCGCCACCGACAAGCCTGCTGACGGGGCTGAGCCAACCCAGCAAGTCTCCGGCCAGACCATTGATGTCGAAGTGAAGGACAAAGTGAAGAGCTAAAAGGCGGAAATTGGTGATTGGTTAATGGTGATTGGGATAACCCAATTCCTCCTCACTAATTCCCTCTTACGCCTCACAAACTATGTTTGATATCGGCTTTTCTGAACTCATGGTCATTGGCATCGTTGCCCTGCTCGTTATCGGGCCGGAGAAACTGCCTAAAGTGGCGCGCACGCTGGGGCATTTGCTTGGGCGGGCGCAGCGCTATGTCAATGATGTCAAATCAGATATCAATCGCGAGATTCAACTCGATGAGTTGAAAAAATTACAGACGCAAGTCACCGACTCCGCGCGCGAAATGGAAACTTCAGTGCGTAAGGAATTCGAAGGCGCTCGTTCCGCCGTTGAAACGCCTGCGCTGTCTGCGGTCGATGAATTGAATGCCGCAGCCAAACAGATCAGCAGCGATATGCCGGCAAAACCAGTCGCATGAGCGAAACCGCAGAAAGTACCGCCCAGGAAGCATCGTTTGTCTCGCACCTTGTCGAGCTGCGCGATCGTCTATTGCACAGCTTGATCGCCATCGCAATCGTGATGGGCGGCCTATGTATTTACCCCGGACCGGGTGAAATTTACGACATTTTGGCAGCACCTTTGACGACAGCCTTGCCGGAAGGCACCAAGATGGTTGCCATCGGTGTGATTACCCCGTTCATGGTGCCGCTCAAAGTTACAGCCATGGTCGCATTTGTTTTGTCCTTGCCCTTCGTTCTTTATCAGGTGTGGGGCTTTATCGCACCTGGCTTGTATGCCCATGAGAAGCGTCTGGGGATTCCGCTAATCATATCCAGCAGCCTGCTCTTTATTTTGGGCATGTCTTTCTGCTACTTTTTTGTCTTTGGGCAGGTCTTCTCATTTATTAACAGCTTTGCCCCCAAGAGTATTACCCCGGCGCCTGACATTGAGGCCTACCTGTCTTTTGTCATGACCATGTTCCTCGCCTTTGGCCTGGCTTTTGAAGTGCCTGTTGCGTTGGTGGTGATGGTCAAAATGGGTGTCGTGACAGTTGAGAAACTCAAGGAGTGGCGCTCGTATTTTGTGGTTGGCGCCTTTGTTGTTGCGGCAGTGGTCACCCCGCCGGATGTCGTCTCTCAACTGTCCTTGGCGATTCCGATGTGTATCTTGTATGAGCTTGGTATTCTGGCCAGTCGCTTGGTCAGCCGTCCCGCGCCTAAACATGTGAATGCTGCGGTCAACGCCGAAAATGAGGCAGAAATGGACGCCGAAATCGATAAGGCGGACGCCGAGTTTCGGCATTTGTCGGGTAAATAATCAGGTGGCTTTTTTCGGCGGGGCCGGGTGGGTTGTCAGCGTCTTGGTTGGCGTGCCTTCCTCGAAATGCCACAGTGTTCCTGGCGCCATCACCGTCCATGGTTCATTGTCGGTTAATGCTTGGGTGGCGATGATCGCTACTCGATCTTCCGGTTTGGTCAGTTCGCTGAAATCAACAGTCACGTCCTGATCATTCAAATGCGCTTCGGCAAACGGCGCCTGGCGCACGATATAAGCCAGCTTGCTGGAGGCGTGAGCGAACAGGCTGTCGCCGTTCGATAGCAGAAAATTAAATTCGCCAAACTCGGTGATTGGCAACGTCAGTTCGTGCACGGCCTGAAAGAGCGTATCGCATGCGGGGGCAACGCTACCAAAGCGCTGCCGTAAATTTTGCAGTAACCAGCAAAAGGCGCGCTCGCTGTCGGTTAGCCCAACCGGTACAAAGCTGCCGTCAAGTGGCGGAGAAAAATCAATCAGGTTGCCATTGTGGGCAAAGATCCAGTACCGCCCCCATAATTCGCGCATGAAAGGGTGGGTGTTCTCCAATCCAATGGCACCCTGTGTTGCCTTGCGGATGTGCGAGATGACGTTCTTGGAGCGGATAGGGTAGTGGCTTACGAGTTCTGCAATGGGTGAAGTGCAGGACGGTTGCGGGTCGAGAAAAAGCCGCGTGCCCTTACCCTCGAAGAAAGCAATGCCCCAGCCATCGGAGTGAACGTCAGTCGCCCCGCCGCGTGCCTGAAAACCAGTGAATGAAAAGCAGATGTCGGTCGGCACATTGCAGTTCATGCCGAGTAGTTGACACATGACCTACTCCTGTTCGCGTTGCAGCGCTGGCCGCTTGCCGATCTTGACCTGAACTTCAACAATGTTTTGGTCACGACGCAGGCGGAAGTTAGCACGCTCATCAGGCTTCAGCGCCGCAATCAGGTCTAGCATCACCTGCGGATCCTTGACCGCTTTACTATTTACCGCCAGCAATACATCACCAGGTCGAATCCCGGCGATATCCGCCGGACTATTACGCATCAGGCCGGCGATCAGTGCGCCCTCGCTGTCCGGCAGACCGAAGGACTCGGCCAGTTCGGGGGTGATTTCCTGCGCCTCGACACCGATCCAGCCACGGGTCACGGTGCCGGTCTGGATAATTTGTTCCATGATGCTGCGCACGCTGGATACCGGAATGGCGAAACCAATGCCGTGCGAACCGCCCGTGCGTGAATAAATTGCCGTGTTGATACCAACCAGATGGCCGTTGGTATCAACCAGCGCACCACCGGAGTTGCCGGGGTTGATCGCGGCATCTGTTTGAATGAAATTCTCGAAGGTGTTGATGCCCAGATGTGAGCGCCCCAGCGCCGAAACAATACCCATGGTCACTGTCTGGCCGACGCCAAATGGGTTGCCAATGGCCAGCACGACATCACCGACGCCCAAGTTTTCCATCTGGCCAAAGGTAATTGCCGGTAGCTTTTCGGCTTTGATCTGCAGAATGGCCAAATCAGACTCCGGGTCGCTGCCAATCACCTTTGCCTTGTAGGTTTTGCCGTCGTTGAGCGACACCTGAATGTCGTCTGCCGCTTCGATAACATGGAAATTAGTCAAAATATAGCCGTTCGGGCTGACAATCACCCCGGAGCCAAGGCCGGAGTTGCGCTGTTGTTTGCCCCCCTCAGGGCGGTCGCCGAAAAAATGACGGAAGATCGGGTCATCAAATAACGGGTGGCGCTGCGATCTAATCGCTTGCGTTGTATAAATATGCACCACCGCCGGCAAGGCCGCGCGTGAGGCATCTCGATAAGACGCCGGGTTGTGCGCTTCACGGCCCGCAGCGGGGACGACCTCCTGCAAAGTAACAGCCGCAGATTTGCTTGGCAACCATTCCGGCTTCAAGGTGGTCACGACGAACAGCACAGCCAACGCAACCGTGACCATCTGTGTAAAAATCAGCCATAACCTGTGCATGAGAGACCGTATCAATGAAACGTGAAGATTTTGTGGAGTATCTGGATGGCCTGTTGCAGCCGGGGAATTTCCGCGATTATTGCCCAAATGGCCTGCAAGTGGAAGGACGAGGCGAGATCCATTGTGTGGTTGCCGGCGTGACAGCCAGTCAGGCTTTGCTGGATGCAGCGGTGGCGCGTAATGCAGATGCCGTGCTGGTGCATCACGGCTATTTCTGGAAAGGTGAGGATGGGCGGATAACCGGGATACGCAAAAAGCGCCTGGGCACGCTGCTAAACCACGATATAAATTTGTTGGCCTACCACTTGCCGCTTGATGCGCATCCCGACTTGGGCAATAACGCCCAGTTTGCCTCGCAACTTGGCTGGCAGCCAGATGGGCAGTTTGGCGATCAAAATATTGCCTGTTTCGGTCATCTTCCTGCAGACTCGGCGGCTGCCGAGGTGGGTAGCCAACTTGCAGCGCTGCTCGGGCGGGCGCCACTCATAATTGGTGATGAGGCACGCCCCATCCGGCGCATTGCTTGGTGTTCAGGCGGTGCGCAGAGCTATTTTGAGCAAGCCATTGCGCTGGGAGTGGATGCTTATGTGTCCGGTGAGATTTCCGAACAAACCGTACATTTGGCGCGCGAGAATGGCGTCGTCTACTTCGCCGCCGGCCATCACGCCACCGAGCGTTTGGGCGTTCAGGCGCTGGCCCGGCATCTAGCGCAAGACTTTGGTCTAGCTTGTGAATTTGTCGATATCGATAACCCGGTTTGACTTTCATGGCGAGAGGCCACCCGCATCATGAAACATGCTGCCCCCGCCGCCCCCTCCCGCAAGGGGAGAGAGGGGCGGTATTTCACGCTAAATTCATCTAAAAAGGACAAGCCATGACTTACGTTTTTCCTCCCCATCCCCAACCGGCTTTGCCGGTGGTCGGCAGCGCTGCGCTTTTTCCGGTGCGCCGTATCTTTTGCGTTGGCCGCAACTACGCCGAACATGCTCGCGAAATGGGTGCGACGGCGCAAGCAACAGGGCTGGAACCGCCATTTTTTTTCATGAAGCCAGGCGATGCGTTGGTCGGCGGTGATGGTGAAATAGCGGTCAAATACCCGCCTTTGACCAAAAATCTGCATCATGAAATCGAAATGGTGGTTGCCTTGGGGGCTGGCGGACAAAATGTAACGGTCAACGCCGCAAATGGCCTCATTTTTGGTTACGCCGTTGGTCTTGATCTAACGCGCCGTGACCTGCAAGCCCATGCCAAAGAAAAAGGCCACCCCTGGGATATGGGCAAAGGCTTCGATCAGTCAGCGATCTGTTCAGCTATCCATCCCGCTAGCCTCGTCGGTCATCCCGCCACTGGCCCCATCTGGCTAAAAGTCAATGGCCAAACCCGGCAGCAAGGCGACTTGGCTGATATGGGCTGGAAGGTTGCCGACATCATCGCCAATCTCTCAATGCAGGTGCGCCTTGAAGCGGGTGACTTGATTTACACCGGAACCCCAGCAGGCGTCGGGCCGATTGTGCCGGGGGATTTGCTGGAGGGCGCGGTTGAGGGCGTGGGAGAGTTGCGGGCCAGGATTTTGTGAGCTGATTTAATCTGAGAATATTGAAGAGCTCAAAACCCAATAGCCCCCCTCCCTATACCTACCAGACAACCTCTGTTCCAAAAAAGCCAAATGCAGGGTCGCGTGAAATCAATGGGGCCGCTTCGAGTGTGCTTTGTGCCGCCAACATTCGATCAAACGGATCACGGTGATCGAGTGGGTAGGCGCCGGCATGCAGGGCGTGTAGATAAGTAACATGCAAGTGCTCAAAGCCGTCGGCCTCAATCAATTCATTGAAACGTCGGATTGCTTCTCTCGCTACAGATAGCTTTCCAAGGCGGTGTTTTGTCGAAATTTCCCACGCGCTTACCGCGCTAACCAAAATGGTATTACCCTCGTCGGCAATGAGTGCTTTAGCCTGGTCCGACAACTGAGGGTCATTCGTCAGCCACCACAAAAAGGTGTGGGTATCCAGCAAGTACCTCACCTGTTCTCCCAGGCCGATAATTCTTCCTCAGGCAAGGCATCAAAAAAAGCGTCTTCGACCTGACCCGCCAAGCGACCCGGCTGGCGTTTTCCGCTACTGGGAGACAAAGGCATCAGGCGCGCATAGGGCTTGCCCGCTTTGGCCAACACGATTTCCTGACCCGCGTGAGCCTGCTCAAGAAGACGTGAAAAATGAGTCTTGGCTTCATGGACATTAATCATCAGTGCCATACGGCTCCCCGAGTTGGTTTGGTTGATGGACTAAGTCTAGCATTCTCGGAGGCTGCCTTCAACGACGTACTCTGAGAAGGCGAAAGCGATCATGCTTGCTGCTGGGGGGGGCTTGAAATGTTTCAACGTCATTCGATTGTTCTGGTGGCAGTTCAATCTGCAATAACTCGTTTCGAGGGCAAGCCACCGATCCATTTCACTTGTTTCTGGTGCTCAAGGACCTCAAGGCCTTACTTGGTGAGTGATATCCCATCTGGCTGATTGTGCCGGTGGATATGCTGGAGGGCGCAGTTGAAGGGGTAGGGGAGTTACGAGCCAGGGTTTGTAAGGTAATTGATCACGGGCTTTGGCGGTGTATCATCAAAACATCTTGAGAATGGAGCTTGGCATGAGAGTTGTAGGGCAGCGCAAAGAGCGCCCGGTTGGGCCGATTGCTTCCGGCCTCCTCCTTGCTGAAGGCGCGCGATTCAATGATGAGATGCATCGCCTACCCACAGGGGGCGCAACGTTTATTCCCAAAGGCGTGTATTACTTCAAAACCCACGCAGAAGCCAACCAACACCAACTAGATTGTCTCGCCAAAGGCATGGCGAAAATCGCTTTGGAGCGCTCAGGGCGGCGAAATGGATGAGTATTGCAGGCCAGCAACCCTGGAAACGTAAACTGCCGCCCCAAATTGAGCCGCGTGACCTGGCGCACCTTGCCACCGACACGACGGCTCTCAACCAGCCGGAGGGTGATGTAGGTTTCCCCCGTCGTGCTATTGCGGGTGCGTGTGGTGCGGATGAACATACGCCAAAGGTCACGCAAAATCCAGACCGCGAAACCATGTAGCAGAACCATTATGGCACTACATTATTAACATAAAACCCGAGTGGTCAATAAAATCAATGGCTTACTGAATTAAACCCGTTGAGAAACCACGGCTTATGACAGATGTTTACAAACTTTGGCTAGGGGTTATATTTGGTAGTAAGATATCAACACCAAACCACAGGGAGTCAATCATGGCTAATTTATCCGTCAAGCTCAATGAGGCAACCCGCCTACGTTTGCAGAATGCGGCAGCAATGCAGGGGCAGACACCGCATGCTCTGATGGTGAAAGCGATTGAGTGCGAGCTAGACCGGGTTGAGGCCGAAAGTGTATTTGTCTACCAGGCATTACAAGTGCGGACTCGCGTAATCGAAGGGGGGGGCGTGGTCGATGGTGCGGCTTTTGCCGATTACCTCAAAGCCAAGGTGCGAGGGGAAACTCCAGAACGCCCAAAAGCCAAACCGCTGGTAGCTCATTTAAGCAATCTTGAATGACACGCTGGCTTCTCGCGCCAGAAGCAGCGGATAACCTGGATCGATTAACCGAATTTCTACAGGAAACTGCGCCAAATATGGCAGTCGAAACGGTTGATTTGATTCTCGACGCGCTCGGTGTGCTGGCTCGCCACCCTCGTATGGGACGGCCAGTGCGTAGCGGTTTGCGTGAATTAGTGATTTCCTGTGGCCGTACTGGATACCTCGCACTCTACAGTCATGATGAACAAGCTGATATTGCGCTGGTATTAGCTATTCGCCATCAGCGAGAGCAGGATTACCACTGAGCAAACAGGTTGCCCGTGGTTTCAAGGGTTACGGTCAACCGCTGAAAAGCGGCAAAAATTGAATCGGCTAATTGAGCCCGAACCCTTTGGATGCATTTAAAGCCATAAAGCAGCATAGCAGCCCCTGGGTTATTGACCGGTAGTACAGGATACCTGCCCAAAAATCTTGCCAAAAATGGTTTGATAGCCAATAATCAATTAAAAATCATAAGGGTAATCAAACCGTGAATGACCTTCTGAATTTTGTCACCGATAATCCCACGGGCGTTTCAGCCGGGGAAATTGAGCGTCAGCTAAAGCTCAGTCGAACCACGCTCAATCGCCGTCTGAAAGAAGCGTTGCAGGCGGGCAATATTTTAGTCACTGGTAAAGGCCCGTCTACACGCTATCACAGCGCGGATCCGCTGTCGGCGCTTCGGGCGTATATCACAAAGCCGCACACAGAACGTAAAATGGCGCCCTATCAGGAGGCCAGGTTAGACCCGCTGCCAGCATTGTCTGCTGAGACTGAGTGCAAATTTGCAGGCACCCCAGAGTACCTACTGGATAAGCGCGAGCTTGGGCAGTTTCTGATTGACTTCGCTTGCGCGTCCTCCGCGCTGGAGGGCGGCACCTATTCCCTGCTCGACACCCAAGCCCTGATTGAATATGGGGAGAGGTCCGCAGGCAAACCAATAGAAGATGCGTTTCTGGTGTTGAATCATAAGGAGGCATTCGAGTATCTTCATGACCACATGGCGCTAGACTCAATCTACAAAGTGCAAGACTTGCTGACCAGCGACCACGATATGCCAGCGCTTGAATATGCCCAGCACTTCTTGCCTAAAGCAAGAAGGGGCGTGGTTCGTGACCATAGCAACGTTAACGTACGCTTCAGCACCTACCTGCCGTCCTACAGGCAGGGAACGGGCTATCTCAAGCAAAAACTGGAAGAAGTCCTTCAAACGGCTGAAAGTATCCAAAACCCGATTCAGGCATCGTTCTACCTGCTATCCCGGATTGCCTACCTTCAGCCATTTGAAGATGGAAACAAACGAACCTCCCGTGCCATGTGCAACGTGCCCTTGGTGAAAGCAAAGCTACCGCCCATCTCATTTGTCGATTTCGGCAAGCAAGACTACATTATCTCAATGCTTGCCTTCTACGAACTTGGAGACATCCGGCTATTGGAGCGTTGCTTTGCGGACGCCTATACAAAGTCGATAGCGAGACTAAGGCCAAAACGCTAATACAGTTCTGCTTTCGATAAAGTGTTACGGTCAACCGCTGAAAAGTGGCAAAATTTAAATCTGGTTTGCGACGCGATTGGGCTTTGGCTGACAAAAAGTGTCACTTTTTTGGTGGGCGACCGCTTGGCTTTGACTCTATCTCTGGCGCAATAGTTGCGTTGAAATGTTCGCTAATCTGCGAAGGGGGTGAGAGATGCAAAAAGGCTTTACCTTGATCGAACTGATGATTGTTGTCGCAATCATTGGTATTCTTGCAGCGATTGCGCTCCCCCAGTTCAGGTTTTATACGTAGAAAGCCAATGACAAGGCGGCTCAGTCAGATGTGTCGAATTTGATGCGGGTTGCAGTAATCAGCATGAGGCCTTGATTTTTATCTGGCACGCTATGTGCCTACGTTAAGCTGTCGTTCCGATGTTCATAAAATTTTGAAGGAGTTCACGATGAAAAAGCTGCAAAAGGGTTTTACGCTCATTGAGCTGATGATTGTGGTGGCAATTATCGGTATTCTTGCTGCTATTGCTATCCCCCAGTTCAAGTCCTATACGCAGAAGGCCAATGACAAAGCGGCTCAGACGGATCTGAAAAATCTTGTCACTTACGCCACGGCCAAGACCGTTAAGTAATTTTTGGGAATTTCAGGAGATACCTACATGAAAAAAAATCAAGTTAAGACTGCCAAGATCGCAATACTTGGTTACTCAGCTGCGATGGCGATTTCAGGCAGCATGATTTCTGTTGACGCTATTGCAGGCTGCACCAATGGCACAGCCTCAGGTCCGGTTACCTGTGGTTATGTAACGGGTGCTGCTGCTCCGTGGGCTGAAGCTTGGAGCTTTACTGGGTCTAATAATGTGGCTATGGATTCAGTCGAGAATCTTACCGGCTATGCTGCTTGCGCATATCAAAAAGATGGTACCAAATCCTTTGGTCTGACCCTTTCTGGTGGCTCTATGACGATTCGTGACGCTACGGGCAAGTCAGGTAATATTACTTCGGGTTGCGGCGCTTAAGAGGACACCCTCTTTACGCTAAATGCCCCGGTTGCCGGGGCATTTTTTTGGGCACAAATTGGCCTTGGGTAATCAATGTACCAGTTTTTAAAATTGACTTTGCTGGGTGGGTGGCGAGTGCGAAGCTCGCGAACCATATTGGCGCTGACATTGCTAGCGATTGCGTCAGCGTGGTTGGCTGGCACTTTTTCATTGCGCCAACCGCAAACCGTCGCCTTTGATGTCGGGTTTTCATTAATTCGCATTCTGGCGGCTCTGATGGCCATTTTTTGGGTGCAGGAGTTGATCAGTAAAGACCTGGAGCGCAAGACGGTGCTTTGGGCATGCGCCAACCCGGTTTCTCGCAGCCAATATGTACTGGGGCGCTTTTTGGGCATCGCCGGTATGAGCTTTTTGATGCTTGTCTTGATGGGCGCTGCCTTGTTCCTGATCCAGAGTTGGGTGGCGCCGCAGGTTTATCAGGCTATTCCAGTGCAATCGGGCTGGATATTGGTTTTGCTGTTTGCCTGTCTTTGGCTGGATATATTGGTGATCACGGCCTTCAGTATATTGATGGCGCTGGTTTCGACAACCGCGTTACTACCGTTTTTTCTGTCTATCGTCTTCATGATTGTGGCTCGTGGTCTGGGGCCAACGCTAGCTTATGTGCGGTCGGGAGATTCCAGGTCGGGCGCTTGGGAACCATTGCTCGATTTTTTGCAATGGATACTCCCTGATTTGTCTCGCTACGATATCCGTGGCATGGCTCTCTATGGCCAGATCATGAATGAAAACTCAACTTGGGCATTGGCAATGCAAGCCGGCGGCTACGTTGCCATCATATTGTTGATTGCTACCTTTGCATTTTCCCGTAGAGAATTTGAGTAACCAAGAGGCGTTATCCATGAATTCTGTTTGGCATTTGTTGCGTCAAAATGATCGCGAGTATGACCCGATTTATCATCAGCATGCGCGCGACGACATTCTCAGCTTGAGTCTGCGCCAGCCCAGGGTGGTGCTGGATGTCGGTTGTGCCGCTGGTGCTACTGCCCGCCTGCTTAAAGAACGCTTTCCCGATGTGGTGGTGCTTGGCGTTGAGCCGAATAGCCATCTTGAATCGATGGCCAGGCAAGTTTGTTCAGAGTTTTACGCGCAAACCATCGAGCAATTCCTCGCTGATCGGCCTGAGCAATGGCTGGGTAAGGTGGATACAGTCATTCTCGGCGATGTGCTTGAGCATCTTGTCGATCCATTTCGTTGCCTTGAAGAATTACATGCGCTGCTCAGTGAAGATGCGCAGCTTCTGGTTTCGCTGCCCAATATTCGCAACGCCTCGGTTCTGGATAATTTGGCTCGGGGCGACTTTTCGTATCAGCCAGCCGGCATTCTTGATGTTACTCATTTGCGTTTTTTTACACGAAGAGATGCCGAGCAGCTATTTGTTCAGGCTGGATATGGTGTTGGTGAAACCAAGTTTGTTGTCGATCGACGCTCAGAAAGTCTCCTCAATCGATTGGATGGGACTGAAGCTGCTACGCCTCACATGTCCATCAGAGGGGTCGATAGCTCTGATATTCAGGAGCTTACTTCCTTGCAGTTTTGTTTTTTGCTTTATCGCGAAGGGTTTGGTGATAAAAAGCGGCCGGCAGGATTGTTGGTGAATCCAGATAATGATCCCTCGCTATCTGGCACTTTGAGCGAAGATGCCAAAAAGCAAAACGATAACTTCTACCATGTATGGGCTCTGCAGCGGACTTTGTCGCCAGCGCGCAGACACGTCATACAGCAAGCCATTGTGGCTATTGAAACCCCGGAAACCTTCCACTTTGCGGTTTTTGTAGCTGAAGGCCAGTTTGATTTATTGCGAGAAACCTATTTTGCGCTGGAGGCCCAGCTCTATCCGCATTGGCAGTTGACGGTTCTATCCTTTGATGCACCCTGTGCCTGGTGGCAAGAGAGCGCTCGTCATTCATGGCATCTTCTCGGCGATGAAGATGATTCTTTGCTTGCTGTAAATCAACAGCTCATTGATTTGGACTTTAACTGGGTAGCTACCCTTTACCCCGGTGACAGGTTGCCGCCGGAAGCTCTTTTTGCGTTTGCGGAGGCGGCAAGCCGTCATCCCGAATGGTCCTGGATTTATTCTGACGAAGATAAGTTCACCGCTGAACAAAAGCGTGTCGATCCTTTATTTAAACCCGATTTCAGCCCCGATTTGTTGCGCTCGCTTCACTATACGGGGGGGCTGAGCGTTATCAGACGTTTAGCATTTATTGCGCTTGAGGGTTTTGATAGCGAGTTCGAAGGGGTTGAGGACTACGATTTTGCCTTGCGTTTATCGGTTCACCTTAATCCTGATCAGATCGGCCATGTGGCTGACGTTTTATATCATCGACATGAAGCGGGGCGTATTTCACATCTGGAGGAGGATGAGCTGTGGGAGCTTGGGCGCTTGGCGGTGGTACGTCATTGTCAGCACCTTGATTGGGCCGCTGAAGTATCCAAAGGGCCGGCCAAACATACTTGGCGAGTCCGTTACCGTCTCGGCCACCAGCCTTCCGTCGCAATTTTGATTCCTACCCGTGATCGCCTGGAGGATTTGCGCCGCTGCGTTGATTCCTTATTGAATCTGACTGATTACTCAAATTACGAAATTGTCATTATTGATAACCAGTCATCCGATCCATTGATCTTGGACTATATGGCAGGGCTTGAGGCTGCAGGTAAAGCTCGCGTTATCCCGTTTGATGCGCCCTTTAATTTTTCTGCAATGAATAACCGGGCTGCAGATAGGGTGAGTAGTGACTATTTGCTGTTGCTGAATAACGATACAGAGATACTGGGTCGCGATTGGCTTGATACCCTGCTAGGCTTTGCCGAGGTGGCAGGTGCCGGGGTGGTCGGCCCCATGTTGCTCCTGGAAAATGGATTGGTGCAGCACGCTGGCGTAGTTTTGGGCTTGGGTAACATGGTGGCCGAGCACGTATTTATTGGCATGCACCCCAACTCAAGCGTTTTGTTGGAGCGTTTGCGCTTAACTCAAAATTACTCTGCTGTTACCGGTGCTTGTCTGTTGACCAAGCGGCAAGACTATCTGGATGTCGGTGGGCTGGATGAAGATAACCTTCCTCGCCCTTATCAGGATATTGATTTCTGTCTGAAAATTTCTTCTCAATTAGGTAAGCGCATTGTCTGGACGCCCGATGTGCGCTTGATTCACCAAGGCTCTAAGACATACAAAGGACTTAGCGCGGAAAGAACTGAAAAGCCTAAAGCTGATCCTGTTGCGGATGTTGACTTGCCTACCGAGGGACGCGAGGTCGAATTCATGTTCGCGAAGTGGCCAACCGCTATTGCCACCGACCCGTTTTATAACCGCAACCTTATGCTCGGAAACCGCAGCGCAGGGATTGAAACCGACCCGCTGCTGACTCTGGGTGATTGGCGCTGCGGCGTGCGTGTTGTGGCTTGCCCCAATGACAATACCGGGTGTGGTGAATATCGGATAAAAGCACCCATGCGTACATTGCTGGAGGCCGGGCGAATCGACGGTGGCTTAAGCCCTCGTATTTTTGGGCCATCAGAAATTATGCGTCTGAATCCAGATGTGGTGGTTGTTCAGCGGCAACTGGAAGATCATCAGGTGCAGGCAATTCAGCGCTACAAAAAGAGATCTTCAAGCATGGTGATCTATGAGCTTGATGATCTGGTTACCGTTGGCTGGAGTAAAACGGCGCCGGCCAAGAGAAAGGAGCACATCGCCAACTGTTTGCGCAAGGGGCTTGAGAAAGTTGATCGGTTTATTGCCTCAACGCCACGCATCGCTGAAGAATATGGTGATTGGTGCAAGAAGGAGACGATCATTGTTCCCAACTATTTACCGATGGATCGGTGGGGTGGCGTTCATGCGCGGCGATTGGAGAGAACTCGGCCCCGCGTCGGATGGGCGGGGGGGGCGAGTCACGCGGCTGACCTTGAGATGATCGCTGATGTGGTGAAAATACTGCAGCACGAGGTTGAATGGATTTTCCTGGGGATGTGCCCTGAGGCGCTCAGACCGTATGTTCATGAGTTTCATGAGGGGGTTCCTATTGAGGGCTATCCTGCGCGCTTGGCGGGGATGAACCTCGATCTTGCACTGGCGCCGTTGGAGAATACCGACTTTAATCAGGCACGGACTGCACTCCGGATTCTCGAATATGGAATGCTCGGTTACCCGGTTATCGCGAGTGATATGCCATCGTATCGCATGGGTTTTCCGGTGACCTTGGTGGGGGATAACGTGGACGACTGGGTTTCTGCTATTCGCGCCATGGTTTCAGATCGCAGCCAACTTGCCGTGGCGGGTGATCGCTTAAGGCAGCATGTTATCGATCATTGGATTATGGATAAAAACATCGACGTCTGGTTTAAGGCGTGGACGCCGTGATCGTTTTTCGCCCACTGATTGCGATTGTTTTGGCCCTTGCCATGTATGGCGCAGGGTCGCTGCATCTCAATTATTTGCCTCGAAAAATGGCAGCAGATCAGCTTGATATTGCCATCAACCCTGTAGTTCAGGTGATGCTCGCTGGTGGCGATAGAGCCTTGGCCGCGAATTTGAATACGATCCGCTTGATTGTGCTGGATGTACTTAATCTTGATAAGCGCGATTATCCTATTCTCGCCAAGGTGCATCGTGACATTGCTTTTTTGCAGCCCTGCCAAGAAGATAATTATTACGTGGCTCAAGCTTTCTTGCCTTGGATTGGAGAGGTGGCCTCGGCGGATGAAATATTGAAGGCAGCGGCTGAGTGTCGCGGGCGCGATACGATGCCGGGATTTTTTCTCGCCTTCAATGCCTTTTATTTCCGTAAAGATTTTATGGAAGCCGGTGAATGGTTTGCCGAGACCGCCAAGCGGGGTGATGAGAAGCAACGGGATCAATTGCTGTACATGGCCAGTAAGTTTTACGAGAAGGGCGAGGATCTGAATCTTGCTGCTGCGGTGATTCGCGGGATGGGAATGAACGCAGCCAACGAGCAACTCAAACAATTTTTGCTGGCACGCGCTCTGCGCGTTGAGAATCTGCGTGATTTGAGAGTGGCTGCAACTGCTTACACCGAGCGTTTCGCCAAGCCTCTCGAAAACCTGCAGTTGCTGGTCGATTCAGGTGTGTTAGTGCAAATCCCTGTTGATCCTCTGGGCAAGGGATATGACATTGATAGCAGCGGCATCATTCAGTTAAGGAATTAGGGTATGTCTTCATTGGTTATTGAAACCAGCGAACTGGGTAAAGTTTTCAAGACGCCATGGATGCGGAAAAAAATCACGGCGGTTGCAGATGTCTCTCTGAAGGTTAGCCAAGGGGAGTCATTCGGGTTTATCGGGCCGAACGGAGCGGGTAAAAGTACAACGATCAAAATTTTGATGGGTAGCCTGAGGCCGACATCCGGGCAGGCAAAACTTAACGGGCTGGAATGCAGTGACCCAAAATCCAGAATTGGTGTCGGCTACGTACCAGAAAGCCCCTATCTTTATGATTATTTGACGCCTCTCGAAACTTTGGAGATGGGCTGCAAATTGCACCACGTTCGAGAGCAAAACAGTCGGGCTTATTGCATGGATTGGCTTGAAAAATTTAGCCTTGCGCATGTGGCATCGAGAAAAATTCGCACCTTTTCCAAGGGAATGGCACAACGAACCGCCCTGGCTTATGCCTTGGCGGTGCGCCCTCGTCTGCTGGTTCTTGACGAACCTTTGTCAGGCCTCGACCCGGTTGGGCGAAAAGAAGTCATTGATATTTTGATGGATTACCGTATCCAGGGCGGCGCGTTGTTTTTTTCTTCACATGTTTTATACGATGTTGAGCGCTTGGCAGATCGCTTTGGATTGATTCATCAGGGGCGCCTGACTACCGTGCAATCGCCGGCAGAGTTGGTTGGCGAAACGTCAATGATGGTGGTTCGTTCGCTGGGCGAGACGGTGGTGGCCGGTATGGTCGGTGATTCTTTTGGTCACTGGTATGCAGAAATTGAACAAAACCGACTTTGGCCCTTATTGGATTTGCTCAGAACATCTGGTCACTCGATTGTTGAGGTTAGGCCAAAAATTTCTTTGGAAACTGCTTTTATGGCCTATGTCTCCAAGGAGACTCCACTAGTCTCGCGATAAGGTGAATCGCCCCAGAACCCTTTGACTTTCCCGTTGGTCGCGTGAGCAAATTAAGGTTTCCACAAGTGGAAGCCTAATCAGTTGGAGCTACTCAGCTTTCCGCTTATCAATCACCCTTTTTGCCTTACCAATCGACCGCTCAATCCCCCCGATTTCAACTACGTCAATCCGTGCCGAAATACCAATGTAGAATTTGATGTGGTGTTGCAGGTCGTGGGCGACGAACTCTTTTTCGGCGCTGCTGGCGAAGGCAAATTCCGGCTTGAGTTCGACATTGACCTTCATCGAATCGAGATGCCCATCGCGGGTGACTTCCTGTTACCGGTGCGGAATTTCCGCACAAATCTGGCGTCGACCGTAACATTCGCCTTGCTTTCGTGTTGGAGTAATTGACAACATTCGCTCGTCTTGTTATTTTCTCCAACATGAAAGCGCAGCAGCTACTTAACGAACGAATCCCGCAAGGTGATGATGCCTTTGCCGAACTGAGGGTGTATCGGGTGCCTTCATCGGTGCCGTGTAGTTTGCATCTGCTCAAGTACAGCCTTGTATTTATTGTGCGTGGGGTCTGCGTGCTGCGCTACGACAACGAGGCGGGCAAAGGTGACCACAAGCATATCGGCGATGTTGAAACGCCGTACAGCTTTACAACGCCTGCCGCCTTGATTGCCGACTTCTGGCGCGATGTTGATTTGTTGAAGGAGCCGAAATGAATACTGTGATGCTGGGTGTAGCGAGCCGGGAAGAAATCAGCCGTAGATTTATCAGGGCGATGGAGACTGGCGAGCCGGAAGGCGCGTTTATCAGTTTCGAGTCACCTGCCTTGCTCTGGAAGATGCTGACGCCGAAGCGCTGGGATATTCTCAAGTCTATGGCAGGTGTCGGGCCGGTGTCGATCCGTGAGGCTGCCCGTCGCATTGAGCGTGATGTCAAAGCCGTGCATGGTGATATTCAGGCGCTGCTCGGGTGCGGGATACTATCAAAGACTGATGACGGGTTGATTGTGTTTCCATTCGACAGGGTGCACGTCGACTTCATGCTGGAAGCGGCGTAGGCTGAGAAAACCCTAGGGCTGGCGTGACTTGGCGTCCAGAGCTGTAGGTGTTTCAATCAGGAGATCGATGTCACCGCCTTTGGCATTGTCGTCTGTGCGCGAGCCGAATAGCCAGACGCGGGCATCTGAACCAAATCGCTGATGCGTGGCTTGGCGGATGATTTTTGCTTGTTCAGTGGTTAGGCGCCTATGGATGCTTTGAATTCGTTGTACCGAATGTGGATATGCGGTAGGTGGTGTTTTCGGGTTGAAGGATTTGAGTGTGTTTCCGGATGATTTTCTGCATGCTGTAATTTTATCAAAAAGCCGGATTTTGTTGCTTTGATTGTTGGCTTGTCTAGCTACAATGAAACCGGATTACATTGTGGGCACAAGGAAAAATATGGAACTCTTCTCTGCACTCGGATTTATTTGGAACAGGTCAGCCGTGCCTGTTGCGGTTCCGACTCACTCCATTGACCGGGTGGCCTTCCGCTTTCATCGCATGCTACCCGAGTTCGTTTGGGACGCATCTGTTCTCGAAGGCAACCCGTTCACCTTCCCTGAAGTTAAAACATTACTTGATGGTGTGACCATCGGAGGCCGGAAAATCTCTGACCAGGAGCAGATTCTCAACTTGGCGGAAAGCTCCAAACACCTTCTGGGGTTGGTGAAGTCTGGGAGGTTCTCGTTGGATAAGGCCACATTCACAGAACTGCATGGACTTGTCGCACGCAACGAAGCGTTGGAGTGGGGGCACTTCCGGGGTGAGGGTGAAGAGACGGGCTATACGCCGGATGTTGGACTGGGCGAACATGGTCGATATACGCCACTGGTGACCGTAGCTGGTGCGCCAGAGTTGAACCGCGTTTTCACTATTGGCTTGGAAGTGCTTCAAAAGCAGATTCAACAACCCTTTGAGAAAGCAGCCGCCTTCTTCCTGTTCGGTGCTTTGCAGCAATTCTTCTTCGATGGCAACAAGCGCACGTCCCGCTTCATGATGAACGGCATCCTAATGTCAGCAGGCATTGATGCGATCAGCGTTCCGGCTGCCAAGACGCAGGAATTCAATGAAAACATGGTCAGGTTTTACCTGGAGAGGGATGCCACTGAGATGATGGCCTTTCTGATCGATTGCCACCCGGACGCTGAGCGGATTCATGACGCGAACAAAAGTCACGCAGCCGTGCCGGTGACTTGATTGCCAGTCGCGGTCACTTGTCAATCGCTGGTTCCGGTGATGTTCGGGCTTACATGGTCGAAACGAACGGGTGATTCGTGACCTTGGTTGTGGAGCTGCTTGCCAAAGCCAGAAAATAAAAAAGCCCTGAATAATCAGGGCTTTTTTTATCTTCGTTTGGTCGGAGTGACAGGATTCGAACTTGCGACCCCTGCGTCCCGAACGCAGTGCTCTACCAGGCTGAGCTACACTCCGACGTAGAAAAATCTAATGATTTCTCTCAACTGCAAAGAAGGACAATTGTAACAGAGCTTCTTTATAATTTGAATCCCCCAGGCACGCTATTGCTGCTCGTGCGGCTTCTGCTTCCTTTGCTGCCCGGGTTCGCGCATGATCCAGCGCACCGCTCAGGTGAATTGC
>JAQTZQ010000274.1 GCA_028687645.1 Rhodocyclaceae bacterium
CCTTGGAGCAGCAACGCGAGGATATCGAGGCGATGCTGGCGGAGATCAAGCAATTTGAAAGTTTGTGCCAAGAGGAAATAGGGCGGCGCGGGCAGGCTTAAAGCGCCAGTTTTCCCTGTTCGGCAAGATTCGCCTGCGGGCGCAAGCAGGCGAATAAAGTTCTTCCGGTTTAGCGCGCTTGCTTCAATCCACCCACAACGCCCCAAGATCAAAACTCACCGCATCAAACGGCGGCTGGGCTACAGCAGCGTTGTGCTCCAGGACGGTAAGCAACAACCATTTGCCGTTCTGGTTTTCAAAAACCTCCAGCGTGCGCAGGTCAGGATCGACCAGCCAGGCGTGCTTGACGCCATCGGCGGCGTAGATCGGCAGCTTCTCAACGCGGTCAACGCGCGCGGTGGAGGGCGAGAGGATTTCACAGACCCAGTCTGGCGGCAGTTCAAAAAATGCGGTTTCCGGCAGCGTCGGCATGCGTTCGCGGCGCCAGCCGGCGATATCTGGAACCAGGATGTCGTAGCCGAGGTGCAACTCGGGTTCGTCGAGTATCCACCAGCCGCCGGGGCCACTTTTCCCGCGTTGGAAAGGGCCTCCAATTTCTATACCCAGGGATGAATATGCCATGGCATGTTTCGGCGCCGGTCGCGGCTGGGTAATCAAGCGACCGTTGACGATTTCGCCGATCACATTTTTCGGCAGGTCAAAAAGTTCTGCGTAAGTTGCGGGCTTGAGTTGGGGCAGGGCCATGATGGGCGACTCCTTTAAGGCAACGCTGTCCAGTTTATTGGATTTTGGTACGGAATATTTTCCGATATCTAGTTGACGTTAACGTCAACGTAAATACAATGTTCGCTATGACACGACTATCCGACATCCATTTCGCTGAGCGCGTCCGCGCCAGTTTTGCCAAACAAAACGCCATGGCTCTGATCCAGGCCAGCATGCCGGTGGTCGCCTATGGGCTGACCGAAATTCATTTGCCGCATTGGTCGGGCATCGAGCAGCAGCATGGTTTTGTGCATGGGGGCGTGGTTGGCATGATTGCTGATTCAGCGGCAGGTTATGCGGCGATGACGATGATTTTGGCCTCGGATTCGGTGTTGACCGTGGAATACAAGATGAACCTCGTCGCCCCGGCGGATGGGGAAAAACTGATCGCTCGTGGCAAGGTGGTTCGCCCCGGCCGCACGCTGATCGTCACCCAGGCAGAAGTCTTCGCCATCAAGGACGGCGATGAAAAGCTTTGCGCCCTGATGCAGCAGACCATCATGGTCATGCATGGCAAGACTGAAAAACAAATCGATAACGGAGACATACCATGAATATTCCCAGCCTCGACTTCGGCCTCGGCGAAGACATCAACCTGCTGCGCGATGCGGTGAAGGCTTTTGCTGACGCCGAAATCGCCCCACGCGCCGCTGAAGTGGACCGCGTTAACGAATTCCCGGCCGACCTCTGGAAAAAATTCGGCGATATGGGCCTGCTTGGCATGACCGCCAGCGAAGAATACGGCGGCACCAACATGGGCTACCTCGCCCACATCGTCGCGCTCGAAGAAATCTCGCGTGCATCGGCCTCCATCGGCCTGTCTTACGGCGCCCACTCGAATCTGTGCGTCAACCAGATCCGCCGCAACGGCACCGAGGCCCAGCGCCAGAAATACCTGCCCAAGCTCATTTCCGGCGATCACGTCGGCGCGCTGGCGATGTCTGAGCCGAACGCCGGTTCCGACGTGGTTTCGATGAAGCTCAAGGCTGAAAAAAAGGGCGACCGCTATGTGCTGAACGGGTCCAAGATGTGGATCACCAACGGCGGCGATGCCGATACGCTGGTGGTTTACGCCAAGACTGACCTTAACGCCGGCGCCAAAGGCATGACCGCCTTCATCGTCGAAAAAGGCTTCAAGGGTTTTACCCACGGCACCCACCTCGACAAGCTGGGCATGCGCGGCTCGAACACCTTCCCGCTATTCTTCGACGACTGTGAAGTGCCGGAAGAGAACGTGCTGGGTGGCGTCGGCAACGGCACCAAAGTGCTGATGTCCGGCCTCGATTACGAGCGCGCCGTGCTTTGCGGCGGCCCGCTCGGCATCATGGCCGCCTGCATGGATGCTGTCGTGCCTTTTCTGCATCAGCGCAAGCAGTTCGGGCAAGCGATTGGCGAGTTCCAGCTGATGCAGGGCAAGGTTGCCGACATGTATTCGACCTGGATGGCAACGCGCGCTTATGTTTATGCCGTTGGCCGCGCCTGCGATGCGACCGACCACGCGCGTACGCTGCGCAAGGATGCCGCCGGGGCGATTCTTTATTCTGCCGAAAAGGCTACCTGGATGGCCGGCGAGGCGATTCAAACCCTGGGCGGCGTTGGCTATACCAACGAATATCCGGTGGGTCGCCTGTGGCGCGATGCCAAGCTTTATGAGATCGGCGCCGGCACCTCGGAAATCCGTAGAATGCTGATTGGTCGCGAACTTTTCGCGGAAACCGCCTAACAAGCTCCTGCCGGCGCCCCGGACAGGGGCGCCGCAACATGGAGTTACTCACCGCATGCCCGTTACCTTACGCACCCTTTCCGCCACCGATACTGCCGCGATTGAGCAGGTTCGCCAGTATTTCCGCAACTACGCGGCCTGGCTCGGCGTTGACCTTTCTTATCAAAATTTTGATCAAGAGATGGCTTCCCTGCCCGGCGCTTATGCCGCGCCGGAAGGCAGCTTATTTTTTGCCGAAATTGACGGTCGACCGGCAGGTTGTGTCGGCGTCCGCTCATTGGCCGGCAGCGAGGGCGTTTGCGAGATGAAGCGCCTTTATGTTGCGCCCGAAGAGCGCGGCCACGGTGTCGGTAATGCATTGGCCTTGGCGGCAATCAAGACGGCCAAGGAGATTGGCTACCGCAAACTGATCATCGACACGCTGCCCAGCATGCGTATGGCGGTGAAGCTCTACCGCGAGCTCGGTTTTACGGAAGCGCCTTCGTACTACAAGACGCCGGTCGAAGGCACGATGTTCCTGGCTCTCGACCTCGACAACTGGTCGGAGGAGGAAATCCGCAGCGAAAATCTGTCGCACCTCTTCGATTTCAATCGCGCCTGGGCGCGCAAGATGCAGGAAGTCGATCCCGATTACTTCAACAAACTTTCCAAAATCCAGGCCCCGGAACTGCTGTGGATTGGCTGTTCCGACTCGCGCGTGCCAGCCAATGAAATCGTTGGCCTGCTGCCAGGCGAGGTCTTCGTCCATCGCAATGTCGCCAATGTCGTCGTCCATACCGACCTCAACTGCCTGTCGGTGATCCAGTTCGCCATCGAAGCCCTCAAAGTCAAGCACGTCATGGTGGTCGGCCACTACGGTTGCGGTGGCGTTGGCGCTGCATTGCGCAAAGAACGCGTCGGTCTGGTCGATATCTGGTTGCGCCACGTTCAGGACGTGCATGCCAAACACCTGGACAACGTCGACAGTCTGCCGGTTGAACTCCGCCATTCTCGTTTGTGCGAGCTGAACGTCCTCGAACAGGTGTGGAACGTCTGTCAGACCTATGTCGTGCAGGATGCCTGGCAGCGAGGCCAGTCGGTCACCGTTCACGGCTGGATCTATGGTTTGAAGGACGGCCTGATGCACGATCTCGGCATCACCGTAAATTGCCGGGAAGATTTACAAAACCGTTACGACGCCGCCCTGAAAGCGTTGGACGCTTAACAACTGTTCAAGGAGAACACCGCATGAATGACCCAATCGTTATCGTTTCCGCCGCCCGCACTGCCATGGGCTCGTTTCAGGGCGG
>JAQTZQ010000085.1 GCA_028687645.1 Rhodocyclaceae bacterium
CCGTTTTCACGCCGGATGAAAGTGCGCTTTTTCTCTACGGCGTTGGTAACCGGGTTGCGCCAGACGTAGTCCACGGTGCCCTCGCCCTTGGTTTTGGCAAGCTCCAGCATTTCCTTGATCAATGGCTTGCCTTCGACATCGCGCAGGTCGCTGGCGTCGGTGCCGGTCCATTTCGGATTCATGCCATGGGCTTCAAACTTCCCATTGTCCAGATTGACCGCAAAAACATAGAGATCGTCTCGCACAAAGTGACCGCGGACGTCGTTAAAGCTGACCAGTGCTTTGGCGATGCCCTGCTTTTTGACTTCGGCACTGGCCGCTTCGAGCAATTTGCGGGCATCGTCCGAGGTGGATCGTGGCGCGTAGTAGCCGACACCGAGAATGTAATCACCTTCGCGGTGCAGCCAGGCGACCTTGGGTTCTACATGATTGTGTTTGCGATTGAGCCAGACGTAGCGAATACGGGCTTCATTCTGCTTGTCAGTTACCGCGATCATCTGGCGGAAAAGCGGATTCCCGGCGGCATCGACGCTGTCGATTACATTGAGGCCAACCAGGCTATCCGGTGCGGCGCCGTTGGCAATATAGGTGCCCTTTCGGTCGATAACGTAAACGTAAAGGTCATTTTTGACGAATGCACCTTGGCGATTATTGAATGCTTGCCAGGATTTTTCCGGCCCGTTGGCTTGCAGGTATTTGACCGCCCGATCAAACATCGCACGGGCTTCACGCGGGGTGGAATGTTCGGCGGCGCTGGCCAGCGAACTCATGGTGATCATGAGAATGCCGGCCAGACCGGCTTTGATTTTTGAATGGTTCATCGAGCCTACTCCATGAGATATAAACAGGTTGTATTCAAGCGCCAAAAGCGTGGTTAATGTCCACCAGGCCGTGGCGGGCTGCCAGGTGGAGCAGTTTGAAATCATTGTCGGCGTCAAGCTTCTGACGGATCAGTGAGAGATAGTTGAGTACGGTCTTAGGGCTCAGGTGCATGGAGCTGGCGATATGGTTGGCCGACTCTCCGTGCACCAGCATGCGCAATACTTCAAATTCACGCGGGGTCAGGTGGGCGAATGCACCATCACCATTGACTGCTTCCTGGGCCAAAATTTGGGCGATCTCTGGTGAAAATATACGTTTGCCGGTCGCAATACAGCGAATACCATCAATAACGGCGTCCGGCTCACAGTATTTGGTCAGATAACCCAGTGCACCGCTACGTAGCGCCTGGGTGATATGACCGGCATCTTCATGCATCGAGAGTACCAGTACCTTGAGCTCGCTGCGCCGGGCCAGCATGCCACGTATGGCCTCGATACCGCTGCTGCCGCGCAGACTGAGATCAACCAGGGCGACGTCGGGCATCGTACGGAGAACCAGCGCATTGGCCTCATCGGCGCTGGCAGCCTCGCCGACCACCTGCATCCCCGGTTCGGCGTCAAGTAGACGGCGATACCCGTTGCGCACCACGGCATGGTCATCAATTAAAACGACGCGAATCATTGTGCCTCCTCTTGTCCCGTTTATTGTAATGGCAGGCTGACCTGTAATTTCAACCCACTTTCCTGTCCGGTGCTGATCACCAGCGTGCCGCCAAGCATCTCTACTCTTTCCTTCATGCCAAGCAGCCCACCGCTTTGGGCGATGTTTTCTGGCGGCAGTCCCTTTCCGTCGTCTTCGACTGTTAACCGCAGCAGCCCACTGCTTGATTCGATAGTAACCCGGCAGTGCCCAGCGGTGCTGTGTCGTACCGCATTGGTTAGTGCTTCCTGGACAACGCGGTAGAGCACCAGACCTGCTGCCTCGCTAACGACTGGTAGTGGTGCGGGCATCGTCAGCTGGAAGCAAATTCCAGATTCGCGCTGCTGCCAACCGGCCACCAGTTCATGCAAGGCGCTGACCAAACCTCCAGCATCCAGTCCATGCGGACGTAAGCCTTTCAGCATGGCACGTAGCTGTTCGCCACTGGTTCGCACATCGCGGCGCAGTTCATGTGCACACTCGGCGACCTGTTCGGCGTTGATTTGCCCGGCGTTACGTTCAAGAAACGATGCGGTTACTCCTATTGCAGTCAGTGTTTGCCCCATCTCATCATGCAATTCTCTTGCCAGCGTTCGGCGCTCTTCTTCCTGTATCTCAATTAATTGCCGGGCAAGCTGGCGTTGTGCACTGCGTGAGCTGGCCAGTGCGCTGGCCAGACTATCGATGGCGCTCGCTACCTGGCTGAATTCTCGCAGGGCAAAAGTGGGCAGGGCCGCCTCATTATTGCCATCGGCGAGGCGCTGTAAGCCGGCTTCCAACTCGCGTACCGGCGCCAGCGCGCGGTCGGCCGACCACCATGTGACGAGCAGGGTTGCTCCAGAATAGAGCAACAGAGTGATGCAAAGTCGAACAGTGTCGCCCAGACGCTCCTCAATTTCCGAATTTGGGTTGGGGGCAATGCGCAAGCGCTGCTCGCCTAGATGGATCAATTGGCCTGACTGGATCGTCGTTTCTCCAGAGGTTTCGACGCCGAGCATTTGAGCCAACCAGCTTGTTGTCGTCTCGGCATGAGCTGGCAATGGCGCATGGTCAAGCGAGAGCGTCAGGTGGCGCAGTGGTGCTGCATGCAGCATGGCCTTGAGGTGTGCTGCGGCTTCAGCGGGGGGGAGATCGTGCTCAATCTCACCGGCCTTGAGTAACACCTGAACCAATTGCGCCGAGGCGCTGATTTCCGCGTTGATGTCCTGGCGCAGGGAGCTCAGGTTGATCAGCACAGTGACCAGCAGCAGCACCCCAAGCAATATGCCTAGCGTGCTGAGCAGTCTTCTTCTGAGATCCATAATCCGCCTTGTTGATTAGCCACGAGCTAGCTGCAGCAGGTTTCATACCGGGAGTCAGGTGGGGCATTACTCGGGCAGTAATCCCGATTTGTCAGTGAGCGACTCCCAAGACTTTGCCTGATGCTGCTTCCTATACTCGCTCCACCTGTCGGCATGGGCAGGTCGACCTTTACGCTCAAGCGCGTTACAAGACTTTCACGGAGACGATTAATAAATGAATTCAACCCGGTTAAATCCCCGCCTGACCCTCATTGCAGCGCTCGTCGCCGCCACTTTTTGCACGCCGGCGATGGCTGCCAAGACGGTGAGTTGGGAGGATATTCTTAACGATGACAAGACCACCGGCGACGTGCTGTCCTACGGTCTCGGCCTCAAGGCGCAGCGCCACAGCACTTTGGCTACGGTCAACACCAAAAACGTTGAGAATTTGGTGCCGGCCTGGAGCTTTTCTTTCGGCGGCGAAAAGCAGCGCGGTCAGGAGGGGCAGGCGCTGGTGCACGATGGGATCATCTACGCGACCAGTTCCTATTCCCGCATTTTTGCGATTGAGGCCAAGACCGGCAAGCGCCTGTGGGAGTACGAAGCCCGTCTGCCCGACGACATCCGTCCGTGTTGTGACGTGGTCAATCGTGGTCCGGCCATTTACGGCGACAAGATTTTCTTCGGCACGCTCGACGCCAGCATCGTGGCGCTCAACAAGGACACCGGCAAGGTCGTCTGGAAAAAGAAGTTCGGCGACCACAAAATTGGCTACACGATGACCGGCGCGCCGTTTATCGTGAAGGATCAGAAGACCGGCAAGATCCTGCTCGTCCATGGCTCTTCGGGTGACGAGTTCGGCGTCGTCGGCTGGCTGTTCGCCCGCGACCCGGATACTGGCGAGGAAGTCTGGGCGCGGCCACTGGTCGAAGGGCACATGGGCCGTTTGAACGGCAAAGACAGTGTGACCACGGGCGACGCCAAGGCGCCTTCCTGGCCGCGCGACAAGGATGGCAAGCTGGTCGATGCCTGGAATCACGGTGGCGGTGCCCCGTGGCAGACGGCCAGTTTCGACATTGATACCAACACCGTGGTGATCGGTGCCGGCAACCCGGCGCCGTGGAATACCTGGAAGCGGACCAAGGAAGGCGACGATCCGCGCAACTGGGACAGCCTGTTTACCTCCGGCCAGGCCTATGTCGACGCCAGCAGTGGTGAGCTCAAGGGCTTTTTCCAGCACACGCCGAACGACGCCTGGGACTTCTCCGGCAACAACTCCGTCGTCCTCTTCGAATACAAGAACCCGAAGACAGGCAAGCTGGTCAAGGCCTCGGCCCACGCCGACCGCAACGGCTTCTTCTTCGTCACCGACCGCGAAAAACTGGCGACCGGCGCCGGCTACCCGAACAAGCCGACCTCGCTGATCGGTGCCTGGCCGTTCGTTGATGGCATCACCTGGGCCTCCGGATTCGATCTCAAGACCGGCAGGCCAATAGAGAAGAACAACCGGCCACCAGCACCGAAAGAGGGTGCGGAAAAGGGCGAATCGATCTTTGTCTCGCCACCTTTCCTTGGTGGCACCAACTGGCATCCGATGTCGTACAGCCCGAACACCGGCCTCTTCTACATTCCGGCCAATCACTGGGCGATGGATTACTGGACCGAGCACCTGACCTACAAGGCCGGCTCCGCCTACCTCGGCCAGGGCTTCCGCATTAAAAAGCTGTTCGAGGACCACGTCGGTATCCTGCGCGCCATCGACCCGAAAACGGGAAAAATTGCTTGGGAACACAAGGAGAAATTCCCGCTTTGGGCAGGCACCCTGACCACCGCCGGCGGCCTGGTGTTTACCGGCACCTCGGACGGCTACGTCAAAGCGTTTGACGCCAAAAATGGTAAGGAGCTGTGGAAGTTCCAGACCGGCTCCGGCGTGGTTTCTGTACCAATTACCTGGGAAATGGATGGCGAGCAGTACGTCGGCATCCAGTCCGGCTACGGCGGCGCCGTGCCGCTGTGGGGCGGCGATCTGGCCGATCTGACCAAGCAGGTGACGCAGGGCGGCTCGATGTGGGTCTTCAAGCTGCCGAAGATGGCAAAAAACTGAGTTTTGGGGGCGCGCCGTTCCGTGGCGGATGCTGAATCCCTGCAGCATCCGCTAGCGAAGCAGCGTCGGGAATGCATGGATTCCCGACGCTGCTGCGAACGGCGCGTTATCTCATTTGGAGATCACATGGTTTTCCGTTACGGCATTTTTCTCATCTTTTCGTTGTTGACCGTACCCATTGCCGCTCAACCGGCAAATATTGAGCCGTTGGTCATCAACGGTTGCGGCATCTGGCCGCATGCACGTTGCCCGGGCGCTGATTTGCGTCATGCCAATCTGGCCGGCAAAAACCTCGCTGGTGCAGATTTTTCCGGCGCCAATCTGGTTCGCGCTGACTTGCGTGGTGCCAATCTGGCGGGAGCAAATTTTGATGGTGCCGACCTCACCGCTGCCCGCCTCACTAAGGCGACTGCACCCACGGCCACCTTTCGCAGCGCCAAAATGGTCGGTGCCGATCTTGAATTCGCCCGCCTGTTTCGCGCCGATTTCACCAATGCCGACTTGACCGGCGCCAACCTCGAAGCCGCCAAGGCCAACTTTGCCTGGTTTCGCGGTACCAGGCTGACCAACGCCAATTTGCAGGAAGCCAAGATGTTCACCGTCAATCTACGAGGAGCCGACCTCACCGGCACTTATCGGCGCTTTGCCGTATTTCAGGATGCTGATTTCGACGGCTGCACCAATTGCCCGACCGACTGGTGATGACCATGAACAAACTGCCCGTCACCTTCTTTGCGGTGTTCTTTGCGTCGCTGGCCGTGGCCAACGAAGTCGCCATAGCCCCCACGGTCTCGCCGGATGGACTGCCACCGCTCGGTAACATCTGGCTGACCGAAAATCCCTATCGGGGCAACCCGGTCGCCATCGCCACCGGACTGCAGGCCTACAACCAGGCCTGCGCCCGCTGCCATGGCGCCGAAGCGAGTATTAATACCGCTCCGGCGCCGGATCTTCGTCGGCTCAACCGCTTCTGCAAACGGATTGCCGACGCCGAGCTGAACGCCGCCTGCATGCGCGACAACGATGCCTATTTCGCCAAGACCGTGCGCAACGGCAAGATTATCGTTGGCGTCACCCACATGCCGCCGTGGGAAGGCGTGCTCAAGCAGGAACTGGCCTGGGCCATCCAAGCCTTCATCGAATCGCGGGCGAGTGGCCGGCGGGAGTGAGGCGCCGGGTTCGTCTCAGTACGTGCCGCTCGGCAGACTGTAGCGCGTGGCCGGCACCGTCTGTCCCACGCTGTCGTCCTCCCGTTGCGGTGCGCCGACCACGGTATCGAGCGGGATGACGCCGGCCCAGACTGGCCAGTCCAGATCCTTGTCGTCGTCCTTGACTCCGGCGTCTCGCACTTTGGCCGATGCCTCGGTCAGCGGAATGCGTAGCACGCTGGTGGCGTTCAGTTCTTTGTCGTTGATCGGGCGCAGCGTGTCCCAGCGGCCGGGGTACAGGCCGTCGATCAGGGCCTGCAAACTGCGTTCTTTCTCCACCGGGTCGGTTACCAGTTCGAACTGGCCGTAGATCACCACCGAGCGGTAGTTCATCGAGTGGTGCATGGCCGAGCGAGCCAGCACCAGACCATCGGCCAGAGCGATCGTGAGGCAGGATTCGCCCTCGGTCAGCGCCTTCAGCAGGCGCGACGCCTTGGCACCGTGGATGTACAGATACGCGCCATCACGCCAGTAAATGGTGGGAATGGCATGCACCCCGCCGTCGAGCTGGAAGGCAACGCTGCAGATGACCGCCGCGTCGACGATGGCGTTGATGGCATCAGCATTGTAGTCGGCGCGCTCCGGCTTGCGGCGGGCACGGGTGCGCGAGGAAGGGGCGGTAGAGAGTGACATGATGGCAAGGCTCCTGAAGGTGTCGATGGCCCAACTTTATCGAGATCGTGGTACCTTACGTAGCACCACAATATCAATTATTGATGGAGCCACAATGGCGCTCGACTGGCTGCTCGCCCCGCCGTTACCGGAGACCATGCCGCGCCAGCGCGTGCTTTACCATCGCCTGCGCGAAGCCATCTTGTCCGGTCGCCTGGCGGCCGGTACGCGGCTGCCGGCCAGCCGCACACTGGCCGCTGCGTTGCAAATCTCCCGCAATACCGTGCTGTTCGCCTATGAGCAACTGGTCGCCGAAGGTTGCCTGCTGGCGGATCGCCAGGGTACGTGCGTGGCGCAGCCTGCCGCGCCGCCTGTTGCTGCGTCGAAGAGCGGCGATGTACATGCTGTGCCGCTGCTCCTTTCCACCCGGGCCGCAGCTGCCTTGCAGCCTGAACCGGCGCGTGAGGCGGCGGTGCTGCCATTTGCGCCGGGCACGCCAGACTATGGTGCCTTTCCCTTCCGTCGCTGGCGCGCCTGCCTGGAACGCGCCTGGCGCGATGCGGGCTGGCGACAGCTCGGCTATGCCGCCCACGGCGGCGACCCGGTACTGCGCCAGGCGCTGGCCGGCCACCTCACCACGGTGCGCGGCCTGGCGGTAGAGGCCGGGCAAATTGTCATCACCAGCGGTACCCAGGCGGCGCTGGACCTTTGCGCCCGGCTGCTCGGCGATCACGGCGATACCGCGTGGGTCGAGAACCCCGGCTACCTCGCGGCGCGCGTCGCATTTGGCCTGGCCGGGCTGCGCGTGCATGACGTGCCGGTCGATCACGAGGGGCTGGCCCCGGGCGAAGGCGACTGGTGCGAGCATCCGCCGCGCCTGATCATGATTACGCCCTCCCACCAGTACCCGACCGGCCGCGTCATGTCCCTGCCACGGCGTCTGGCCCTGATCGAGCGCGCCCGCCAGTCCTGCGCCTGGATCATCGAGGACGACTACGACAGCGAATTCCGTCGCACCGGCCCGGCCCCGCCCGCGCTGTTCGGCTTGCAGCCCGACGCCCCGGTCGTCTATGTCGGCACCTTCAGCAAGACCCTCTATCCCGGTCTGCGCCTTGGCTACCTGGTGCTGCCCCACGCCGTTGCCGCCAATTTCGCCCGTGCCACCAGCCTAGCCACGCGCGCCGGGCAGGGTATTGAACAACGTGCACTGGCAGATTTCATACAGCGCGGTTACTACACCACCCATCTGCGCCGCATGCGCGCCCGCTATGCCGCCCGGCAGACCGCCCTGCGCGCGGCCTTGAAGGCGGCATTCGGGCCAGCCGTGGCGTTGTCCGGCGGCGAAGCCGGCTTGCATCTGGTGATGTGGTTGCCGCAGGAAATATGCGATACGGCGATCGTGGCCCGAGCCGAGGTGCTGGGGCTTGGGGTGCGGGCACTGAGCAGCTACACCCGCGCACCGATGACCTGCAACGGCCTGGTGCTGGGCTATGGGAGCCTGGATGACCGGATGCTTGCGGAGGGGGTGAGGCGATTGGTGTTGGCGGTTCGGTCGCCAAATTTTGTCGATGAAATCCCGCCAATGAAAAACGGCCCGTCTGCCGCAGCAGCCGAGCCGTTGGGGTAGGGCGGCAAGCCGCCCTCGGGGAGTCAGTCGATCAGCCCTTGTATTAACCCTTGTGCAGCTTGAACACCCACACGGAACCGCCCTGTTCGAGGAAGTTCACGCGCTTGGCCACGTCGCCGCCCCACAGCGGCACAGCGCCACCCCAGCCGGTGGAGACGGCGATCATCTGCTCGCCATCCTGTTCCCAGCTGACTGGCGGTGCAACGACGCCGGTGCCGGTCTGGAAGGACCACAGTTCCTTGCCGGTCTTGGCATCAACACCCTTCAGGAAGCCTTCCGGGGTACCGTAGAAAACCAGACCGCCAGCGGTGGTCAGGACGCCGCCCCACAACGGAGCGTAGTTCTTGTTTTCCCAGACGATCTTGCCGGTAGCCGGATCCATCGCGCGCAGGACGCCGATATGGTCGTCGTGGATTGCCTTGATGGTGAAACCAGCGCCCAGATAAGCGGCGCCCTTCTTGTAGGAAACAGGCTCGTTCCAGATGTCCATCGACCACTCGTTGGCCGGCACGTAGAAAAGGCCGGTCTGCGGGCTATAAGCCATCTGTTGCTGGTTTTTGCCACCGAGGAAGGACGGTGCCGAGAAGACAACCTTGCCCTTCTTGCCATCCGCACCTTGCGTCGGGTCGCCAGGGCGGCCTTCTTCAATGTAGTTCGGACGCCCGGTTTTCAGGTCGTAACCCGTCGCCCAGGTAATTTTCTTGACGAAGGGGTGAGCACCAAGCAACTTGCCATTGGTACGGTCGTTGATAAACAAAAAGCCGTTACGGTCAGCCTTGGCGCCGGCCTTGATCACTTTGCCGCTCTTCGGATCCTTGTAGTCGAAGGAAATGAATTCGTTCACGCCGTCAAAATCCCAGCCGTCGTGCGGGGTGTTCTGGTAATGCCAGGCGATTTTGCCGGTGTCGGCGTCGATAGCCACGGTGGAGGACGAGAACAGGTTGTCGCCCGGGCGCAGGTGGCTGTTCCACGGGGCCGGGTTGCCGGTGCCGGCGAAGATCAGGTTGGTTTCCGGATCATAGGTAGCGCCGTTCCAGGTTGCGGCACCGCCGGTTTGCCAGAGGTCGCCAGTCCAGGTGGCATTGAGGGTACCGGAGATACCATTTTCGACCTTTTCGCCATTCTTCCAGGCATAACCCATGTGACCTTCAACAGTCGGGCGTGTCCAGATCAGCTTGCCGGTTTTCGGGTCGCGGGCGTCGATGCGGCCAACGATGCCGAATTCACCGCCAGAAACGCCAGTAATCAGCTTGCCTTTGGCAATAATCGGGGCGGCGGTGGCAGAGTAGCCAGCAGCATAGTCACCGAGTTTCTCTTTCCAGACCACTTTGCCGGTATCACGATTGAGCGCAACCAACTGGGCGTCGAGTGTGGCGAAAATAACCAGGTTGTCGTACAGCGCGGCACCACGGTTGACGACATCGCAGCAGGGCATGATGCCGTCGGGCAGGCGGTGCTCGTACTTCCACAATTTCTGGCCGGTTTTGGCGTCGACCGCAAAGATGCGGCTGTAAGAAGCGGTGACGAACATTTTGCCGTCGGAAATGAGAGGCTGTGATTCCTGGCCGCGCTGTTTCTCGCCGCCAAATGACATCGACCAAGCCGGCACCAGGTTCTTGACGGTATTGGTGTCGATCTGGGTTGACGGGCTGAAACGCTGGCCCTGGGTACCGAGGCCAAAGCTGACCACGTCACCGGGGGTTTTTGCGTCATTCAGAATGTCGGCATCGGTAACGTTTGAGGCCATTGCTCCGCCAGTCGCGAAAGTCGCGGCGACGAGCATGGCCAGCACATTGACGCGCCGGCTGATTTTGCTGGATTTTTGCATGGATATGTCTCCTTGGTTGTCCATTACACATGGTGCTGTCGCCGCTTTGTCCCTGTGCCGACAGCACCATGGGTTGGTGGAATCGCAAGGGATGTGCCAGTCGATTTCCCCCTTTTTGCGGCAGGGAAAAGGGTTTGGTCTGTATAAAATATTACCAGTTGCTCCAAATTGAAGCAGACAATTGACGATACAGGCCTTCGTCTCATGAGAACAGGCCATTTTGTGGGTTGGCACAGGCTTTGCGAAAGAAGTACCAGACCCCGTGCTGTACCGACCGGAAATAATCCGGCGGATTTTCAGGGGCGAGAGGAGACTGGATGAAACTGTTTTTGATGATCGTGGCACTGGCCTGTTCGGCATTGGTGCCGTTGGCGCAAGCGGCCAATAATGAGGCGCCCGTTGATCCGCTCGATTCGGCGCGCTGGCATGAAATGCAAAAAATGTTTCTCGCCGGGCAGCACTATGTGTTTGATCCCCGCGTTCGCGTCATTGCACCGCTTGATGCCGACAATCCGATGCAAGTGCCGATCACCGTTGATGCCTCCGCGCTGGGCAAGGTGCGGGAAGTGGTTGTTTTTGCTGACTTCAATCCGATAATCCAGATCCTGCGTTTCTACCCTGAAGCGGCCTCGGCCTATCTTGGCTTTCGCGTCAAGCTGCAGCAATCAACACCAGTACGGGCAGCGGTGCGCACGGCAGATGGTGTCTGGCACGTTGGTGGCACCTGGGTGAACACCGTCGGCGGCGGTTGCACCGCACCTTCTGCAGCGGCCACCGCCCCTGAGTGGCAAAAGCGACTCAACGAAGTCAGTGCCCGTCAGTGGCAAAGCGGCACGCTGGCCGGACGACTGCGTTTGCGCGTCGTGCATCCGATGGATACCGGGCTGGTGGCCGGCATTCCGGCCTTTCATTTGCAGGAAGTCAAACTCAGCGATAGCAGCGATCAGGCCTTGATGCGTATCGAAACCTTTGAGCCGGTCAGCGAGAACCCGGTATTTACGCTGCAGCAAAAAACGCCCGGGCGGGTCAAGGCAACGGGGCGTGATAACAACGGGAATGATTTCAACGTCTGGATTGAGCCATGAAGCGCCTTATTTTTAGCTGCTTGCTCGGCAGCTTCTGTACATTGCTGGCGGCTGAATCAAATTTTGATTATGGCCTGCAGGCCCAGCGCGTGGCCGACGATGTGTATGTTTTCATTGGTCGCAACGAAGACTTTAGTACGGTCAACGGCGGAAACATCGTTAATACCGGCTTTATCGTGACTGCCGCCGGTCTCGTCGTCATCGACAGCGGCCCCTCGCTGCGCTACGGCCAGCAAATGCAGCAGGCGATGAAAAAGCTGAGTTCGGCAACGCTGTTGCAGGTCATCAACACCCACCACCACCCGGATCATTTTCTCGGCAATCAGGCCTTTGCCGGCACGCCGATTGTGGCGCTGGAAGCGACCCGGCAGGGGATCGCCAGCGAAGGCAATGTCTTTGCTGAAAATCTCTATCGCCTCTCCGGCGACTGGATGAAAGGTACCGAATCCGTGCCGCCGACGGCGACGATTGTGCCTGGTCGCGTTCCGCTTGGCGGGCGAACGCTGCGTCTCCTGGCATTGGATGGTCATACCGATGGCGATCTGGCGATTTACGACGAAACCAGTGGCGTGCTGTTCGCTGGCGATCTGGTCTTCAATAACCGTGCCCCCACCACGCCGCACGCACGCATTAAACGCTGGCTGGCCTCGCTGGATACCCTGGAGGCAATTACGCGCGAGCCGGGTTTCACCGCCATCGTTCCCGGTCACGGCGCCATTGCGCGTGATGGCGCCCCGATCCGCCAGACGCGTGCTTGGCTGCGCTGGCTCGATCAGGCCATGCGCGAAGCCGCTGCTGCTGGTTTTGACCTTAATGAAGTGATGGCGCGCCCATTGCCTGCCGAGTTTGCCGAAATGGCGGTAGGGGTGCGCGAATACCAGCGCTCAGTCGGCCACCTCTTCCCGGCGGCCGAGCAGGAGGCCTTGGGCCATGCCCACTGACTTCGGCACATTCTCCTTCGCTTTCAAAGATGAGACCGGGCAGCGGATGGCGGCGAACCACTTCCTCGGTTGGTTGCTGCTTTCCATGGCCTTGCATGGGCTGTTGTTGTTCTGGGTTACGGCACCCGTCCACCAGTTGCCGGCGCCGGCACTTTTGATCAACGCCACGTTGCGCTTGATTGCGCCGCCTGAAACCCCCGCCGTCCATGTTGCTGAAACGCAGGAAAGCCGGGTTGCCGAAGCGCCGCTGATTTCTCACCGGCTTGAGTCGCAACGGCTTGAACCATCGGCTAAAAAGCCCAGGCCGGCACGCATCACCCCTCCCGTTCCCCGAGCAGTCAGGCAGCCGGCGTCACCATCTGAGCCACAGCGGGATGAAACGCCACAGGAGATGGCAAGCGCCAGCGCCACCAGCCCGGTCAGCCCCGAGCTTGCCAAGCCCGCACCAGCGCCAACCCAAGTAGCCACGAAAGCCCCGGCCCAAGTTGATCAACAGCAAATGCTGGGTCGTTACGCCCAACAGCTTTCCCTTTTGCTGTCCAGCCAACAGGTGTACCCGCGTCAGGCCGCCATGCGTGGTTGGGAGGGTGAGGTGCGCCTGCGCCTGAAGGTCGCGCGTAAAGGAAATCTGCTCTCTTTGCAGGTCGACCGTAGCAGTGGCTACGAGATTCTTGACCAGCATGCACTGCAACTGGTTGAGCTGGTGCGCATGCCGCCATTCCCCGAAGCCCTGGAAGGCAGCGAAATCCAGATCACCGTTCCGGTGAATTACAAACTCGACAAAGCCGTATGAAACCTGATCTGAAACTTGCACTGGCGCGTCTCACCCGAGCCTTCCTCGCCCCCGGCACCCCGCGTGCCGCCTGGGTCGGCCTTCGTTACCGCTACGGAAAATAAGGAGCAATATGGAACGACGTCGCCTCCATTTGCGCACCCGCCTCAGCTTTGTGCTCACCGGGCTGCTGGCCAGCCTGCTGATCGGCCTTGCCGGACTCTGGTTGCAGGGCGCGCGTACCGGTATTCATGAAGAAGTCGAGGCCGCGACCAGGGTTTCCGAACAATGGTTGCGGCTGATCGCCCGGCAAACCGCAACCAGCGGCATCAGCGCTGATCAGCTGCTGGCAATGCTTCAGCCAGCCGGTCGCATTCGCGCCAATGGGCTGGAATTGCTCGATGCCACAGGCCGGCGCCTCTATCTCTCGCCGGAGCCAAGCTACAAGCAGGGCCGGGTAGTCCCCGCCTATTTTGCCCACCTGCTCAAACCGGCGCTACAGGTGCGGCGTATCGAATTCGGAGCACTGGCCGTGATCATTCATCCCGACCCCTCGCGCTCGATTATCGATGCCTGGGACGATCTCTGTGCCATGGCCGGCTGGGCCCTGGCGTTGCTCACCATCCTCTTTTTTGCCTCACGCCTGGCCCTTGATCGCGCCTTGAAACCGCTGGAACAACTCCTGGCAGCGCTGGATCGTACCGGCCAGGGCCGTTTCGATATTCGCCTGCCGGCCCCCGCCGCCCCGGAGTTAGCGCGCCTCGCTCGCGCCTACAACGGGATGGCCGACCGACTGGCGCAAGCGGTCGATGAAAACGTCCGCCTTGAAAGCGATCAGGAAGTCGCCCGCTGCCTGCAATCACGCCTCGAAGCCGAACGCCGGAGTATTGCCCGTGAGCTGCATGACGAACTGGCCCAAGGCATTACGGCGGTACGGGCGCTGGCCGGGGCGATTGTTCAGCGCAGTGCCGATCAACCCGCGCTACAGGCGCCGGCCCACAGCATTATTGGTGTGACTGGCGAAATGCAGGACGGCGTACGCAATATTCTGAAATCCTTACGGTCAACCGCCAAAAACGAGCAAAAAATTGCTGCCACCCTGCGCCCGTTTCTTGAATCCTGGGCGCAACGCCAACCGCAAATTACTTTGACGATGGCTTTGGACGACGAACTGTTTGCCTTCCCGGAAACGCAAACCTCGGCACTGCTGCGCGTGACTCAGGAAGCCTTGACCAACATCCTGCGTCATGCCGCCGCCCGCCATGTCAGCATCAGTCTGAGCCAGATCGGTGACTGGCTGGAGCTCACCATTTGCGACGATGGCTGTGGCTTGCACGGCGCACCCTCGGCTCAGGCTGGCTGTGGTTTTGGCCTCACCGGCATGCGCGAGCGGCTGGCCGATTTCGGCGGCAGCCTTGTCTTTTCTACCCCGGCTGGGGGCGGCTGCCAACTGAGCGCCCGTCTGCCGGCCACGTACCACGCTCACTGTCTGGAGGTCGACGCATGAACTCATCCCTGAAAGGCTGCCGCATTGTTCTGGCTGATGATCATGCCGTGGTTCGCCTCGGTTTTCGCCTGCTACTCGAAGGCGCCGGCGCCATAGTCGTTGGTGAGGCAAGCAGTGGTGAGAATGCTGTTCGCTGTTACAGCGAATTACTACCCGACGTCATGGTCATGGATGTTTCGATGCCCGGCATCGGTGGCCTGGCGGCATTGGAACGCCTGCGCACAGCCCATCCGGCGGCGCGGGTGTTGATGCTCTCGGCGCACAATGATGCCGTTGTGCCCGTTCGGGCGCTCCGCCTTGGCGCACGCGGCTATCTGTGCAAACGCGCCGCACCCGATGAATTCCTGCGGGCCGTGACGCAGATCGCCAGCGACAATCGCTATCTTGATCCTGAACTGGCGCAAGAGGTCGCGCTTGCCCAACTCTCGGGAACCACCTCGCCGCTTGAAACGCTGACCGAAAAGGAGCTGGCTGTTTTCATGCAGCTCGCCCAGGGGCGCTCGGTAAATAACGTGGCTGAAGATTTTTTCCTCAGCCCCAGCACGGTGGGGACGCACCTTTACCACATCAAGCAAAAACTCAACGTGCAAAATGCCGCAGAGCTGACGCTGATTGCCGTGCGTAGCGGGTTGATCGAGGTCTGATTGTTGGCTGATCCCTTGTTTCCTGCGCGCCAGGCGCGCTGTGTCCGCCAGATGACGGTGGGCGGCGGGCATATCCTGCATATCGAGGAAAGTGGCCCGCTGCATGGCATCCCGGTACTGTTTCTGCACGGGGGCCCAGGCAGCGGTTGCAACCCTGCCCAGCGCCGCTTGTTCGATCCCGAACGTTTTCGCGTCTTCATGATTGATCAGCGCGGCGCCGGACGCAGCCTGCCGCGCGGCGAACTCGATGCAAACACCACACTCGATCTGGTCGCCGATCTCGATTACGTGCGCAAGGCACTTGGCATTTCCGGCTGGATTGTCTTTGGCGGTTCATGGGGCAGCCTGCTGGCCTTGGTCTACGCCCAGATTTTCCCGGAAAACGTCTACGGTCTGGTATTGCGCGGCATCTTTCTCGGTTCGCGGAGAGAAATTGATGCCTACGTTGAAGGCTGTACAGGGATTTTGCACGACCCGCTGCTGGGTCAAGGGCTGGATGCCCTGGCGCAGCGTATTCTCGGCGCTGATCCCGAGGCTGTCATTGCAGCAACGCGGGTTTGGCTAAATTATGAACGTCTGCTGATGGGCGAACTGCCTTTGCCTGATTTGCCCGATGCCAAACAACTGGCCAAGGCGCGTATCCAGATGCATTACCTGATCAACGATTGTTTTTTGATTTC
>JAQTZQ010000086.1 GCA_028687645.1 Rhodocyclaceae bacterium
TCGCCGCCGAACACGCCAGCCAGGCCAAGAGCATTTTTCTGGCCAACATGAGCCACGAAATCCGCACCCCGATGAACGCCATTATCGGACTGACCCATCTCGCCGAACGTCACACCGGCGACAGCGAACAACTGGCGCGCCTCAACAAGGTCAGCGATGCGGCGCATCACCTGCTGGCGATCATCAACCAGATTCTCGATATTTCCAAAATTGAAGCCGGCAAGCTCGAACTCGCGCCGGTCGATTTCTCCCTGCGCCGCGTGCTCGACAACGCCAGCGCGTTGATCATCGACCGTCTACGCTCTCATGGACTGGCCTTCAGTTGCCACATCGCGCCAGAAATCCCGCCGGTGCTCTTTGGCGACCCGCTGCGTCTCGGGCAGATTTTGCTTAATTTCCTGTCCAACGCCGTTAAATTTACCGAGAGTGGCGAAATCAAGGTCAGCGTCGAACGACTGGCTGAAACCAGCCACGGCCTGCAACTACGCTTTGCCGTCAGCGACACCGGGGCAGGCATTCCGCTTGAACAGCAAGCGCGGATTTTTTCACCCTTTGAGCAGGCCGACAGTTCTACCACCCGGCGCTTTGGCGGCACTGGTCTTGGCCTTGCCATCGCCCGCCGCCTAGCCGAGATGATGGGCGGCGAAACCGGGCTGAGTAGCACGCCAGGCGTCGGTAGCACCTTCTGGTTCACCGCCCGGCTCGGCCACGGCCATAGCGATATTGCCAACCTCAACCAGCCGCTTGCCGTCGACGACGCTGAACGCCTGCTGTCCACCGCCTACCGCCGCGCCCGGGTGTTGCTGGTGGAAGATAACGCGATTAATCAGGAAGTGGCGCTTGAACTGCTCGGCGCCGTCGGTCTTAACGCCGATCTTGCGGTCAACGGCGAAAATGCCGTGAAAATGGTTGCCGAAACCCCCTATGACCTGATCCTGATGGACATGCAAATGCCGGTCATGGATGGCGTAACGGCCACCCGCCTGATTCGCGCCAGCGGCAATCAACTGCCAATTTTGGCCATGACCGCCAACGCCTTTGGCGAAGATCGCCAGCGCTGCCTGGATGCCGGGATGAACGACCACGTCGCCAAACCGGTTGATCCGCAAAATCTCTACGCCGCCATCATCAAATGGCTGCCGGCACCGAGTTTTCAAAGCCCGCCACCGCTGGCTACCAAAGCGAGCGCGCCAAGCGCCAGCGCTGAAATCACGCTCGACCGGCTGGCTACCATCCCCGGTCTCGACCCCGCCCTTGGCCTCAAGGCCGTACGCGGCAAGTTGGCGGTCTATACGCGCTTGCTACAAAGCTTCGTCACCAGCCACAGTGGCGACAGCTTGGCGATTGAACAGGCGCTGAGCGCCAACGATAGTGCTCAGGCCGAACGCCTGGCGCACAGTCTCAAAGGTGCCAGCGCCACACTGGGCCTGATCACCCTCAGCGAAGCGGCAAAGCATTTAGAACTTACCCTGCGTCAGCGCGCCCCCAACGCTGATGTCCGCTGCGAACAAACCCGCCTCGCCGCCCAACTAAAACTCACGCTGGATGCGCTGAACCCGTTATTCAGCCAACAAGCAACAAGCTGATCATGCCAATGACCCCTCGCACCACCCTCGCTGAAATCATGACCCGGACGGTGCGCAGCGTGCCGCCAGAGACCACGCTCAAGAGTGCGGCGTTATTGATGTCGCGGGAAAAAATCTCCAGTTTGATGGTTGACCGCAACAAAATGCCCATCGGCATCATTACCGAGAGCGACATCACCCGCAGCCTGCATGAACGCCGCTCATCATCGCTGCCGGTCAGCGAAATCATGTCCTCGTCACTGGTTTCAGCGGCCAGCGACCTCGATCTGCTCAGCGCGCGGCGCCTGATCGACAAGCATGGCATTCGCCACCTCGTGGTGCTCGATGAACAAGGCAAAACAGCCGGCATCGTCAGCGATACCGATTTCCGGCTATTTCTTGGTATTGGCGTCTTCAAAAACCTGCGCTCCCTTGAAAACGTCATGGATCGCCAGATGCCACATCTGCCGCCCAGCGCCAGCCTTGATGCAGTCATCACCATGATGCTTGAATTCAAAGCCGATTATGTCGTCATCACCGAGGCTGGCAAGGCGCTGGGCATCATCACCGAGCGCGACATGCCGCGCCTGTTACACGACCATGTCGACCCGCACAATATTCTGGTTGCCGACGCCATGAGTCAGCCGCTGCTCAGCATCCGTGCGGACGAATCGGTAACGGCGGCGCTGGAAATCATGACTGAACAGCATTTGCGCCATATGGTGGTGCTCGATCAGCAAGGGCTGATCATGGGCGTCGTCAGCCAGCAACGGCTCTTTGAACAACTGGCCGTCCATCAAATGGAAGCCGCGCTCACCAAGGCGCTGTACGAACACGAGCAGCGCCGGCTCGAAACCCACCTGCAACTTGCCCTTGAAGCCTCGGGCTCCGGCGGCTGGGAATACCACCACGAACGCGACCAGATTGTTTTAAGCAACAGCTTGATCCACTTGCTTGACCGCCTGGGAATCACCCGGCCAGCAAGCCTGACAGACTGGATGTCACTAATCCACCCCAACGACATTTTCCGTATCAACGCCTTGCGCAAACGCCTGGAGACGGCACAGCCCTACGGCCCGGTGGAGTATCGTATCCAGTGCGCAGATGGCCGCTGGTTGTGGATTGAAAACCACACATTAATCATCGAAAAAACCGCCTCCGGCGCCCCGCGACTCAGCGTTGGCGTACTCACCGACATTTCGCAACGCCACGCCGAGCGTGAGCAAATTGCCCGCCAGAATCGTGCCTTGACCCTGCTCAACGGGGTAGCCCACGCCATCAGCCGGCACGACAACGAAACCGGTTTTCTCGAAGAAATTTGCGTGCTGATGAATGAAGTTGGCGACTATCACCTGAGTTGGATCGCCAAGGCCGAGCACGACGAATTCCGTAGTGTCACCCCCCTTGCCGAATCAGGCTTTACTCCGGGATACGTCCAGGCACTCAAAATTTCCTGGGGCGACAATGAATTTGGTCAGGGCCCAACCGGCCGTGCCATTCGTTACGGTGTACCGGTAATTTGCCGCGATATGCAGAATGATCCGAATTACGGCCCCTGGCGCGAAGCAGCGCTGGCCTCCGGCTTTCACGCTTCAATCGCCATGCCGCTGCGGCTCGATGGTCATATAGCGGGGGCAATGAATCTTTACAGCACCGAAACGGATGCCTTTGACGAAGCGGAAATCAACTTGCTCGAAAGCCTGGCCAGCGAAATCAGCACGGGTATCGGGCGCTTGCAGGCGCAGCGCAAACTGGCAGAAAACGAGGCCGCGTTACGCCAGGCACAAACCATCGCCCGCATTGGCCACTACCGTTTTTTCCCACCCAGCGGCCTCTGGGAAAGCTCGCCGATACTCGATGAAATTTTTGGCATCGACCACCGCTACTCGCACGATCTTACCGCCTGGCTAGGCTTGATCCACCCGGAAGACCGGCAGCGCATGACCACCTATTTGCAGGAGGAAATCCTGCAGAAGCACAAAAATTTCAGCAATGAATACCGCGTCATTCGCGCCAATGATGGCAGCACGCGTTGGGTCAGGGACAACGGTCAGCTCAAGCTTGACGGTCAGGGGCAAGTGCTGGAAATGATGGGCACCATTCAGGACATCACCGAACATCGTCAGGCGCAGGAAGCCCTGCAACAGCACCTTGAAACGCTGGTTGAAGAACGCACCGCCCAGTTGCTCGTCGCCAAAGAACAAGCCGAAGCGGCCAGCCGTGCCAAAAGCTCGTTCCTGGCCAATATGAGCCACGAAATCCGCACGCCGCTCAACGCCATCATGGGCCTCAGCCACCTCGCCCGACGTGATGCAAACACGCCAGCTCAGCGCGACCGGCTCAGTAAAGTCGGCAGCGCTGCCCAGCACCTGCTGGCCGTACTCAATGAAATCCTCGATTTCTCCAAAATCGAGGCCGGCAAACTGGTGCTTGAAAATACCAACCTCAATCCTGCCGATGTTCTTGCCAATGCCCGCGAACTCATCATCGAACGTGCCAACGCCAAGGGTTTGCCGATCCTCATCGAACTCGACCCCAGCCTGCCCCCCGTCATGCGTGGCGACTCCATGCGTCTGCAACAGATCCTGCTGAATTTTTTATCCAATGCCGTCAAGTTCACCGAGCACGGCCAGATCACGCTCCTTGCCCGCCTGCTATATCAGAGCCCAGCGGGAATCTACATGCGCTGCGAAGTGCGTGACACCGGCGTTGGTATCGACCAACAAATGCACCAGCGCCTGTTCCGCCCCTTTGAACAAGCCGACACCTCGACCACCCGCCGCTTTGGCGGTACCGGCCTCGGTCTCGCCATCAGCCAACGGCTGGCCGAAGCCATGGGTGGCGCCATCGGCGTTGATAGCCAGCCGGGCCGGGGCAGCACCTTCTGGTTTACCGCCCGACTCGATGCGGCACCGCCCGGCGCTCAGGCCGTTAGCCATCATCAGGAACAGGCGCACCACGAGTATGAAGTGGCCGCCCTGCATACCGGGGCACGCATATTGCTCGCTGAAGACAATCCGACCAACGAAGAAGTCGCCACCGAACTGCTGCAATGTGCCGGTCTCAAGGTGATCGTCGCCCGCGATGGTGCCCAGGCGCTAGCCCGGGCCAGCGAGCAGTCTTTTGATCTGGTATTGATGGATATGCAAATGCCCATCATGGACGGACTCGAAGCCACGCGCCGGATCCGATCCTTACCCGGCTGGGCGCAAATCCCTATCCTGGCGATGACCGCCAACGCCTTCGATGAAGACCGTCAGGCCTGTCTTGATGCCGGTATGAACGACCATGTATTCAAGCCGGTCGACCCGGAAATACTCTTTGAAGCCCTGTTGAAATGGCTACCCAAGCCCATTTCTCGCACGCCCGGCACACCCAAGGCAGCGCTGCCACCGAGCAGCGTAACGATCAGCAACGAGCATCAGCGCCTGGATGGTATTCAGGGGCTTGATCTTGAACTTGGCCTCAAGTCGGTGCGCGGCAATCTGAGCGTCTATCAACGCCTGCTCGCCAGCTTTGCCAATGGCCACAGTGCTGATTTTCAGCGCATCCACGATTGTTTTCAGGCTGGCGACAAGGATGAAGCCCGACGTCTGGCACACTCAATCAAGGGCGCAGCCGGTGCCTTGGGCGCCAGCCGCATACAGCAATCCGCTGCGGCACTTGAAGCCGCAATCAAGGAGTCTCTCCCCGCCACCGCCATCGCCCCGCTGATTACGCACACCGCAGGGCTTTATCAGCAACTGCAAGCCGAACTCGCGGCCCAGAAAGACCCCTCATCGGCTGCAGTCTTGACACCAGTGATAGACAAAGGCCGGACACAAGCTATCCTCAAAACCATGCGCCGGCAATTGACCAGTGCCGATTTTGCGGCAACGCAAACCCTGCAGACCCATGGCGCGCTCTTCCAGCAGCTTTTTGGCGAGCAATTTGAAGCCTTCAGTAATCACCTCAGCCACTTTGAGTTTGAATCTGCGCTCGAACAACTCAACGCCGCCAATCCGCAGGGGAACGGCTGATGACAGCCAACGACACCAAACGCCCCTGGCGCTGGCTGTGGCCAATTTTTGCCCAGGTTTTTTTATTCATCTCAGGCACCAGTCTATGGTTTTATCAACAAGAACAAGCCCGCGCTTTAGAGGCCGCCGCTGCGCAATTAGAGGCAGTCAGCACGCTCCTCAATCGCCAGATTGCCAATTGGCGTGAAGAGCGTTTTTCCGATGCCAAAGTATTTGCTCAGAGCCAATTACTGGCCCAAAACATTGAATGGGTAATCAAGAAAGATCCACGGGCAAATCCCGGGCTGCTTCTCAAGCGCCTTGAAAACTGGGCACAGAACTACCGTTACCGCAACATTCTTCTCGTTGACGATGAGGGTCAGATCATTGCCAGCGCCTTCGAGTACAAAGACCCTCTTTCAGCGCATGTCTGGAGTGAAATCAAAGAGAATCTTGAGCGGCGCGCCCCCTTTTTGACCGACATCCACGCCACCCCCGGTAGCGAGCCCCATCTTGATATCGTCATTCCGATCTTTAGCGGTGAGGGTGAGGCTGAACGCCATGTCGGGACGGCGCTGTTCCAGGTTGATCTCAACGTTTTCCTTTACCCGGCACTTCAGGAATGGCCGCTGCCGAGTAAAACCGGGGAATTTTTGCTGGCCCAGCGAGTAGGTGACGATGCCCTGTTTCTCAACTCAATACGCTTTCACCCCGAATCCGCGCTCAAAATGCGCGTTCACCGCAGCCAGGTTGACGTGCCTTCGGTTATGGCCACGTTTGGCGGCATTCTCGGCCACGTTGAAGGCAAGGGGTATGACGGCACGCCCGTCCTTGCCCACAACACCAAGATTCCCGATTCTTCATGGTATTTGATTGCCAAAATATCGCGAGATGAAGCCCTCGCCGCCTGGCATTTCACATCAGCCCTGATCATCGCCCTGAGCCTTGGTCTGCTCACCGCCGTCACCGCGCTGTTTGGCTTTATTCATCAATCGCAAGGCGTCCAACGCTATAAATCCCGGTTGGCCGCCGAGGAAGCCTCGCGCACTTTGCGTCAGCGCTTTCAACTCGCCTTCGACGCCAGCCCGCTTGCAGCAAGCATTGCGCGCAGCAGTGATGGCCACTTCGTGGACGTCAATGACAAATTTGAGCGCGACTTTGGCTGGCGCAAAAGTGAGTTGATTGGCCGTACCTCGGTCGAAGTCGGCATCTGGCCGGACCAACAAGCCCGCGAAAACTGGCTGAACCGGCATGAGGACGGCAAAGCCATCATCAGCCGCGATGCGAACTGGAATGCGAAAGACGGCCAGCGGCACAATGTTGAAATCTCTTCAGCCTTGCTTGATCTGGATGGCGAAGCCCACATCCTCTCCTTCATTACCGATGTCACACAAAAGCGTAAAGACGAGGCAGAACTGGCCGGCTATCAACGCCGCCTGGAATACATGGTCAATGAGCGCACCAGCGAACTACTGCTGGCCAAGGATGTCGCCGAACAAGCCAGCCGCGCCAAGAGTTCGTTTTTAGCCAATATGAGCCACGAGATCCGCACACCGCTCAATGCGGTCATTGGCCTTACCCATCTGATGCAGCGTGAAGCGACCGAGCAACGGCAGCTAGAGCGCCTGGGCCAGATTTCGGACTCTGCCCAGCATCTGCTGATGGTCATTAACGACATTCTCGATATCTCCAAAATCGAAGCTGAAAAATTGCAACTCGAAGCCAGTGATTTCTCGCTGGGTCGAGTGCTCAGCGATGTCATCGACATGATCGAATTCAAAACCCGCGACAAGGGTCTGGCGCTACTCGCTGATCTGGCGCCGGATCTGCCGCCAGCGGTACGGGGCGATGCCGTGCGCTTGCAGCAAATTTTGCTCAACTACCTCTCCAATGCGGTCAAATTCACTGAACGGGGGCACGTACTGCTGCGCGCCAAAGTCGTCGAGTGGCGCCAGCGGCAAGTCGTCCTGCGTTTTGAGGTGGAAGATACCGGGATTGGTATCGAGGCAGATCAAATTCCCCGCCTGTTTGCCAGCTTTGAACAGGCTGATAGCTCAACCACCCGACGTTTTGGCGGCACCGGTCTGGGCTTGTCCATCAGCCGCCAGTTGGCGCGCATGATGGATGGAGAAACCGGCGTCATCAGCACCCCGGGCCAAGGCAGCACCTTCTGGATCACCGCTTGCCTTGAACTTGCCGCCAACGTACCGACGCACGAGAGGCTTGCGGTCAACGTCGATTTTGAGGCAGAAATTCGTCGCAACTGCAGTCCGGCCAAATTGCTGCTGGTCGAAGATGACCCGATCAACCAGACCGTAGCGCTCGAACTTCTGGCCAACACCGGGCTCCATCCGGTTCTTGCCGAAAACGGAGAACAAGCACTCAAGCTCGCCAGTGAGCAAACTTTTGACCTGATTCTGATGGACATGCAAATGCCGGTCATGGACGGCCTCGAAGCCACCCGCCGTATTCGCCAATTACCCGGCGGGGCCGAGATCCCCATTTTTGCCATGACGGCCAACGCCTTCGGTGAAGACCGCAAAGCCTGCCTGCAAGCCGGCATGAACGGCCACATCGCCAAGCCGGTCGACCCGGCCATTTTGTTTGCCGTATTGCTCAACAACCTGCCGCATAAAGGCAATAGCAATGGCAATGGCAATTCGAAACCCCAACTGCCAATCAACCCGCCGCTCACGGTCAACCGCTTTTCTGGCAGCGAATTTATCCTGACCCAGTTGAGCAACGTCCCCGGCATCGACCTCAAAGTCGGCATGGCCGCCATGCGCGGTAAAACTGACAGATATCTCGACCTGCTGGATAAATTCATCAGCCATCACCGCGACGCCCCTGGCCAAATCGCCATTCCCCTGAACGGCGACGACAATCCCGCTGCCATGCGCCAGACCCATTCACTCAAGGGGGCCGCCGGTTCACTGGGCCTCAACAGCATCCGCAGTGCCGCCGCCGCTCTGGAAACAGCACTGCGTGAAGGCCAGCCCGCCGAGATCACCGCGCCGCTGCTTGCCACGCTGACAAAAGTGCATGAAGAAATTGTCAATACCTTGCAGAGTCTGCTCACCCATGCACCGGAGACCGCCCCTGCGGCGCTCGATCCCGTAGCTGCCCGCGCCACCTTCGCGCGTCTGCTGAAATTATTGGCCGATGACGACATGCGCACTGGTGATCTGCTACGAGACCAGCGCCCGCTATTGAGCACGGCACTCGGCGAGGATTTTGAGACCTTGGCGCAACAAGTCGACAACTTCGATTTCCCTGCTGCGCTGGAGCACCTTAAAAAGGTACTCGCCCATCACCCTGAATTAGACGCCTATGACCAAGAAAGCTAGAACGGAACTGGTTCAAGAGCGCTCCGGAAAAACGCTACCCCCCACCGGCGCGCGTCGCCGGGATTGCTTGGAGTTTGCAAGATGGCACTGATGAACTGGAACGAGCATTTCGTTACCGGCATAGAAATCATCGACAGTCAGCACCTTGGGCTGGTCAAAATCATCAATGACAGCGCCCCATTTCTGGCGCTCGATTACAAGCGCAACCCCAGGCATGCCGACAAGCTGCTCGATCAACTCACGGCCTACGCCTCTTTTCATTTTCAAACCGAGAGCGATCTGATCCGCCAATATCAGATCGATACGCGCCACACCGACCATCACTTTTCTGCCCACAAGGAATTTTTTGATACGGTCATTAACATGCGCGCGCTTTATCAAAGCGGCACCACGCTGACCGGCGGCACCTTGCTCGGCTTTCTCGCCAACTGGCTGATCTTTCACATTCTTGGAGAAGACCAGGCACTGGCCCGCCAGATCAAAGCCATCGAGGCCGGCAACAGTCCTGCGGCCGCCTACGAGACAGCTGAGGGTGGGCGCAACGACCCGACCAAAGATGCACTGACCCAAACGCTGGTCGATCTCTACGCCTTGATGACCGAGCAAAACCGCCGCCTGCTCGAAGCTAATATCGAATTGCAGGAACACCGCAATCATCTCGAAGAACTGGTCAACAAACGCACGCAGGCACTGGAAGCCGCACTGCTTACCGCCGAAACAGCTAATCAGGCCAAGAGCAGTTTTGTTGCCAACCTCTCGCACGAAATCCGCACGCCGATGAATGCCATCGTCGGCCTGACTTGGGTGCTGCATGAGCAAAGCAACGATCCGGCACAAAAAGGCAAGCTGCACCAAGTACAAAACGCCACCCAGCAACTGCTATCGGTGATCAATGATCTACTCGACATTTCCAGTATCGAATCCGAACAACTTCACCTCGAACCGCTTGATTTTGATATCAAACGTATCATCGAGCACGCCATCGCCGCCCAGGCGACACGCGCCCAGCACAAAGGCTTGCGTCTGCTGTACAAGGAAACAACACCAATCCCCAGCCTGCTGCGCGGCGATCCGGTACGGATCGGCCAGATCATCGGCAACTTTTTATCCAACGCCATCAAATTCACCCACGATGGCGAAATCAGCATCCAGTTTGGCCTCACCCCCGGGACGGACAACACCGCGCTGCTGAGCTGCGCCGTGCGCGACGAGGGCATTGGCATCGCGCCGGAAGCACTCAAACGCATTTTTCAGCCCTTTACTCAGGCCGATCCGTCCAGTCGTCGACGCTATGGCGGCACCGGCCTCGGCCTCGCCATCAGCAAGCGGCTGGTAGACATGATGGGGGGCCGCATCGGCGTTGAAAGCGAAGTCGATCGCGGGAGTATTTTCTGGTTCGAAATCCCGTTGACCGTCATCAATGCCCAACACCATGCCGCCATTGACAACCAACTGCAGCCCAACGCTACGAACAGCACCAACCCAATCGATGCCGAGCGCCTCACCGAGATACTCAATCGTCTAAGCGGCTTGCTTGAAGAAGATGATATTCAGGCATTGACCTTGTGGCGCGAAATGTCCAGCGTCCTGCATCCTGCTCTCGGCCCCCTCGCCGAACAACTGGAGGGCGAACTCAATAATTACAATTTCCAGGCCGCGCTGACGCTGACCAAAGAAGCAAAATCCATAGCATGGTAATTGAGAGCATCCCGCATTTTCAGGAAAAGGAATCGCTCATTGGGCTTTGAGAATCATTGCCTTGGGCGAGAAGAGCCGCTTGCAAGAGAAAGACATGCTTCCCTGAGTATGGGAGCTGTCATGAGGCGTAAAAAAAGCCCCGTATAATCAGGGCTCTATTTATCACTGGCGGAGGAGGCGGGATTCGAACCCGCGTGCCAGATTTCTCTGACCATCCGATTTCGAATCGGCGCCGTTATGGCCACTTCGGTACCCCTCCGGACAGCTCGCTATAATACCACGAAATGCGCTGGTCAATTCCCCTCCTCCTGCTCGGTTCGGCCCTCCTGCTCGCTGCCTGCAGCGATGAGCAGCGTGTGTCACGGCATCGTCCGCTGCCCTTCCCTACACCCGGCCAGCATGATCTCGTGGTTTTGACCAGCCCGGGGCTACTCACTCACGATGCGGATGAAAGCGGGCAATTTGGTGGCCTCGAACACGATCTCGTAGAAACTTTTGCGGAAGAATTGGGCGTTGCGGTGAAGTATGTGGTCGTCAACCCTGATCAAATTGAATCTCACCTGAGTAACGACAGAGCACACTTGGCCGCCGCCTGGCTGACGCCGACCAATAATCAAAAGGTCAAGGCTACGCCGCCGATTCGCTATTCTCACGATCTGCTCCTCCAACACGAGGCCTCGCTGCCGCTGGAGGAAACAAGTGACTTGGCGGGCAAATCGGTTCATGTCATCGCCGGCTCGCGGCAAGCAGCTTCGCTGCAGGCGCTGCAAGCATCAATCGCCGGCCTGACCATCGTTGAAAGCCGGGATACTGACATTTTCAAATTGCTGGAAGCCTTGAGCGAGCGCCGAATTGATTTTGTAGCGCTCGACTCCAGCCTGGCCGATATTGCCGATCCGCTTTTCCCCAACCTGCAAATCAGCCTCCAGTTGAAAAATGAGCAGCCGATTGTCTGGCTACTGGGTGAAAAGCCCAATGCTGAACTCGAAGCCCGCGCCAACGCCTTCATCCTGCGCATTCAGCACGATGGCACGCTGGCCAAGTTCGACGACCGCTATTTTGGCCACGTCAATCGCCTTAAACAGGCGGATATCATCAAATTTTTTGCTGATATCAGAACAACACTGCCCAAATATCTCAAATATTTTCAGGCGGCACAGGTCGTTAGCGGCATCGATTGGCGGCTAATTGCTGCCGTGGCCTACCAGGAATCGCATTGGGATCCGAACGCCACCAGTCACACCAACGTGCGCGGCATCATGATGTTGACTGAGGAGACCGCTGATCGGCTTGAGGTCAGCAATCGGCTTGATCCCAGCGAGAGCATTCTGGCCGGAGCGCGTTATATCAATCTGCTCAAAGAAGGTCTGCCTGACGACGTGGAGGAGCCAGATCGTACCTGGCTGGCGCTGGCCGCCTACAACATCGGCCCCGGCCACTTCAACAATGCGCGGCGTCTGGCACAAAAACTCAAAGCTGACCCCAACGCCTGGTACGAGATGAAATCCGTGTTACCCAAACTGGCGCAGGCGAAATACACCCAAATGATAAAAGCCAGCCGTGCGCGCGGTGGTGAGGCGGTGATTCTGGTTGAAAATATTCGCAACTATTACGACATCTTGCTGCGCAACAGCGAACCGCTCGCCCCCGAAATCGCTGGCTCCAGCAGCATCAAGCGGCTGGTTGCCGAAGTGACGCAGCGTCGCAAGGAATATGTCAAGAAAATGGCAGAGGAGAGAGCACAAGCGGCATTGGAACTGGCCAGTCAGGCGGAAGAAGAAACCAGGCTCAGTCTCAGTAATCCGCCTGATGGCAGGCTTAACGCGCCACAAATTTACGCCGACAAAACCTCAAGCCCGCCCATGTAAGGCCGCAGCGCTGCCGGGATAGTCACGCTACCGTCAGCATTCTGGAAATTTTCAAGAATCGCTACCAGCGTACGCCCGACGGCAAGGCCAGAACCGTTCAGGGTATGACACAACTCGGTTTTGTTTTTGTCGTTGCGAAAACGCGCCTGCATACGCCGTGCCTGGAAGGCGCCAAAATTGGAGCAGGAGGAAATCTCGCGATAAGTGTTCTGCGCCGGTAACCAAACCTCAAGATCATAGGTTTTAGCAGCCGAAAAACCCATGTCACCCGAGCAGAGCGCCATACGACGATAGGGCAATTCGAGTTTTTCGAGAATGACTTCAGCTTGCCGGGTGAGTTCTTCGTGTGCCTCGGCAGATTTTTCCGGATGAACGACCTGCACCAATTCAACCTTGTCGAACTGATGCTGGCGGATCATGCCGCGCACATCGCGCCCCCCCGAGCCGGCTTCGGAGCGGAAGCACGGGGTATGGCAAACGAACTTGAGCGGCAGCACTTCGGCGGCAAGAATTTCATCACGCACGATGTTGGTTACCGGCACTTCAGCGGTTGGGATCAGGTAAAGCGGGTCTTGGTCGCCACGCAGTACCTTGAACAAATCTTCCTCAAATTTCGGCAACTGGCCGGTGCCGTAGAGGCTGGCGGCATTGACCAAATACGGCGCGTACAGTTCGGTGTAGCCATGGTCAGCCGTATGTGTATCGAGCATGAACTGGGCAAGCGCCCGGTGCAGGCGCGCCAGGCCACCCTTGAGCAGCGAAAAGCGGGCGCCGGCGATCTTGGCGGCGGTGGTGAAATCAAGCTGGTTGAGCGCTTCGCCGATATCGGTATGGTCTTTGACTTCAAAATCAAAGACGCGCGGGGTACCCCAGCGCTTGATTTCGACATTGGCACTTTCATCGCTGCCCACCGGCACGGACTCATCAGGAATATTCGGCAGCGCGGCGAGGATGGCGTTGAACTTTTCGAGCAATTCGGCCAAGCGTGTTTCGGAAGCCTTCAGCTCATCGCCAATGGCACCCACTTGGGCCATCACTTCCGACGCATCCTTGCCCTGCCCCTTCAACATCCCGATTTGCTTGGACAGGGAATTACGCTGCGATTGCAGATCCTGGGTGCGGGTTTGCAGGGTTTTGCGTTCTGCCTCCAGCGCCTTGAATTCGCTGAAGTCAATCGGCTTGCCGCGCTTGGCCAAACCTTCGGCCACGGCGTCAAGGTTGGAGCGGAGTTGTTGAATGTCGAGCATAAAATTTCCCTGATTTTGGCGGTTGACCGTAACAAACGGCCACAAAGTCCAAAATTATACGCGACGCACCAGCCGCCCAACGAAGCCCCAGAGCTTGAACAGCATAAAACCGGCAACCACGATAAACACCGCCAGCAGGCCAAGAAAGACCGCCGGCGAGGCCAGCATCGTCCATAAACCGGCGAGCACCATGCCCTCCTCGCCAAACGAGGCCAGCCAGTTGGAAAAGGGTTCGGGCGACGCATTGATCGCCAGTCGGCTCCCGGCTTTTGCGAAATGCGTGCCGGCAGTGATCGAACCCCCAATCAGGCCAGCTGCCAGCGTCCAGGCCGGATCAACATCGCCCATGGCAAAAGCGGCGAGCAAGGCGCCGCCAGGAATGCGGATGAAGGTTTGAAAGCTGTCCCAGAGCGAATCGAAAGCCGGAATCTTGTCGGCAACCAACTCGGCAAAGGCCATCAGGCCAGAAACACCAATAACCAGCGGGTTTTGCAGCATGACCAGCGAAGGTGGCAGCTGCAAATAGCCAAAATAAGAAAATACGCCAGCAAGGAAAACCACCAGATAAAGCCGCAAACCGCTCGCCCAGGCAAGCCCGGTGGAAAGTGCAATGGTTTGAACCATGTCCATCAGACTATCCGAGCGCCAGAGCCGCGTTTCTCCTTCCCCTTCAAGGGGAAGGCCGGGATGGGGATGGGTTTTCCGGGCAGTAGCCAGGTGAACACACCCATCCCCACCCTAGCCCTCCCCTTGAAGGAGAGGGAACTATCGGCGTCGGCAATATTCACTTCTTTCCCGCCTTCTTGTCCAGCTCGCGCAAATGCGCCAGCTTCTGGCCAATCTGCCCCTCCAGCCCACGCGGGGTTGGTGCGTACCAGCCCGGTTCGGCCATGCCATCCGGCAAATAAGTTTCACCCGCTGCATAGGCTTCCGGCTCGTCATGCGCGTAGCGGTAGGCCTTGCCGTGGCCGAGCTCCTTCATCAACTTGGTCGGCGCGTTGCGCAAATGATTCGGCACCGGGCGCGAGCTGTCCTTACTGACGAAAGCGCGCGCCGCGTTGTAGGCGTTGTAACCGGCGTTCGATTTGGCCGCCACGGCCAGGTAAATCACCGCCTGACCCAAGGCCAGTTCGCCCTCCGGTGAGCCGAGGCGCTCGTAGGTTTCGGCAGCATCGTTCGCCAATTGCACGGCACGCGGATCGGCCAAACCAATATCCTCCCAGGCCATACGAATAATTCGCCGCGCCAGATAACGCGGGTCAGCGCCGCCATCAAGCATGCGCGTCAGCCAGTAAAGCGCGCCATCCGGGCTGGAGCCGCGCACCGATTTGTGCAGGGCAGAGATTTGATCGTAAAACGCATCGCCGCCTTTATCGAAACGCCGCAGGCTTTGCGCCACCGTTTTCTCGATAAATTCGCCGTCGACCGTAAGCACTTGCGCGGTACGGGCTGCGGTGCGGATTTGTTCCAGCAAATTCAACAAACGGCGCGCATCGCCATCAGCCAGACCCGTCAAACGCTCGCGGGCCGTTGCATCAAAACTCAAGCCGGCCAAGGCATGCGCACTGGCGCGGTCGAAAAGCTCGCCCATTTCAGTTTCATCAAGCGACTTCAGCACATACACCGACGCGCGCGAGAGCAAGGCAGAGTTCAATTCAAACGAAGGGTTTTCAGTCGTCGCCCCAATGAAGGTGAGCAAGCCGGATTCAACAAAAGGTAAAAAGCCATCCTGTTGCGCTTTGTTGAAACGGTGGATTTCATCAACAAACAAAATGGTGCGCCGGCCCTGCCCGCGCCACATCTCCGCCTGCGCCACCGCCTCGCGCACCTCCTTGATGCCCGAGAACACCGCCGACAGCGCGATGAATTCACAATTAAATTGGGTCGCCATCATCCGCGCCAGCGTCGTTTTGCCCACCCCCGGCGGCCCCCAAAGAATCATCGAATGCGGCAGGCCGGATTCAAACGCCAGGCGCAGCGGCTTACCCGGCCCAAGCAGGTGCTGCTGGCCGATCACCTCATCCGGTGTTTGCGGGCGAAGCTGCTCGGC
>JAQTZQ010000275.1 GCA_028687645.1 Rhodocyclaceae bacterium
AAACTCACGACCCCGCGTTACCGCGACGCCGCTTCCTCATGCTACCGGGGCGTACGGACAACTCCCCGAACGGGACTTCAACCCGCTAGACTTACTGCTGTTACTGCGAACGGCCAGGGTCAATTAATCCGCCTTTTTGCATAAGCCCCAATGTGTGCACCCACGCGGTTTGCAATCCATTTGACGAATGGTTCCAATAATGGCACCATTTGCACATGCGTTCAGTCAAGAAAATTCTCGAACAGTTACGTCGAGAGCCGACGACTGTCCGCTTTGCTGATTTGCGCAAAGTCTGCGAAGCGTTTTTTGGTGAGCCACGCCAAAACGGCACGAGCCACCTGATTTTCAAAATGCCATGGCAAGGCGATCCGCGAGTCAATATTCAGGACGCCGGTGGTAAGGCCAAGCCTTATCAAGTGCGGCAGGTACTGCAAGCTATAGACGAACTGGAGGGCAGGCAATGAGTTTTGACCATTACACTTATCGCGTCACATGGTCTCCCGAGGATGGTGAGCACGTCGGATTGTGCATCGAATTTCCCTCGCTGAGCTGGCTGGCAGAAACACCCGAAGAGGCGCTGGCGGGTGTGCGCAAGGTGGTTGCCGAGGTGGTTGCCGATCTTGAAGCGAATGGTGAATCTGTTCCGCAACCTTTGTCGGAGAAGCGCTATAGCGGTGAATTTCGTGTGCGCATACCGCCCGAACTGCACCGTCAGCTTGCGCTGATGGCGGCGGAGCAAGGGGTAAGTCTTAATCGCTTGGCGAGTGCAAAATTGGCCGGGCAGGTACTGCCGGGATGATCGACCCCGACGACCGGAATGCCGAACTTGCCGCCATCGCTGCCGAATCCATTGCCTGGCTTCCTCTTGCCGAAAACGCCTACCTGAACGAAAGGGACCAGGGTGAATTCGCCCTGACTCGCAGGCTAAAGGGGCAGACGGGACAGCCTACGGATTTCTAAGCGGCCAACGCGTGTTCAATCCTGAATGGGAAAGCGCCGCTGGCTTTGGCTTCCACTAATACGATTTCAACCGTACCGCCATCTTGTGCATAACTTATCTGCGTGTTCCAGTCTTGTGAGACTTCGCGGCTTACCGGTTTGTCCGAAAGGCGAATCACCTAAATCTCGTCGTCGAAATACGTTGTTTGCATACTGGCTCCTGAACACGATGATGATCGTAGGTTAGCCAAAAGGCACGGGGCGAAAAATACGCGGGGTTTATGAGCGTTCAATTTTCCCCTACTTTTGGGCGTTGACCGCTGAAGTGACGCATTCATACATCTTCGGGTCGAATCTTTTAGGGATTGCTCCGAATCCGGGTTCTTTTCCCGGGTTCTTTTCCCAGACAGCTCTCAAGAATCTGACGGCTACGATGAGCATCCGTAAAGCCTAGTCCCGTATTGGGATATATCAACTTTCCGACTATTCCATGCTCTAGCCAGCCGGGCCAATTCCAACCTCAGATTGCATACAGCCGATTTAGCTAACCGGAGCATCAAGTAAAGCAGCCATGTCATGGCTATTTTTCTGGCTCAGAATCGGTAACTGAAGGTCAGCCGCAGGGTGCGCGGCTCGCTCGGGTGAATGTGCCGATCATCCACCGGCGTGGCTTCGCTGCTCAACTGGGAGTCGTACCAGTACTCGATATCGTTCACCTCACGATCAAACAGGTTGAAGACGTCGAGCACGAATTGGCTTTGCCGTCCGAGCCGGTAGCCAAGGCGCAGGTTGGTCAGTGCTGAGCCGGCGGAGCGCACGATATTGTCTTCAATCAACGGGCGGGGACCAAAATAGCGCCAGCGCAGAGCGCCAAACCAGGGCCCGATCTGATCCACCGTCAAACCCAGGTTGGCAGTCGTCGCCACCGCCCCCGGGATGTAACTTCCCGCCGGGTCGTCATCCTCAAACCGCGCATGCGACCAAGCCAGGTCGGCGTCCAGGCTCAGCCAGTCGTTCAGCGTGTAGAGATTATTCCACTCGACACCGTAGCGCCGCGATGGGCGCGAGGCTTCGGTGCTGCCGGCATCACCGACGAACAGCAACTCCGAGGCGCTGGTCAGCTGCCACAGGGAAATCGTCGATTGCCAGCCGCTCAGCGGCTCGCTGCGCAGCCCGATTTCATAGCCCTTGGTGCGCACCAGCGGATCGACACTGCTGACCGGATTGCCGCTAGCCGGCTCCTGGGTGATGGTGGTGCCGCGCGCATCGTTGGAATGAAAGCCATGACCGTAATTCAGATAAAGCTCGCTACGCTGCCAGGGGCCGAAAATCAGCGATAGTTTGGGCGTCACCATCTGGTCGCTGGCCTTGCCAGAATTAGCACTCAAATCGGCGTTGACCGTGAAATCATAGGCATCACCGCGCAGCCCGACAATCGAGCGCAGCCATGGCACCCATTGCACCTCATTTTGTGCCCAGAGGCCGAGGCTGCGCTGGCTGACCTGATCTTCCCGCTGCGTCGCCCAGGTCTCACGCTGCCGACTGCGGTACAGCCCGACCGGACGCAAGCGATCAATCCGCCCTTGCAAGCCGATGCTATGGCTGACATCAAGCCCGCCCCAGTGATCGTAAATTGTCTGCACCAAGGCAAACCCGCCAGCCTGTCGGCGCTCCGCCTGCTTGAACTGGTCACCCGTGGCACAGCCGCCCGTCGCGGCAAAATCATTGAGGCAATATTGAAAATTGGACCACAAATCGAGCCCGGAACGCAGCCACCAGAGATGGGCTTTACGCTGGCGATGCTCGCCGCGCTGCGCCCATTCGGCAGACAAGCTATAGCGATAAGTTTCGCCGCCGGTGCTGGCATCCAACGTACCGTAGCGGTCGACCAGGCCGCTGTCGACGGCGCGCTTGGCGATCTGGTCGCTTGAGTTCCAGTGGCCGCGATACGCCATACCGGTGAGAGAAAAGCCGTTGTAGCGCGTACCTTCGCTATAGCGCAGCAGCCCATTCAGCTTGCGATAATTTTCCGCCACCTGCCACGGCCCATCGTTATGGAACAACTCCAGCCCGTACAACAGGTGACCGCTGCCCAGCGCCGGCGAGCCGGCCAGCAGCAAGCGGGCATGGCCGTTTTGCCCCAGCGTGATTTGCGCCAAGGTGCCGTCAATTTTGCGCAGGTAGTCGATATGCGCCGCCCCCGCCGAGGAAAAGTCGCCTTGTTCGGCAAAATACGGGCCTTTGCGGTAATGGATACGGTCAACCAGCTCGGGGATCAGAAAATTCAGGTCGCTGTAGCCCTGACCATGCGCATGACTGGGCATATTGACCGGCACGCCACCGATATCAATGGCGAAATCGGTACCGTGATCAAGGTTGAAGCCGCGCAAAAAATACTGGTTGGCCTTGCCATCACCCGCGTGCTGGGTGACGATCAGCCCCGGTACCATCTCCAGCGCTTCACCTGGGCGCAATACCGGGACAGCCGCCAGACGCTGGCTGGAAACCACGCCTTGACTACTGGCGGCAGCAATGCCGCTGAGATTTTCCGCCCGCGCCCGGACTTCAACGGCAGAAAGTTCAGTGCTGTCATGCGCAAATGCAAGCTTGACCAAAACCAGACAGGCAAGCGGTAACCGGCAAACCTGCGCAGCCATGCCTTAAATCTCCCGGGATCAAGCCGTAGCGGGACGCGTCAGGCGCAGGGCGGCGAGAAAGCTCAGGGCAATGATCAGCACCAGCGAAAAGCCAAAAGCCAGCTCCTTGCCCTCGC
>JAQTZQ010000087.1 GCA_028687645.1 Rhodocyclaceae bacterium
AAGCCGAAGTGCTCGAACAACTCGAAGCGATGAACACCACGCAAAGCCTGGAAAGTGAAGGCCTCACCGTCGACCCGCACCAGTTTTTAGGCATCGAACTCAACCCGCGCGCCGCCGCCATCGCCGAACTTGTTCTGTGGATCGGCTACCTGCAATGGCACTACAAAACCCGTGGTCAAGTGCTCCCCGCCGCCCCCATCCTGCGCGACTTCAAAAATATCGAATGCCGCGACGCCGTGTTGCGCCACGCTGGCATCGAAACTGTGCGCGACGCCAACGGCCAGCCGCAACGCCAGTGGGACGGCAAAACCAGCAAAAAACACCCGGTCACCGGCAAAGACATCCCCGACGAAAGCGCCACCATCGAGCAAGTGCGCTACCTCAAGCCGCAAACCGCGCACTGGCCCAAAGCCGAAATCGTCGTCGGCAACCCGCCCTTCATCGGTGCCTCAGCCATGCGCCGCGCCTTGGGCGATGGCTATGTCGACGCCCTGCGCCAGGCCCATGCCGACGTGCCGGATTCAGCCGACCTCGTCATGTTCTGGTGGAATCATGCGGCGCAACTACTCAAGAATGGCGACATTCAGCGCTTCGGCTTCATCACCACCAACAGCCTGACGCAAACCTTCAACCGCCGCGTGCTGGAAAAATACCTCGGCCACAGCCTCCATCTCGCCTTTGCCATTCCTGACCACCCTTGGGTTGATAACGCTGACGGTGCCGCCGTCCGCGTCGCCATGACCAGCGCCGAAAGCGGTGATGGCAGCGGCGAATTGCTCAATGTCGTCGGCGAAACGCCCAATCCCAAGGAGGGTACGGTCGACGTCGTTTTTGAGCAGAAAAATGGGCGTATTCATGCGGATTTGACGGTTGGCGCCAATGTCGCCAGCGCGCTCACGTTGCAAGCAAACACCGGCCTTGGTTCACGCGGATACCAACTCATCGGCGGCGGCTTTATCGTCACGCCCGAAGAAGCCGCCCAACTCGAAGCTGATGCACCGATCAAGAATTACCGCAATGGCCGCGACCTCACCGACCGACCGCGCGGTGTAAAAATCATCGATTTATTCGGGTTGACCGTAGAAGAGGTGCGCCAGCGCTACCCGGCGTGCTACCAATGGGTTTACGAGCGGGTAAAACCCGAACGAGACCAAAACGCCCGCGCTGGCTACCGCGACAATTGGTGGATTTTTGGCGAAGCACGCCGCGACATGCGTGCCCAGCTCGCCGGCCTGCCACGCTACATCGCCACCGTCGAAACCGCCAAACACCGAACTTTCCAGTTTCTCGACGCCAGCATTGCGCCAGACAACAAACTAATTTGCATTGCTATGGATGACGCCTATGCACTGGGCGTTCTTTCCAGCAATGTGCATGTGGTGTGGGTTTTGGCGGCAGGAAGCACTCTCGAAGATCGACCGGTTTATGTCAAAACCACCTGCTTCGAAACCTTCCCCTTCCCCGCCGCCACCGACAAGCAAAAAACCACCATCGCCCACCTGGCCGAGCAACTCGACCTTCACCGCAAACGCGTCCTGGCCGAACACCCCGAACTCACCCTCACCGGCCTCTACAACGTCCTGAGCAAACTCCAGTCCGCCGAAACCACCCTAAGCGCCAAAGAACAAGCCATCCACCAAAAAGGCCAGGTCAGCCTCCTGCAATCCCTGCACGCCGAACTCGACAGCGCCGTCATCAAAGCCTACGGCTGGCCCGATTTGCTCCCCTCGCCCGCCTGCGGGAGAGGGGCTGGGGGAGAGGGCGAACCAACCCCCACTCTCCTGGAACGCCTGGTCGCCCTCAATCACCAACGCGCCAACGAAGAACAAGCCGGCCAAATCCGCTGGCTACGCCCCGCCTTTCAATCCCCCGAAACAACGCCCGCCCCCGTTGAACCAAGCAGCCAAACCCTGCGCCAAAAAATCAGCGAAAATCTCGCCCACCTGAACGACGAACAACTCGCCCAACTCCTCAACGACCTGACCCGGAGGCCGACATGAACCCGCAAATGAAGCAGCGTATCGATGAAAAACTTGATCAACTCAGCGACCAATACGGCGCTCAAATCCTCGATTTCGCTGAGTTCTTAGCGAGCAAGGAAAGCCGGCTGGATGCAGAAGAAGCAAACTACCTCGCAGGTGTTCAGGGCGGCCTGAGCGAATGGTCGAGCGCTGCCGATGAGGATGCTTATCGTGACCTTTAAGAACGTGCTGATTTATTCTGGAAACATCAGCCCCGCGTGGCCCCGTAGGTCGGGTTTTAACCCGACCTACGGGGCTGCAACATGTTCAAACCCATCCCCCACCCAGCCTCCCCCTTGAAGGGGGAGGAGCCTGTCGCTACCAACGCCTGACTAATCCCATGAACATCAACGGCACCCCCACCCGCACCTTGCGCGCTCACCGTGAGCAGCGCGTCATCGACATCATTGACCAAACCCGCCTGCCGCACGCGCTGCATTGGTTGCGCGTTGCCACGCTGGACGACGCGGCGCACGCCATCCGCGCCATGCAGGTACGCGGTGCACCACTGATTGGCGCCACTGCGGCTTATGGATTGGCGATTGCCTTGAGCAGCGATGCTTCAAGCACTCACTTGGCAAACGCTGGCGAATTGTTACGGTCAACCCGCCCTACGGCCATAAATTTACATTGGGCCTTGGCGCGCATGGAAAGCGTGCTTCAGCCCTTACCCGCCGCCCAACGCTGCGCCGCCGCTTGGCAGGAAGCCTCGGCCATCGCCGAAGAAGACGTTTTACAAAACGCCGCCATCGGCCAGCACGGCCTCGCGCTCTTGCGCCAAATTCCACATCGTCAGGCCGGCAGGCTCAACATCATGACGCATTGCAACGCCGGCTGGCTGGCCACCGTCGATTGGGGTACCGCGCTTTCCCCGGTTTATGCCGCACACGATGCTGGTCTGGCCGTGCACGTCTGGGTCTCCGAAACCCGGCCCCGCAACCAAGGCTTGCTGACGGCGTGGGAACTAGCCCAGCACGGCGTACCGCATACGCTGATCGCTGACAACGCCGCCGGGATTTTGCTGCGCCAAGGCCAGGTTGATGCGGTGATCGTCGGTGCTGACCGCATCGCCGCCAATGGCGATGTCGCCAACAAAGTCGGCACTTACCTCAAAGCGTTGGCCTGTGCCGATAACGACGTTCCGTTCTACGTTGCCGCGCCGCGTTCAACGCTTGATTTTGCCTGCCCGGACGGTGCTGCAATTCCGATTGAAGAACGCGAGAGCGACGAATTCCGCCGCGTCCACGGCCTCGATGCGCGCGGCGTTCCCTCTGCCCTACAGCAGTTGCCAGAGAAAGAAGCCGTCGCCAACCCGGCTTTCGACGTGACCCCGGCCCGACTGGTTAACGCCATCATCACCGAACGTGGCATTTGCTCGGCCAGCAGTCGCGCATTGCTCGCGCTTTACCCCGAAATGTCTGCGCCAAAGTAAGAGAATGCCTGTTACTAGCACCTTATTGAAAGAACCACGATGCCCAGTTCTCAGCCCAAAAAGCCGCACCTGATCAGCCCGGAAGATTATCTCGCGTGGGATGCAGAGGCGGCCGAGAAATGGGAATACGTCGACGGCGAAATTTACGCGATGACCGGGACGACGGTTCGCCATAATGAGGTTGCCGGCAATGTCTATCTGGCATTGCGCAATCATTTGAACGGCCAACCCTGCCGAACCTTCATCGCCGACATCAAAGTCCACGCCACCCGCGCCAACGCCTTCTATTACCCGGATGTCGTCGTCCGCTGCAACCCTACGCCATTGGCCGATGACGAAGCCGTCACTCTGGACAGCGTTGGCCTGACGCTACCGATGAACCTCATTTACGGCAACGATGACTGACCCCCGCCAACAACTGATCGCCACCGCCCAGGCCATGCAGCCAGCCGGACTCAACCGTGGCACGGCGGGCAATGTCAGCGTGCGCCACGACAGCGGCTTTTACATCACGCCCACCGGCATGCCTTACCCCACGCTAACGCCTGATGACATCCCGCTGATAGTGCTTGATGGCGCAAAAAATGGCACCTACAGCGGCCACCGCAAACCGTCCTCCGAGTGGCGTTTTCACTACGACCTTTACGCCAGCCGCCCCGAAGTCGGCGCGGTGTTGCACGCCCATTCACCTTTTGCCGTCAGCCTGGCCTGTCTGCGTCGCGAGATTCCGCCCTTCCATTACATGATCGCGCGCTTTGGTGGCGACACCATCCGCTGCGCCGATTACGCAATTTTTGGCTCGGAAATGCTGTCGACCGTAACAATCGCCGCGATGCACCAACGCAAAGGCTGCCTGCTGGCCAATCACGGCTTGCTGGTTGTCGGGCGCGATCTGGACGAGGCGCTAAGCCTGGCCATTGAACTGGAAGAGTTGTGCGAGCAATACTGGCGGGCTTGCCAGTTGGGTCAGCCGGTTTTGCTCAATGCCGACGAAATGGCCGAAGTGATGGTCCGCTTTGCTGGTTACGGCCAACAATAAGCTCAGCGGCAGCTACAAAACCTGACATTTGTCCGCCTGGCGCTGATTAAAATTCAGCGATGCGAATCAATGTTTCAAGCATTCCCGTCACACAACTCAACCGCTGCGGTAAACACATAACCCTGCGAGCGCAGAGTCTTGATGTAGCCGCTACCATCGCTTTGTTGCCCCAGTAGGCGGCGAATCTGGCTGACGTGCACATCAATAATGCGATCGTAGGCAATATATTCACGCTTCAGGGCGCGCGACAAATGTTCGCGGGAAAGCGCCTGAAACGGCTTATCCACAAACGCATTGAGCAGCGCGTAGGCCGAGACACCAATCGTTACCGGAAGTCCATTTTTATCGATCAGCACGCGGCTGGCCGGGTCCAGCACCCAGTCACCAAAACGCCGCATCCCGCAGGGACGATCGCCATTTTGGCCTGCCCGGCCCTTGGCGCGACGGAGCAAACTTTTCACTCGCGCCACCAGTTCGCGCATATTGCAGGGCTTGGCCAAAAAATCATCGGCCCCAATTTCAATGCCGACAATGCGCTCAATCTCTGCCGAGCGCGTCGAATGAATCAGCACCGGCACATCGGATTTCTGCCGCAATTGTTGGAGCAACTCAAAGCCATCAGCGTCGGGCAAACCCAGATCAAGCACGATCACGTCCGGGTTTTCACTCATCTGGCGCCACATGGCGAGCGCCGAATTTGCGAAAATACAATCAATTTCCGCAGCAGCCAAAGCGGCGGACAAAACATGGCAAGTCGCCGGATCGTCTTCAACTACAAGGGCAATGGGTCGCATGAATTTCACTAAAGAAGAGACTCAAGGCAAATCTGAATCTCAAAAAATCAGAGTCAATATTTTATGACGGAAGCTGAACAGCGCATAATGTAACCCAGACCCGACCTACAATGACGCCCACTACGCCTCCGCCCCCTCTGGAATTAGCCGGTTTTGATGTCGCCAATGCCGTTGCCCGCATGCTGGATCAACCCCAACTGTGGTGGGAAGCGCTAGGTTTGTTTGTGCAACATTTTGCTGACTGGGAAGCCGAATGGAGTGCCGCCCAAGGCAACAATGATGCCGAACGGCGTTGCGTTCACGCCCTTTACAGTTGCGCGGCCAATGTTGGCGCCAGCCATCTTTCCTGTGTTGCGGCCAGCCTCGAAGCGCTGCTGATCAAACGCTGCAACGGGCAAGCGACCCCCATTCCACCGAGCATACGTTGGCATCTCAAGGACTGCTTTCGTGAAACCTGGCGCACTGCGGCAAGCGCCAAAAAACTGACGCTAAGCATCAGTTCTTCATGCTGAATTTGCCAAAAACCTCGCTGCACGCCCGACTGACCGCCATCAGTTCACGCACCATGGTGGTCACGCTGATCCTGATCAGCACTATCTTGCTCTTCACCTCGGCATGGGTCAGCATTACCCAACGCATGCAAGAGGGCAAGCAACGTCTGGCGATGTTCTCGGCAAATGCCGCGCCGCTCCTGGTTCGTCAAGAGAAGATTCGTGCTGAGGAGATGCTGGAAACCTTGCGCATCCTGCCGCACGTCAAGTCACTATCGATATTTTCAAAAGACGGAAATATTTTTACTCACTACAGCAGCAGTGGCACACCGGCAGCGGCGCTGGAGGGGCAAACCGGGCAAAAGTATCACGGCACGTCCATCACCTTTACAGAACAGATTGACCACAATGGCAGCTTCGTCGGCTGGATTCAGCTTTCGGTCGACATGCTCCCGGTTTTGCAGCAAATGGCTTTTTATCTCAGCCTGATCATCATCGAAATGCTCGCTGCGCTGGCTATTGCCCTTAGCCTGCAGCGCCGTCATCTGGATCAAGTGATCGAGCCGCTGAATGAACTGGCCCAACACATGAAGGAAGTCTCCAGCGGCCAGTTCAACACCCGCGCCGACCCCAGCGGGATTGCCGAATTCGATATTCTTTGCGACGGCTTCAACAGCATGGTCGAGCAGATTCACGATCGCGATCACTGGCTGACGACGCACCTCAGCAACCTTGAGCAAATGGTTGAGCAGCGTACCCGCGAATTGCGCCACGCCAAGGAAGCCGCCGAGGCGGGCAGCCGCGCCAAGAGCGAGTTTCTGGCAACCATGAGCCACGAAATCCGCACCCCGATGAATGGCGTTCTGGGCATGACCGAACTCTTGCTCAGCACCGGTCTGGATGAAACCCAGCGCCAGTACTTGATGGCGGTTGAGCGCTCCGGCCAGCATCTGCTCGGGATCATCAACGACATTCTCGATTTTTCCAAAATCGAATCCGGCAAGCTGGGGCTGGAATTTACCCCCTTCGACCTCTGCCAATTGATCAGTGAAACCAGTGAGTTATTCGTCCCGCCGGCCAGCAAAAAAGGGATAAGTTTGCGCCAGAATCTGCCGGCAGGAACGCTGATTCTCTGCTGCGACCCCTTGCGCCTGCGGCAGGTGCTGGCCAATCTGCTCAGCAACGCCATCAAATTCACCGACGTTGGTGAAATTATCATTTCGCTACGCGCCGTTGAGATTCTGGAAAGCTTCACCAAAATCGAGTTGACCGTAACCGATACCGGCATCGGCATCCCGCCCGACCTTCAGGAGCAGGTATTCGAGCGCTTCTCGCAGGCCGATGGCTCAACATCGCGCAAGTATGGTGGCACCGGCCTCGGCCTCGCCATCAGCCGTAACCTGATCCAGATGATGGGTGGCAATCTTGGCGTCACCAGCCAGCCGGGCTCTGGTTCTCGCTTCCAGATCGAACTCTGGCTCCCCAACACCCCAAACGATACCGCTTTGGAGCACCCCACGATGAGCGCCAACAAACCTCCGGCTCTGGTCAGCACTTCTGTCGCCGGCCACGACGTCAGCTTTTCGGGCCGGGTTTTGCTGGTTGAAGACAACGAAACCAACCTGATTGTCGCCCAGGCCTGGCTGGAAAAAGCCGGCCTTGACGTACGCACGGCTGAAAATGGAGAAATCGCCCTGCGACTGCTTGAACAGGAAGATTTTGATATCGTCCTGATGGATTGCCAGATGCCGATCCTCGACGGCTTTGCCGCCACTCGCGCCCTGCGCCAGCTAGAAGCCGGCAGTGATCACCACCAACTGATCATTGCCATCACCGCCAACGCTATGGATGGCGACCGTGAACGCTGCCTGGCAGCCGGCATGGACGACTATCTATCCAAGCCCTACACCGGGCCAGCGCTCAGGAACATGTTGCTCAAATGGTTGCCCGCCGGTTCAGTCAGCCCCCGGCCAGGCAAGGTCGAACCGTTGCGGCCCAGTCATGGCAAGGTGGCTGACGAGAATGTCGTCAAGCCGGGCCGCAAGCTTCGCCCCGCCATTGATCCGGGCATTCTGGAGGGCGTTCGGGCGTTTGATCCCGAGGCGGGCGATGAACTTGTCAACAATCTGATCGCTGCCTATTTCCGCTGTATGCAAAGCGAGTTGCCGGCACTGCAGCAAGCGCTCACCAACGCTGACGCAACGGCTATTGCACAAGTTGCCCACAAGCTCAAATCAAGCAATCACAATGTCGGTGCAACCACGCTGGGACAAACCTTTCAAGATATCGAAATCCTTGCCCGACAGAGCGATTTTGCCGCCATCGAGTTGCGCATGGAACTGCTGCACAAGGAGTTCAGACGCGTCGAGGCGGCGCTACAAGCAATCCCTGAAAAGCCCACGCCATGACCTTCAATATCCTGATTGCCGACGACGACCCGACGGTTTGCCTGCTGGCTCAAGCTGTTTTGCGTCGAGAAGGCTATGCCGTGAACACCGTTGACAACGGTGCGGCAGCACTATCTGCCTGCGCCAGCACATCCTTCCAACTCGCCCTGCTTGATGTTGAAATGCCCGGACTGGACGGCTATCTGGTTTGTGCCGAATTGCGCCGGCTTTATGGCCAGGCCTTGCGCATTGTGCTGATTACCGGCCACGATGACCGCGAAGCTATCGCCACCGGCTTTGCTGCCGGTGCCGACGATTTCATCAGCAAACCGATCCACTGGGCCACACTGGGCGAGCGCTTGCGCCCGCTGCTCAGCCGCCAGCACTGATCAATATTCGTGCAACATGGCGATTTCCGTATCGGCATGGCGCAGGCGGATTGCCAGTGTCCGGGCGATGGCTGAAAGCAGCGTAATCGCCAGGCGTTTATGCTCTTCCGAAAGACTGTTGAACTGCTCCAGCGACAAGACAAAAAACTCTGTCTCGACCGCCGCAATGGCATCGTTGCCACGCGGTCGGCCATCAAGAAAGGCCAGCCCGCCGAAAAAATCGCCACGCCCGAAGGTGGCAATATGGCGCGTCCGACCGGCCCCAATCGGGGCAAAAATTTTCACTGAGCCACGCCGGATCATATACAGCGCATCACCCGGTTCGCCGCGTGAATAGACGGTTTCACCCGCCGCGCAAAGACGATGAACCAGGCGCCCTTCGAGGTCGGCCAGCGTGTCATCCTTGCGCCCCTTGAACAACTCCATTTCGGCCAGCAACATCGGCGTTTCGGGCGCTGGCACTACTTGCTCGACTTCGCCAAGAAGACGATCTTCGACCCACTCAATGGCCGCATCCAGTTCCGGGAACAGGCGCACGGTTTCCTTGTTATCCGTCACCCCGGTTTGCTCCAGAAACTCACGCAGATTGCGCCCGTTGGGCAGGTTGTCTCGGACATTCGAGAGCAACAGAATCGCCCCTTTGGCGGCCATCGAATCGCGCACCTGATTGAGCAAATGCGCGGCGGTGACATCGACCGACTGAATCCGCTTCATGTCGAGAATGATGAAATCGCGCGTCTTGATTTCAGCCTCCAGCAGGCTATACAACTGCTGCGTGGTGCCAAAAAAGAGGCTGCCCTGAAGCTCAAAAATCACCGCCTGATCACCCTTGTGCTCAAGAATACGGGTTTCTGCTTCCGGGCGATGCCAGTTGGATGACATCTGATTGACGTAAAACTTGTGGCGCACAACGGTGCCGCCAATCTGTTCACGTAAAAAGAGCACGATAGCCAGCGCCACCCCCACCCCGGATGCCGCAATCAGGCCAACGCTGAGCGCGACCACGACCACCGCAACGACCACACCAAAATCAAACACCGTGGCGGTGGATTGGATAAAACGCAACGGCTCGCGGTCGATCATCCGCACGCCCACCACAATCAAGCCAGCAGCCAGCGCCGAGACCGGGATCCAAGCAATGAAATTACTGAGCAACAGCGCGGAAAGCAGCGCCAGAACACCCTCGACCAAGCCGGAGGCGCGCGTCGTCGCACCGCTGGAAAGATTGATCAGCGTCGCCCCCATGGTGCCGGCCCCCGGCATACCGCCGAAGGAAGATGAGGCAATATTGGCCGCCCCCTGCGCCACCAACTCGCGGTTAGGGTTGTGCTGACTGTGCGTCATTTGATCGAGGACAACGCAGGTTTTCAGGGTGTCGATCGAGAGCAACACGGCCAAGGTCAAGGCACTACCAAACAAGGCGCCCACCTGCGCCAGGCGCAAATCGCCGATCTCATGCCAGCGCTCGCTGATTGCGGCAAAGTAGCCTTCACCGCTGACACCCAGGGGGCCGATAATCAACGGATTGGCGGACAGTTCAAGGAGGCTGGCATCCTGCATGGCCAAACCAAAATAGGCGACGATCCCGGCCAGTACGCCAATGATCATCCCCGGCAGACGCTTGGTGACGCTAGGCCCAAGCAAAATACCGGCAATCGTCGCCACGCCAACCACCAGCGCGCGCCAATCCCACAAGGCCGGATTAAGCAGACTTTGATGCCAGGGCGTACCAAGCGGCGCACCGACCAGCTTTGATAGCTGGCTGGCGATAATGATCAGCCCGACGCCGGTCATATAGCCGCTGACCACCGGATAAGGAATGTATTTGATCAGCCGCCCGAGGCCGACAAAACCGAACAGCACCTGAAAACCACCCGCCAAAATACCCAGCATGAGCAGCATCAGCACAATGCTTCCCGCCGGCACGCCGTCCTGCACCATGCCGATGGCAAAAGCCGAGAGCACCGCTGCTGCCGGCGCGCACGGTGCGCTGATCAGGCGGTCAGTGCCACCAAAGGTTGAGGCCACCAGGCCGATTACCGTCGCGCCAACAATCCCGGCCAGCGCCCCCAAGGCGGCGTGACTGGGGCTGATCGCGGCATAAATCGTCACCCCGAAGGCGATGGACGCCGGAAGCGCCACCAGCATGGCGGCAAAGCCGCCCCAAAAGTCGCCGGATTGATAGAGTTTTTTTAAGAAATCCGCCATTGCATCCCCCATGACCGCTCATTATTTCCGCTGATCTTACTGCGAATTACAAAGCGCGGGGAAAGCCATGAGCCAAGGCAAAGCAGGCTATCCTGCGGGTTCCTGTGGCAAAAGCAAAGCTGTTACGGTCAACGCACAAAATGACACAAAAAAGCATCCGCTACGGGCAGTATCTTGGCGCTATTCGGCGCCATCATCGGCAAATCAGCTATAACCAGGTCGTCGCCATTGAACGGGCCATGCCGTCGGGGTCAAGCAAGCTGCGCCTGATCGATATTCATCGCCTGCTCACCCCCTACGTCTCGGTTCGCTTTCTTGAACAATGCTGGGCAGTCATTCCGCTGGCACTGATGCTGATCGGTTTTCAGGCGCTCGCCTTGCGCACCTCGCCCGATGAAGCCGGCGCCATCGCACTGGGCATTGGCGCCGTCATCCTCGGCCTGATGCTTTTCATGGAAGGCGTTAACCGGGGCTTGATGCCGTTTGCCGAAAATATCGGCTATTTGATGCCCAGTCGTTCAAGTACCGTGGTTTTACTCTCCTTTGGTTGCCTGCTGGGGGTTGCCGCCACTTTTGCCGAACCGGCCATTGGCGCCCTTCAAGCCGCCGGAAAATCCGTATCGGCGGAACGCGCCGGATTACTCAAGGCCATCCTCGCCGACCATTCGCTCTGGCTGGTTCTTGCCGTTGCCAGTGGCGTCGGCCTGGCCGTCATTCTCGGCCTGTTGCGCCTGATGCTGGCCTGGCGCCTCAAACACATGGTGCTGATCATCGTTCCCGTCTGCCTCGGTTTGACGCTTTACGCCGCCAGCCAGCCCGGACTGGAACAAGTCATCGGACTGGCCTGGGATTGTGGCGGCATCACCACCGGCCCGGTTACCGTGCCGCTCGTTCTGGCCGTCGGTATTGGCGTTGCAGCCTCAGCCGGGCGAGGCGACAACCCGCTTTCCGGCTTCGGTATTGTCACCCTGGCCTCGCTTTTTCCAATTATTTGCGTCCTCTCTGTCGCCATTTACCTCAACGCCCAAGGCGTCACGCCGATCAATGCCCCACCGCTGGCGACATCCTGGATCACCGAAACCCCGGCGGCTGAATTACTCGGTGCCCTGCGTGCCATTTTGCCCCTGGTTTTGCTGCTGTTCTTTGTCCAGCGTGTGCTGCTGCGCTACAAAATGCCACGCCGGGATGTATTCATTTATGGCGTTAGCGCCGCCCTGCTCGGCATGATGGCCTTCAATCTCGGGCTGACCGCCGGCTTGGTGGAATTGGGCAATCAGGCCGGGAACAACGTGCCCTGGGCTTTTGCACCCAACCGCGAGACCGGTGCAGCGCCTTTGTATCCCCGTTTCCTGGGCCTGACCATGGTCATCATTTTTGCCTTTTGCATCGGTTTTGCCGCCACCATCGCCGAACCCGCGCTCAACGCGATGGGAATCACCGTTGAAAATCTCTCCGATGGCGCCTTCAAGAAAAAGCTGCTGATTCGCGCCGTAGCGACAGGTGTCGGCATCGGTGCCGCGCTGGGCGTAGCCAAAATCCTGTTCGACCTGCCACTTTCGCGAATGTTGGTAGCCGCCTATCTGTTGGCCATGGTGCTCACCTGGTTCTCGCGCGAAGAACTGGTCAACCTGGCCTGGGATAGCGCTGGCGTTACCACCGGGCCTGTGACGGTACCACTCCTGCTGGCACTCGGTGTCGGCCTTGGTGAAGCGGTTGGCGCACCGGAAGGCTTCGGCATTCTGGCCATGTGCTCCGTCGGCCCGATCATTACTGTCATGAGTTTTGGCTTGTGGATTGACTATCAAACCAAGCGCAACACCAAGGGAAGAAAAGCATGAGCAAGAGTGAAATGATCGTTCTCACCGACGTCATTCTGATCACCGCGATTGTCCAGCGCGGCACCGCTGATCGCGTCGTGCAGGCAGCGCAAGAGGCCGGGGCGCAAGGCGCGACGATTTTTCACGCGCACGGCACCGGCATTCGGCAAAAGCGACTTGGCCTGCTTGGGCTGACGATCAATGCTGAAAAAGAGGTGATCTACATCGTCGCCCCCAGTGATCAGGCAGATTCAATTTTTGAACGCATCTTCGTCAGCGCAAAAATGGATACGCCGGGTATGGGCATACTCTGGATGACTCAGCTCGACAAAATGGCAACCTACGTGCCGCACGAAATCGCTGCCCGCTTTGGCTTGCATACCGAGAGCAAAAAATGAGTGTTCTGGCGCACATCGGGCGCGGTATCGAAAAAAAGCTGCTGACTGCCGTGGTGCGTGCCGGAGAGGGGCAGCGCCTGGTCGAAGGCTTCGCTGAACGGCCCGGCGTCCTTTCAATCTCGCACCACCACGCCCGGGGCGTTGGTAGCCAGCGCATCCAGAACGGGCAACTGTATTTCAATGAGCAGGATGTCCTGATGCTGCTGGTCGAAGCTGAATTCGTTGACGTGATTTTTTCCAGCTTGTTTCAGGAGGGGCGCCTGGGCGAGCCAGGTGCCGGCATGATTTTTTGTGAAAAAGTGCTGCGTGGGCATCCGATGATGCCTTTTGAGGGTGTGGACTGGTAAGGACACCCCGCAGGCTTATCAAACCCGCAAAAGGCACAAACAAAAAAGCGCAGAGGGAGACCAGCTCCCTCTGCGCTTTTTGCTCCGTTTTAGCCGTTGACCGTAAGTACGCCCCGACGGAGACGATCCACCTTACCAACCCATGTTGTGCTGTAGCAGATAGACGCCTACGCCTGAGAAATAACCAATCAAGGCCAGGCCGCTGATCTTTTTGATGTACCAGCCGAAGTGGATTTTCTCAAGACCCATCGCTGCCACACCAGCAGCTGAGCCGATAATCAGGATAGAACCGCCAGTCCCTGCGCAGTAAGCAAGGAACTTCCACAGGAAGGAATCAGGTGGAAAATCAGCCAGGCTGTACATGCCCATCGAGGCAGCGACCAGCGGCACGTTATCGACGATGGCACTGACGATACCGATAACGATCACAATCACGTCCTGACGGCCAATGGTTTGGTCAAGCCACGAGGCGAGTGAGGTCAAAATATGCGTGTGCTCAAGCGTAGCAACCGCCAGCAAAATGCCGATAAAGAAGACGATGGAACTCATGTCGATCTTGCTCAAGGCGTGAATCAGCGTGAAATGGTGCTTGAATTCATCCTCCTTGTGGCGATGCACCAGGTCACCCACCAGCCACAGAATACCAAGGCCAAACATGATGCCCATGAACGGCGGCAAATGGGTAATGGTTTTGAAGGCCGGCACAGCGACCAAAATACCGATTCCCATGAAGAACATCAGCTTGCGCTCAAATTCGGTCGTGTTGTGCAAACCATGCTCGCTCATACCACCTTCCGGGCTGACCACTTCCTTGCCGCGCATGCTGTAGGCAATCAGCGACAGCGGAACAATCATGCTGGCCAAGGCAGGCAAAATCACCCCTTTAATGATTGCAAGACTGGTGATTTGCCCGCCGATCCACAACATGGTGGTGGTCACGTCACCGATGGGTGACCAGGCGCCGCCTGAGTTGGCGGCAATCACGATAATGCCAGCAAAGAACAAGCGGTCTTCATGCTTGGCCAGCAACTTGCGCATTAACGAAATCATGACGATGGTGGTCGTCAGGTTGTCGAGCGCTGCACTTAAAAAGAAGGTAACAAAACCAACCAGCCACATCAGCGAAGATAACTTAGTCGTCTGAATTCGCTTGGTGATCACTTCAAAACCGTTGTGCGCATCGACCACCTCAACAATGGTCATTGCCCCCATCAGGAAGAAAACGATCTGCGCTGTGCCGGTCAGAGATTCGTTCAAGTGCTCACCAACCAGATGCGGATCGCCGGTACCCAGCGCATAGATTGTCCATAACAGGCCAGCACCGATCAGTGCGGATGCCGATTTGTTGATCTTGAGGGGGTGTTCCAGCGCAATGGCGGCGTAGGCGATAACAAATATCGCGATAATGGCAGTCAGCATTTGGGGGGTCTCTAAAGCGTGAACCGTTGCGCAGTTTCACGTCAACGGCTGCATTGAATGGAAAGCGAGCCGGAAGCTTACCGCTTCACCTTTGCAAATTGCAAGGCTAACGGGGAAATCCCTACCCACGTAAGCGCTGGCGTCTGGCGGGGCGCCTTGCAACACAGCGTTTATAATCACGAGCAAGAAATTGTGCCGTTGGGCATGGTGACCACGAAAGGATTAAGTATGAACGGACATTCCAAGCATAGCGTTTGGCGTCGCCTGATTCCGCTGGGTTTACTGGCCATGGCCGCCCCGGTTTTTGCCGCCGGCTCCGGCGTGATTGGTGAAAACCTCTTGTGGCTGGCCCTTATCATCCTCGCTGCCCGGCTGTTTTCACCGCTCGCCCAGCGCATCGGCTTCCCCGCCGTACTCGGCGAATTGCTGCTGGGTGTTGTGCTCGGCAACCTCGGGCTACTCGGGATCGAATATTTTCAGAGTATCGCCAAAGACCCGATCATTCTCTTCATGTCGGAGTTGGGGGTCATCATTCTGCTCTTGCAGATCGGTCTCGAAACCCGGCTCGGCGATCTGGTCAGCGTTGGCGTTCGCGCTTCGATGGTCGGTGCCGTCGGTATTGTCGTGCCCTTCGTTCTTGGCACCTTTGTCGTTGGCCCGCTCCTGCTACCGGGGCTCGATTCAAACGCCTACCTGTTTCTCGGCGCCACACTGGCGGCGACCTCGGTCGGCATCACCGGGCGCGTTTTCCGCGACCT
>JAQTZQ010000088.1 GCA_028687645.1 Rhodocyclaceae bacterium
CCGAAACGCGTTTGAAGCGCCGGCCCGAATACGACGAGCGTCTGATTTTCGAGTGCAAGACCATTCTTCAGATGGGCTTCCCCGGTTACTTCCTGATCGTGGCCGACTTCATCAACTGGGCCAAGAACAACGGCGTGCCGGTCGGGCCGGGCCGGGGTTCCGGCGCCGGTTCGCTGGTCGCCTACAGCATGCGTATTACTGACCTCGATCCGCTCGCTTACGCGCTCCTTTTTGAACGCTTCCTCAATCCGGAACGGGTGTCGATGCCCGACTTCGATATCGACTTCTGTCAGGACAACCGCTGGCGCGTTATCGAATACGTGCGCCAGCACTACGGCGCCGACGCGGTGAGCCAGATCGCCACCTTCGGCACCATGTCGTCGAAGGCGGTGATCCGTGATGTGGGCCGCGTTTTCAGCCTGCCGTATTCAATGTGCGACCGGATTTCCAAGCTTATTCCGATTGTGCAAAACAAGCCGGTATCGCTGGCCGAGGCGCTGGAACAGGAGCCGCAGCTCAAGGAAATGATGCAAGGCGACGGCGATGGCGAAACCATCCGCGAACTGTTCGATCTGGCCAGCCGGCTTGAAGATTTGACGCGCAACGTCGGCATGCACGCTGGTGGCGTGCTCATCGCACCGGGCAAAATTACTGACTTCTGCCCGATCTATCAGGCCACCGGCAGCGATGCGTCGACGGTGTCGCAGTTCGATAAGGACGACGTTGAAAAGGTCGGCTTGGTCAAGTTCGACTTTTTGGGTCTGCGCAACTTGACCATTATCGAGCTGGCCGTCGAGTACATCCGCCGGATGACTGGCGAGAAGCTCGATCTGATGTCGCTCGGCTTCAACGATCCGGCTGCGTACCAGATTCTGAAAGATGCCAACACGACGGCGATCTTCCAGGTTGAATCGGACGGCATGAAGAAGCTGCTCAAAAAGCTCGGGCCCGATCGCTTCGAAGACATCATCGCCGTATTGGCGCTGTATCGCCCTGGCCCACTGGGGTCGGGCATGGTCGACGACTTTATTCTGCGTAAAAAGGGCCAGCAGAAGATCGATTATTTCCACCCTGACCTCACCGCCTGTCTGTCGCCGACTTATGGCGTCATCGTCTATCAGGAACAGGTGATGCAGATTTCACAGGTGATCGGCGGCTACACGCTGGGCGGTGCCGACATGCTGCGCCGGGCGATGGGCAAGAAGAAGCCCGAGGAAATGGCCAAGCACCGCGAGACCATCGCCGAAGGCGCCAAGACCAAGGGCTACGACCCGGCCCTGGCCGAGCAGTTGTTCGACCTGATGACCAAGTTCGCGGAATACGGCTTCAACAAGTCGCACACCGCCGCCTACGCCGTCGTCACCTACCACACCGCCTGGCTCAAGGCGCACCACTGCGCGGCTTTCATGGCGGCGACCATGTCTTCCGACATGGATAACACCGACACCATCAAGATTTTTTACGAAGACACCATCGCCAACAAGGTGAAGGTGTTGGGGCCGGATGTGAATGCCTCAAATTACCGTTTTGAGCCGGTCGACCGCAGCACCATTCGCTACGGGCTGGGGGCGGTGAAAGGCACCGGCGAGCAGGCGGTCAATGTCATCCTGAAAACCCGCGAGGCGGATGGGCCATTCAAGGATCTGTTCGATTTCTGTCAGCGCTGCGATAAGCGCATGGTTAATCGCCGTACTACCGAAGCGCTGATCAAGGCTGGGGCTTTTGACAGTATCGACAGCAATCGCCACAAGCTGCTGGCCTCCGTCGGTGTGGCGATGGATTTTGCTGAACAGGCCGAGCGCAACGCCATGCAGAGCAGCCTTTTTGACATGGGCTCGAATGCTGAAGAGCACGCGCCGCAGTACATCGCGGTCAAACCCTGGGATGAGAAAGAACTGCTGATGCAGGAGAAGACGGCGCTCGGCTTTTTCTTCTCCGGCCATCCCTACAATTCGTACAAAAAAGAACTATCGCGCTTCATTCGCCGGCCACTCAACCGCCTTGAACCGGCCAAGGAAATGACCGCGCTGGCCGGTGTCGTGGTTGGCGTGCGGACGCAAATGACGCGGCGCGGCAAGATGTTGTTTGTCCAGCTTGATGACGGCACCGGGATGATCGAAGTCTCGGTCTTCAATGAACTGTTCGAGGCCGAACGGGCCAAGGTAGGCACCGATGAAGTGCTGATTGTTGAAGGTAAAGTCAGTTACGACGACTTTTCCGGCGGTAATCGGGTGGTCGCCGACAAGTTGATGACCCTCGGCGAAGCGCGCGCGCGTTTCGCCAAGCATCTGCTGCTACGGATGAACGGTTCGGCTGATGCGCGCAAGTTGAAATCCCTGCTGATGCCCTTTGTGCCTGGCACGGCGCAAGTGCGGATTCATTTCCGCAATGCCGAGGCAGAGTGCCAGCTGGTGTTGGGCGAAGCGATGCGTGTGCGGCTCGATGATCTGCTGCTGGAGGCGCTTTCAAGCTGGCTGCAGGCGGAGAATGTTGAGGTCGTCTATAACTAAATATTTTGGCACCCGCAGGTGCCAAAATAATGCCGCAAAAACCGGGTTGACCGTGACCAGCTAAAAAAACTCAAGCGGGCAAAAAACCGGCTACACCACCATGTCTGTTTTAAAGCCAATACGCACCGCACCCCAGTGTCGTCCGGCAACGGTAATCGGCATCGACAAATCGTTGAGGATTTCTCCGGTGTCGCGGACATAGGTCTGGAACAGGGAATTCTTCTGATTTTTGGCCAGCTTGAGACCTACGGGGTCATTGAAAATACGTTTGTGGCGGCATTTAGCCAGATCAACCACCGGATCGCCACTTGGCGCATTGGAAAATATCCCGTTGTGGGCTGGCGCATAGCCGTTGCTATCAACCGACAGTGAGTAAGACAGCCCCTGAACATCATGCAGCATATCGTCGTACATGCGGGTTAATTCGGCATCGCACTGCTTGTCGTAAGCCGTGGTGTAGCGCTTCGGGTTGGAGCCGGGAATTTCTTTGTATTGCTGGTCAAAAACATTTACACCACGATCGTTGAGACTTTGCAAAACGGCAGCGACCCGATCACGAAACTCAGTGCATTTATCGTGCAGGGTATCGAACTTGCTGTTGCCGGTACGAAAATCGGCAAGCGTACATTGCAGGTCTTCAGTCGATTCGCGCAGCGTCTTGGCTGAATCCAGGCATTGCTTCATGCGTCCGGAAATATCCAGGGAGTGGTTGCGAATTTCTTCGACCTCGCCGTGGATGGTCTGATTGCTGTCGCGCAGATTGCCGATGGCATCGGAAATCGTTGCCAACTGCTCAGTAGTGCGTTTGAAGTCACCGACCATGGTGCCGAGATCGTTGGCTGAGGCTTCAACGTACCCATTGGCCCGCGTCACCTCGCTGACGATCGTTTGCGTTTTGGCCGATGTGTCAGCAACCAGGTTAATCATTGACTGGGTATTTTGCCCGATCACCTGAGTTGCTTTTTTGACCTTCTCGGCCAGCTTGCGAACCTCATCGGCGACCACGGCAAAACCACGACCTGCCTCACCCGCACGAGCTGCTTCAATCGCCGCGTTGAGTGCCAGCAGGTTGGTCTGGTCGGAAATGTCGTTGATCAGCGAGACGATTTCATTGATCTTCATCGAGTTGGTATGCAACTCACTGACCGTGCCGGAGAAGTGCTCGATGTGTTCATTGGTCGAGCGCATCGTGCTGGCAACGGTTTCCATCTGTTGCAGCGAGCGCTCTGCCAAGTTCAGGTTGTTCAAAGTCGAACTCTGAATCGCTTCGGCATTCATGGTCACGGCGCTAACGGCTTGACTGACACGATTGCTGGACTCAAAGACATCGCTGGCCAAGGCCTCCTGACGGCGCACCGCGTCGCCGGTGAGTTGCACCAGATGGTTCATCCGTGCGGCGTCGGCGGCAATGCTGACACTGCCTTCGCGGGCGTGCGAGATAAGCCCGCGTACCCGGCTGAAAAAACGGTTGATATTGCGCGATACCCGACCACTGGCATCGTCGCCCGTGGTGCCAACGACGTGCGACAAGTCAGCGTTGCCATCAGCAATGGCCGCAATGTCGCGATCAATTTTGTTCAGGGCTGCGTTATTCCCGAAGAATCCCATGCGAGTCTCCTACTTGTAGTTTTATGGTTGCCGGGATGGGGCGATGAAATCGCCTAGATCATACTGCTCGCGCCGTACTCTTGTCACCTTGGTCATACGTAGTATTGCCAATTTGTGACGAGCACTTTCTTTCCGGGGGCGCTTTTGGGGGGTAGTAAAATCGCCGCTTTCTCGACTCAATGCCATTTCAAACATGAAATTCAGGATCATCGCTTTCGTCACCCGCCCCCAATGGCTGGGCTTGCTGGCGTTGTTTGTCGCCTTGCCGGTAGCCGCTCAATTTACGCTGCCGGGCGAGCGGATCAAGCAGCATGCCGATGATGTGCTGGCACTCATGGCTTTTTCGGTGGTTCCTGATCTGACCAGCAGTTTTTTGTCGATTAGTGGCGGTGAATCCGGGAAAAAAAGTGTGTCGATGACGCAAGTAGCGGGTGGCGACATTCTTGGCAGAGATCTTCCGGTTTATCTGGAGGGGGGCGCTGCCTACATCCGCTACGATCCGGAGTTTGTCGCGACCAAAGGGCAGGAAAGCCTGAGCATCCCGCTTCGGTGGAATTCGTTTTCGCTGACTGGTGGCGTCGGCTGGGATTTTTTTATCTTGCCCAACCTGAAAATTCGGCCAATTTTCAACTTTTCGCTGGGCCAGGTTGCCTCTGATCTCTCATTGTTTGCCCGTTATCTGGAAATCAAAACCGATCGTAGCTGGGATTTTTTGAACGGCGGCCAGCTCAATGCCTACGGATTGGGCGGTTCGTTGATGATCGATTATGAATACGTCTCCCCCGAGTGCGAAGTCGATGTCGAGTGGCGCTACACCAATATTCATCTCAAGAGTTTTGGCAGCACCAGCGACGCCGTTCAAGGTTCGGCGGATGCCGAGGCGACCAGCCTCTACACCCGCTATCGTGCACCAACCGGCTGGACGGTGATGGATCGCCCCCTGCGCTATGTGCTGGAAGGCGCCCACACCACCTACCTGGGCGACCAGAAAGGCTTGCTCGGCTTCAACCATATGAACTCAATCGGCCTCGGCTTCGAGTTCGATTCCAGCGCCTACGACATCATTGTGTCGCGCACGCGCATTGTGGCGCGCTGGGCTTTCGGCCAGAACGTGCGCGGCTTCGCGGTCGGTCTGGCAATGAGCTTTTAAGCCGTCAAAAAAAACTGGCTCAGGCCTTTTTGACGAACTCCGATTTCAACTGCATGGCGCCGATGCCGTCAATTTTGCAATCGATATCGTGATCACCGTCAATCAGGCGAATATTTTTGACCTTGGTGCCGACCTTGACGACCGAGGATGAGCCCTTGATCTTCAGATCCTTGATCACGCTCACGCTATCGCCATCCTGAAGTTCGTTGCCGTTGGCGTCGCGCCAGACGCGCTTTTGCTCGGCGCCATCGGCCTCGCCATCCTTGCTCCATTCATGCGCACACTCCGGGCAAACATACATCGTGCCTTGCTCGTAGGTGTATTCAGACTGGCATAGCGGGCATTTGGGTAAATCACTCATGGTTTTTCCTTGGAATCTATCGGGTGGGGCGCTGATGGCCAAAAACTAATTGGAAGGATCGCGCTTGATGGCTTTGTCGGGGTGATGTTTGGCGATATACGCAGCGTACTTACCCTGCATTTCATCGGACTGTTTGGCCAATTCCCGCAGAATGCGCGAAACAGCCCAGATCATGACGGCTGCCCCTCCTGCGGTGCAAGCCACGGCTTCTGCGGTCGACGTCGGAAAATTGGCCAAAATTGCGCCTTTGCCGGCGGCAAACCAACTGGCCCCGATCCCGACGCAGGAAAGTCCGAAGACGTCGATCATGGCATACCAAAAAATAGGGCCGGTCAGGCGTGGTCTGGGTGGGCGATTACTGTTGTTGAGCATGAATTTGTCTTAATGAGCTGAAACTATGTTGCGTTTGAGGTGCTTGCGACTCTCGGCGAGGGTGAGTTCTCCAAGCTTGAGGGTTAGCGTAAAAAAATGCTCATTTCCCCTCAAGATATTGCTTGTCAAGTCTTGACTTGTGCACAGAAACCGCTCGCCTTTGAGATGTTTCGGGTTATTCAGCGAGATGGATTCCGGTTTTGTCAAAATTAATATTTACCATTAAAAATCAGTGGGTTATGAATATGCCTAAGTTCCGGGCAATGCAGGAAAAAGCCTTGTGCCACGGTCACTTAAGTAGCTTACCCCGGATTAATTCACAGACTTATCCACAGATTTTGTGGATAGTTTCAAAACCCTCAGGCAGCATGGTTAATTGAGCCGCGAACTTAAAGTGATACATGAGCTTCACAGACCAATATGCTGCACTGCGGCATTCGCAAGGTGCTTGACAGCGGTATTTTCGTCGGCACTCATTTATTTCACGCGCATACCTGGTTGCGCCCCAGCGTCTGGAGACAAGAGGAAGATTCCTGGTGATTTTCCATCTGTGTCCGAGGCGGCGAGAACCATGCCTTCCGATAGCCCGAATTTCATCTTGCGCGGCGCCAGATTGGCGACCATCACGGTCAAGCGGCCGATCAGCAGGGCTGGGTCGTAAGCTGATTTGATGCCGGCGAAAACATTGCGGGTTTCGTTGTTGCCCACATCCAGCGTCAGGCGCACCAACTTATCGGCGCCCTCAACGTGTTCGGCGTTAGCAATGCGGACAATGCGCAGATCCACCTTCATGAAATCGTCGATGGAGCAGAACGGCTCCCACGGGCTTTCAGCCTTGGCGTCATGTTGTTGATGCTCGGCATTGCGTTGCGGTGATTGCTGCTCCGGCGTCGGGGCCAGCGATTCCTTGTTGGCTTCAACCAGTTGTGCGATCAGTTTGGGATCAACGCGGGTCATCAGGTGTTCGTAGGTGTTGATGCCATGCCCGGCAGCGAGCAGGCTCTGGGTGTCGGTCCAGTGCAGCGGGGCGATATTGAGGAAGGCCTCAACCTTGCCGGCCAGCATCGGCAAAATAGGCTTGAGCAGCACGGTGAGCAGGCGGAAGAGGTTGAGCGCATTGCTGCATGCGGCGTGCAACTCAACTTCCTTGCCTTCCTGCTTGGCCAGTTCCCAGGGTTTGACGCTATCAACATACTGATTGGCGGCATCGGTGAGCAACATGATTTCGCGCATTGCCTTGGCAAATTCGCGGGCTTCGTAGAGTTCGGCAATCTTTCCTGTCGCTTCCTGAATGGCCTTGATCGCCGGCAAATCGGCTGCGGCCGGCGCCAGTTGGCAGTTGAAGCGCTTGGCGATGAAACCTGCCGAGCGGCTAGCGATGTTTACGTATTTGCCAACCAGATCTGAATTGACGCGAGCGGCGAAATCTTCGAGATTGAGGTCGATGTCTTCCATGCTGGCTGACAACTTGGCCGCATAGTAATAGCGCAGCCATTCCGGATTGAGGCCGGTGTCGAGATAGCTTTGCGCGGTAATGAAGGTGCCGCGAGATTTCGACATCTTTGCGCCGTCGACCGTAAGAAACCCGTGCGCGAAAATCTTGGTCGGCGTGCGATAACCGGCATGCGCCAGTTCCGCCGGCCAGAACAGCGCATGGAAATAGAGAATGTCCTTGCCGATGAAATGAACCATTTCAGTCGTCGAATCGGCCTTGAACCACTCGTCAAAATCCAGTCCATTCTTGCTGCAAAGGTTTTTGAAGGAACCCATGTAGCCGATTGGCGCATCGAGCCAGACGTAAAAATATTTACCCGGCGCATCCGGAATTTCAAAACCGAAATAGGGCGCGTCGCGCGAAATATCCCAGTCAGTCAGTTTGTTTTCACCCGGCAGGCCCAGCCACTCCTGCATTTTATTGGCCGCTTCGCTTTGCAGCACGCCGTTGCTGCGGCTGGTGTACTGACGCAGAAACGATTCGCAGCGCGGGTCGGATAGTTTGAAAAAATAGTGCTCTGAGGTGCGCAGCTCAGGTTTTGCGCCAGAAATGGCGGAAAACGGCTCAATCAAATCGGTCGGCGCATAAGCCGCCCCGCAAACTTCGCAGTTGTCGCCGTATTGATCCTTGGCGTGACACTTTGGGCATTCGCCTTTGATAAAGCGATCAGGCAAAAAAAGCTGTTTGACCGGGTCAAAATACTGCTCGATGGTGCGCGTTTCAATCAACCCGGCAGCGCGCAGCTTGAGGTAAATATCGTTGGCACAGGCCTGGTTTTCCTGCGAATGGGTGCTGTGGTAATTATCAAAACCGACATGGAACCCGGCAAAATCGCGCGAATGTTCGCCATGCACCCGGGCAATCAACTGCTCCGGCGTGATGCCTTCCTTCTCGGCGCGTAGCATGATGGGGGTGCCGTGCGTGTCGTCTGCACAGACGTACCAGCATTCGTTGCCCGACATTTTCTGGAAGCGTACCCAAATGTCAGTCTGGATATATTCAACTAAATGCCCTAAATGGATGGATCCATTGGCATAAGGCAGGGCTGAGGTGACCAAAATTTTGCGCGGCATGGCGAGAGGTAGGTGAAAATAAAAACGCGATTTTACCGCGCGCAGGTCTTTTTCCTCAGATTTCTCAGGCTTTGGATGTTTTCAGCCAAAGCGACATGTGTCGCTGCAGCAAACGATTGTGTCGACTTTGTAATATAGACCTAAGTCGTATTGCATCATCCGTTTGGCGTGGGCATCATCATGCTGTGGAGAAAAAATATGAATTTTGCGGTTATTGAAGACAGTCGTAGTCAGGCGGAAGTGCTAAAGGCCATTTTGAAAGGCGAAGGTCATCACGTTGACGTTTTTGCCGACGGAGGGTCTTTCATTGAAGCTTTGAAGACTACGAAATTCGATTTTTTCGTCCTCGACTGGATTTTGCCCGACATGGGCGGCGACGAGGTGTTGAAACATATTCGTCAGACCGTTGGCTGGGACGTCCCGGTTATCTTTTGCACGTCGCGAACCGACGAGGACGCGGCATCCGACATCCTGCGCATGGGCGCCGATGACTACATGGCCAAGCCGCTGCGCTACATGGAGTTCATGGCGCGTGTCCACCGCCTGCTACAGCGTGGGAGGGGAAGAGCCGGGGCAATCCAACGCCACGGTGCCATTGAGGTTGACGCCGAAGGGCGGCGCATCCGAATCAATGGGAGCGAGGTTGATTTAACCCAGCGTGAGTACGACCTGGCGATTATTTTTCTCGACAACGTTGGTCGGGTTTTGCCGAGGGAAGAGCTGATGAGCCGTATCTGGGAGCGTGATACCGACGTTGATACGCGCACCGTCGATACGCATGCAAGTCGCTTGCGTAAAAAGCTGGGTCTGTCCGGCGAAAGCGGCATGGTGCTCACCGCAGTTTACGGGCAGGGTTATCGCCTTGATCCGGTTTCTCCGAGCTGATTGTATATTAGCGGTTTCAGGGTTTATACTGGACAGAATTACTCGGGTATTTGCCCGGCTTTCCAACCTGAACCGGAGTTTTCATGAGTTTCACTGAACAGCAGATCAAGACCGCCATCTCTGTTGCGGTCGACCCGAATACGGGCAAGGATTTTGTCGCCGGCAAAGCGCTCAAGAACATCAAAATTGATGGCGCCGATGTCTCTTTTGACATTGAGTTGGGCTACCCGGCCAAAACGCAGATCGACGGCATTCGCAAGCAGGTTATCGCCGCTGTGCGCACCTTGCCGGGTGTCGGCAATGTCTCTGCCAATGTTTTTTCAAAAATTGTGGCGCATTCCGTCCAGCAGGGCGTCAAGCTGGTTTCCGGCGTCAAAAATATTATTGCTGTTGCCTCGGGTAAGGGCGGTGTCGGCAAGAGCACAACAGCGGTCAATCTGGCCCTGGCGCTGGCTCAGGAAGGCGCCAACGTCGGCATTCTGGATGCCGATATTTACGGTCCATCGCAGCCGCAAATGCTTGGCCTGGCTGGTCAGCAGCCGGAATCCAAAGACGGCGAAAGCATGGAGCCGCTGGAGGCTTATGGTCTAAAGGCGATGTCGATCGGTTTTATGGTTGATGTCGAAACGCCGATGGTTTGGCGTGGCCCGATGGTCGCTCAGGCACTAGATCAGTTGATCGGTCAGACTAACTGGCGTGACATTGATTACCTGATTGTCGATATGCCGCCGGGTACCGGTGATATTCAATTGTCGCTGGCGCAAAAAGTACCGGTGACGGGCGCGGTGATTGTCACCACGCCGCAAGATATCGCCCTGATCGATGCCCGCAAGGGGCTGAAAATGTTCGAGAAGGTGAATATTCCGATTCTCGGCATCGTCGAAAATATGAGCATTCATATCTGCTCCAAGTGCGGCAACGAAGAGCATATTTTTGGCACCGGCGGCGGTGAGCAGATGTGCAAGGACTACGACGTCGAATTCCTCGGCAGCCTGCCGCTCGAAATGGCGATTCGTGAAATGGCCGACAGCGGCAAGCCGACGGTGGTGGGGGCGCCTGATTCGCGTACCGCAGAAATCTACCGGACGATTGCCCGCCGGGTGGCGGTCAAGGTAGGCGAGAAGGCCAAGGACATGACTTCAAAGTTCCCGAATATCGTCGTCCAGAACACCTAAATTATCGTCAAGTCCATACACAAAGGCGGGTAAAATCCCGCCTTTGTTTTTTGTCGAGCGGAATCGAATAAATGGCCATCAAATCAGATAAATGGATACGCCGCATGGCGGCAGAGTACGGCATGATCGAGCCGTTTTCGCCGGAAATGGTGCGCGAGCAGAATGGCGAGAAAATTGTTTCCTATGGCACCTCCAGCTATGGCTATGATATTCGTTGCGCCCGTGAATTCAAGGTGTTCACCAACATCAATTCAACGGTGGTCGATCCGAAAAACTTTGATCCAAAGTCTTTTGTCGAAATCGAATCTGATGTCTGCATCATTCCGCCCAACTCATTTGCGCTGGCCCGCACCATGGAATATTTCCGCATTCCGCGCTCAGTGCTGACTATTTGCCTGGGTAAATCGACCTACGCCCGCTGCGGCATTATTGTCAATGTGACACCGTTTGAACCCGAGTGGGAAGGCTACGTGACGCTGGAGTTTTCCAACACGACACCGCTGCCGGCCAAAATTTACGCGGGTGAAGGCTGCGCTCAGGTCTTGTTTTTCGAATCTGATGAGGTTTGCGAAACCTCTTACAAGGATCGTGGCGGCAAGTATCAGGGCCAGATCGGCGTAACCTTACCCAAAATCTGACGCCAGCTTGTAACAAAACCGTCTTATTCTGTGACCCGCTGCGGCGGGTCGCCGCTTTTCAAGGATACAAAATGCGCTTCCACTTCCCCATCATCATCATTGATGAAGACTTTCGCTCAGAGAACACCTCCGGCCTGGGTATCCGCGCGCTCGCCGATGCGCTGGAAAAGGAGGGGCTGGAAGTGCTCGGCGTCACCAGTTACGGTGACCTGACCTCGTTTGCCCAGCAACAGTCGCGCGCCAGCGCTTTCATTCTGTCGATTGATGACGAAGAACTGGCGCTGGAGCCGGAGGAAACATTGGCTGACTTGCGTGCCTTTGTCTCCGAAATCCGAAATCGTAACTCCGAAATTCCGATTTTCCTGCACGGTGAAACCCGCACCTCGCGCCACATTCCGAACGACGTGCTGCGTGAACTGCATGGCTTCATCCATATGTTCGAGGACACGCCGGAGTTTATCGCCCGCAATATCAAGCGTGAGGCGAATGCCTATCTCGATTCATTGCCACCGCCTTTCTTCCGCGCCCTGACTCATTACGCGGCGGACGGCTCGTATTCCTGGCATTGCCCCGGCCACTCGGGCGGGGTGGCGTTCCTCAAAAGCCCGGTTGGCCAGATGTTCCACCAGTTTTTCGGTGAAAACATGCTGCGTGCCGACGTTTGCAATGCCGTCGAAGAGCTCGGCCAGTTGCTTGATCACACCGGCCCGGTGGCCGCTTCCGAGCGCAACGCGGCGCGTATCTTCAATGCCGATCACCTGTATTTCGTCACCAACGGTACCTCGACCTCGAACAAGATTGTCTGGCACTCGACGGTGGCGCCGGGTGATATCGTGGTCGTTGATCGCAACTGCCACAAGTCGATTTTGCACGCCATCATGATGACCGGCGCGATCCCTATTTTCCTGATGCCGACGCGCAATAACTTCGGCATCATCGGGCCGATTCCGAAGAGCGAATTTGCCTGGGAGGCGATTCAGAAGAAGATTGCCGCCAATCCGTTCATCACCGACAAAACCGCCAAGCCGCGCGTGCTGACCATCACGCAGTCGACTTACGACGGCATTTTGTACAACGTCGAGGACATCAAGGCTGAACTTGACGGCAAGATCGACACGCTGCATTTCGATGAAGCCTGGCTGCCGCACGCCGCTTTTCACGATTTTTATGGCGACTACCACGCCATCGGCGCGGACCGTCCGCGTTGCAAGGAGTCGATGATTTTTTCCACGCAGTCTACGCACAAACTGCTGGCTGGTTTGAGTCAGGCCTCGCAAATTCTGGTTCAGGATGCCGAACAGCAGCAGCTTGACCGCGATATTTTCAACGAAGCCTATTTGATGCACACCTCGACCTCGCCGCAGTATTCAATCATCGCTTCCTGCGATGTGGCAGCGGCGATGATGGAGGAGCCTGCTGGCACCGCGTTGGTTGCGGAGTCGATTACCGAGGCGCTCGACTTCCGCCGTGCCATGCGCAAGGTGGACGAGGAGTGGGGTACCGATTGGTGGTTCAAGGTCTGGGGCCCGGATAATTTGTCAGAAGAAGGCATTGAAGAGCGTGAGGCCTGGATGCTCAAGCCGGGTGAGCGTTGGCACGGCTTTGGCAATCTGGCCGATGGCTTCAACATGCTCGATCCGATCAAGGCCACCATCATTACGCCGGGCCTGGATGTTGATGGTGATTTTGCCGACGAATTCGGCATTCCGGCGGCTATCGTTACCAAATATCTGGCCGAACACGGTGTTATCGTCGAGAAATGCGGTCTTTACAGCTTCTTCATCATGTTTACCATTGGCATCACCAAAGGCCGCTGGAATACGCTGGTGACGGCCTTGCAGCAATTCAAGGACGATTACGACAAGAACCAGCCATTGTGGAAAGCGCTGCCGGAATTTGTGCAGAAAAACCCGCGCTACGAGCGCGTTGGTTTGCGCGATTTGTGCACGCAGATTCACAGTGTTTACAAGCGTAATGACGTTGCTCGCTTGACCACCGAGATGTATCTGTCGGATATGGTTCCGGCTATGCGCCCGGCCGATGCTTTTGCCAAAATGGCGCACCGTGAAATCGAACGTGTTGCGGTCGACGCGCTGGAAGGCCGAATTACTGCGGTGCTGCTGACGCCTTATCCACCGGGTATTCCGCTACTGATTCCGGGCGAGCGCTTCAATACGACGATCTGCAATTACCTTAAATTTGTTCGTGAGTTCAATGCGGCTTTCCCTGGCTTCGAGACCGATACGCATGGTCTGATCAAGGATGGCGAGGGGCGGTATTACGTCGATTGCGTCCGGTAAGTCACGAAAGAAAACCCCGTTCCAGTACTGCTGGGCGGGGTGTTTTTTGCCGTGATTTGCCAGTTGACCGCACTGATTTCGGGAAACGAGGCGTCGCCCTCCAGTTCTAGGTCGACTTCGGTGATTTCCAGTCGATCTGCAAATTCCATTGCCTGCGTGTAAATTTGCTCGCCGCCGATGATGAAAGCAATTGTTGGCTTTGCACTCCCTTCGGTCGGCTTTGCACTCCCTTTGGTCGCGGTCGACGCCAGTTCTAGGGCGTTTTTTAATGAGTCGGCCACTTCTGCACCCGGCGCTGCGTAATCACGTTGGCGACTGATAACGATATTGCGTCGTCCGGGTAGCGGACGAAAACGCGCTGGGAGCGATTCCCAGGTTTTACGCCCCATGATGACGGTGTGGCCGGCGGTCAGCGCCTTGAAGTGCGCCATGTCTTCCGGAATATTCCACAGCAGTTGGTTGTCCTTGCCGATTACCCGGTTCTTGGCGACGGCGGCGATGATGACGATTTCAGGCATGGTGAGCAGCGATGGCATCGTGATAAAGGTGGATGTATTCGTGCGCGGCGTGCTCCCAGGAAAAATCCCGGCGCATGCCGTTTTGCTGGATGCGCTGCCACAGCTTCTTGTCCTGCCAGGTGTTAGCCACGCGCACCAGCGCCAGCCATAGGGCGTGCGGCGTTTCGTCATCCAGCACAAAGCCGTTGGCGGTTTTGTCGGCCAGCGTCTCTTCATTGACGTCGATCACTGTATCGGCCAGGCCGCCGGTGGCGCGGACGATGGGCGGTGTGCCGTAACGCAGGCTGTACATCTGGTTGAGGCCGCAGGGCTCGAATCGTGAGGGCATCAGGAAGCAGTCAGCACCGGCTTCGATGCGATGGGCCAAACCTTCGTCAAAGCCGAGTTTGATGGCAACTTGACCGGGGAAGCGCTCGGCCAGTGCGCTGAAACCGGCTTCCATCAATTTATCACCGCTACCGAGCAGGACGAGTTGGGCGGGTAGATGCGCGATGCCGTCGCCAATAGTGAGCAGCAGATCTAGCCCCTTCTGGCTGGTCAGGCGGCTGATAACGCCGAATAGCGGGCGGTCGTTGGCTTCTTCAAGCCCCATTTCGTGTTGTAGCGCGGCCTTGTTGAGGCGCTTGGCGGCCAGTCGATTGGCGGCGTAGGGGTGAGGAATGGCGGGGTCGTTGGCCGGATTCCAGATCGTCGTATCGACACCATTCAGAATCCCCCGCAAGTGCGTGCCGCGATGGCGCAGCAAAGGGGCGAGGGCGTAGCCGAAATGCTCATCCTGAATTTCACGCGCGTAGGTCGGGCTGACGGTGGAAATTTGCGAGGCGAGTTGCAGGCCGGCTTTGAGGAAGGAGAGCTGGCCGTGATATTCAACGCCGTCGAAGCGCCAGGCATGAGCCGGCAGGCCTAACTCGGCGACTAGCGCTTCGCCGCCAAAGCAGCCTTGAAAGGCGATGTTGTGAACGGTAATGACGCTCGCCGCGCCGCCTTCAAAATGCAGCCAGGCTGGCGCCAACGCGGTTTGCCAATCGTTGCAATGCACGATGTCGGCGTGCCAGTCCAGGGGCGATCCGGCTTGGCCGAGCAAGGCGGCAACGCGCGACAGCAGGCCGAAGCGAATGTCGTTGTCGGCCCAATCGTGACCTTGGGCATCAAGATAGGGATTGCCGGGGCGGTCAAAAAGCGCCGGGCAGTCGAGCAATAACAGCGGTAGGCCATCGGCCTCCGTGGCGAGCAGGCGAGCGGCGGGGAGCGCTGGCGCCAATGACGGAATATCGGCAATGGCGATGGCATTCGGGAAGGCCTGCTTCATCGCCGGATAAGCCGGAATCAACACCCGCACATCCTGTTTGGCTTGGTGCAAGGCCATCGGCAGGGCGGCGGCCACGTCG
>JAQTZQ010000276.1 GCA_028687645.1 Rhodocyclaceae bacterium
CTCTCTTGCTGTTTGGAAACTCACGACCCCGCGTTACCGCGACGCCGCTTCCTCATGCTACCGGGGCGTACGGACAACTCCCCGAACGGGACTTCAACCCGCTAGACTTACTGCTGTTACTGCGAACAGTCAGGATCTGGTCTTGCAAGAATCAGGCTGGGCGGCAGACAGTAGTGATGACTTCCTGTATGGCGAGAGCGGCAATGATTATCTGGTGGGCGGTGCCGGCAATGATCTGCTGGATGGCGGAGAAGGGATCGATATTGCGGTCTACGCTGGTGTGCTGGCCGATTTTGGGGCGCGTCTGGTGAGCGTCGATGGTGTGGCGGAGGTGGCAATCTTCAACCGAATCAGCGGTGAGCAGGACATTATCCGTAACATTGAAGGAGTGAAGATTGGGGCGGTACTGTATGGCGGCACTGGCCAGGGGCCGACGCCAGTTCTTGGGCAGGATTATGATTTGAGTGCCTTTGTTGCTGTCGTCGGGGTCGAGCAGGCCAAGGCGTTGGGTTTGCCTGAGTTTTGGGGGTAGGCAGGAGGGTCAAGTAACACCTAAGCCGTAGGCTGCTCCTTGGATTTTGGGGAGCGGCCTACGGTTTAGTACCGAGTGTCAATCCGAGCCAGTCACACCGGCTACAATACCGGCATGAGCGCGCCACTCCCCCGCAAAAAACTGCCGATTGGCATCCAGACCTTCGCCAAACTGCGCGAGCAAGGCTGTTATTACGTCGACAAAACCCTCCTGGCGCTCGACTTGATCGAGCAAGGCAGCTACTACTTCCTCTCCCGCCCGCGCCGTTTTGGCAAAAGCCTGTTTATCGACACCCTGGCGGAGTTATTCGCCGGCAACCAGGCTTTATTCACTGGCCTGTACTGTGAATACCACTGGGACTGGCAAACACGCTACCCGGTCATCCGCATCAGCTTTGGTGGTGGTGTGCTGCGCAACCGGGCAGAGCTTGACGACAAAATCCGTGAGCTGCTCGATATTAATCAGCAAACGCTGGGGATTACCTGCATTCAGACGGGCGGTCGTGCCTGCTTTGCCGAACTCATCCGCCAAGCTCACGCCCAAACGGGTCAGCGAGTTGTCGTGCTAGTGGACGAATACGACAAGCCGATGCTGGACAATCTGCAGCAGCCGGAAATCGCTCGGGAACTGCGTGATGGCCTGCGTGATTTCTACTCGGTCATTAAAGACAGCGACGCGCACATCAAATTCGCGCTACTCACTGGCGTCAGTAAATTCAGCAAGGTCAGCCTTTTTTCCGGGTTGAACAACCTCAAGGACATCACCCTCGATACCCGCTACTCGGCACTCTGCGGTTATACCGAGGCTGATCTCGATGCCGTCTTTGCGCCTGAACTCCCCGGCCTCGACCGCGAGCAGATTCGCCATTGGTATAACGGTTACAACTGGACGGGGGAATCGGTCTATAACCCATTTGATGTTCTGCTGCTTTTTGATTCCCGGCTTTTCAGACCCTACTGGTTCGAGACCGGGACACCGACGTTTTTGGTTGATCTGCTCGCCCGCAACCAAACCTGGTTGCCCGAGCTAGGGCAACTGCAGACGGACGCTGATCTGCTCTCCAGCTTCGATGTCGACCACATCCCCGCCGAAGCGCTCATGTTTCAAGCCGGCTATCTGACCATTTCTGATGTCGAGTTCAGTTTCAACGAATACCGCTACCGGCTGAAATACCCCAATCACGAGGTCTACCAAAGTCTTGCCAACAGCCTGCTGCACGCCTGGAGCGGGCCCATCGAACATACCAGCAAAACTCTGCGTCACAAACTACGCTTGGGTGATCTCCTGCAAGCCAATGACTTCCCTGGCCTGCAAACCTTATTCACTGCTTTTTACGCCGGTATCCCGCACCAGTGGTTAGACAACAACCCCATCGCCCAATACGAGGGCTATTACGCCAGTGTGTTCTACAGCTACTTTGCCGCCCTAGGGCTGGATATTGTCTGTGAAGAAAGCAGCAACGCCGGGCGGCTGGACATGGCGCTCAAGTTCAATGGGCAGATTTATCTGTTTGAATTCAAGGTCGTTGAACTCGAACCCGAAGGCCGGGCATTGCAGCAAATCATCGCCAAGGGTTACGCTGACAAACATAAGGCCAGCGGCCAGCCGATTCATCTGATTGGTGTGGAATTCAGCAAGGAAAGCCGTTCCGTGGTTGGGTTTGAGGTTCAAACACTGGCCGCTTAGCGGCTATTCGCCCTCAACATCCTCAAAAATCTCGGCAACCGGGCAGCTGAAATTTAGGCTGGCGAGTTCAAGGCCTTCATTCAGCGCAAACGGATGCAGCACCCAGCGCCCCGAGGCATCACGCCGGAAAATTTCAACACGGCGCGCTTCGAGACTGATCAGAACGTACTCCTGCAAGGATTCAAGCTGACGGTAGGCAGCAAACTTGTTACCCCGGTCGTAGGCTTCGGTGCTGGGCGACAACACTTCAACGATCAGCATCGGGTGCTGCTTGACGTGGCTGGCCTCGGGAGTGCGGTCGCGCGGGTCGCAAGTCACCACAATATCGGGGTAGAAAAAGCTGTTGGTGACCGCGACATGAACCTTCATGTCAGCGATGAAGGGCTTGCAGGGCGTGCCGCGCAACGCTGCGTGCAGGAGCGCCGCCAGATTGAGCGCCACCGTACCGTGCGCATCTGACGCGCCGCTCATGGCAAACACTTCGCCATCAATATATTCATTGCGGCAGGGCTGCTCCTGCTCCCAGGCCAGGTAATCGTCGGGAGAAAAAGGAATTTTCGCTTGCGGCAGACTCATGATGGTCCTCGTGGTGGTTCAGCTTGGTAGTTTGAGCATAGCGATAGAAGGCATGAAGAGCAATCTCCAACCCATCAGCGCTTTTTGCCGCAAAATTGCCGTCGACCGTAACAGCCCCTGGAAGACGCCACTTACCCCCGGCATCTCTGGGATAATTCCCCTCAATCAAACGGGGGCGACTCAAGGTATGACCGAAAACACCAGCGACCACACCCACAAACTCATCGCCATCGTCGAGGACGACCCCGATGTGGCCAAAATCATCGAGCAAATACTCGCTGACTTCGGCTTTCGCACCGCCTGGTGTCGCAGTGCCGGAGATCTGCTGCGCCGCCTACGCAGCCTGGCGCCGGATCTTTGTATCATTGACCTCGGCCTACCGGACATGGACGGCATCGAAGTCATGCAGCGCGTCCGCGCCCAATCGCCCTGCGGCATCATGATCTTGACCGGTCGCGGCCATGTCAGCGACCGCGTCATGGGTCTCGAACTCGGTGCCGACGACTATGTGCTGAAGCCCTTTGAGCCACGCGAACTGGTCGCCCGCGTGCGCAGCATCTTGCGCCGCCGCGAAACCGCCCAAGCTGGCGATAGCCGACAAATCGCCGAGTTCTCCGGCTGGCACTACAACACTGGCAACAACACCCTGACCGCACCCAATGGCGAGGAGCAACTGCTGAGCACCGCCGAAGCCGATTTATTACGCGCCTTCGTCAGCAGCCCCAATCGCATCCTGCAACGTGAGCAACTGATGGGCAACCGCGACGTTTCCCCCACCGACCGCAGCATCGACGTCCGCATCTCCCGCCTGCGCCGCAAACTGGAACCCGAAGCCGACAGCCCGGCCTTTATCAAAACCGTGTATGGCGCCGGCTATCTGTTTTTGGCGACAGTAAACTGGA